>NZ_JBSWWW010000006.1:0-475183 GCF_056160285.1 Alteromonas sp. AWJ4_197 | reverse complement strand
GTTAGCGGCGATGGTAGTGTGGGGTCTCCCCATGTGAGAGTAGCACACCGTCAGGCTCCCAATTACGAAGAAGCCCGCTCATCTGAGCGGGCTTTTTTCGTTTTGAATTATATTTTCTGAACTTAGGTTAATCATACCTCTGCTGCTACGTCGTTAATTCAGGAATTTGACAAGACGGATGTTGGGTACTATTACTTAATTAGTAAGGAATACTGAAAATATTATCTGGGTATCCTTTCTAACCACGACATCTCACGGCTTAGTACATGAAAAGCCCTTTATAACACTACACGCCATGTTACTTCTGATCTAATTAAATAGTATTAGAATATTCTTATTTTACTTAAGAAATAAGAAATAATTTGTATCGGAAAAATTTACAATTAATTTGCGAAGAACCCTGCTGAAATTCAGGGATTTGAAATTAGTAAATCAATTTCAATAGCTTATAGGTCCCGAAAAACTTGGTTTGTTTATTGCTAAAAACGCATACTGTACTTTGTAAAGATATGTACAGAATTTTAAAAATGTAGTTTTGGTTTTACTACGGGAAATGGACTTATAAGGATCTGGAAATGAAAAATACATTTGTAAAGTTCGGAGCTATTGCTGGTCTCACTTTGGCTTCAGGCTTCTCCGCTAATGCGACAATCTTAACGGTTTTTGATGGAATCGCCGATGGTGTTGCGTCTTTTGACAGTACTGTAGCGGCTGCTGGTGAATCAGTAACTGTTGACATCTGGGACACGATTTCAGGTGGTGTAAGTATTGATCGTGGTGACTACGTGATCACTCAAAATGACGGTGGTGCCGGTAGTGTGAGCGGTTATGGCAGTATGTCAGGTCGGGTAATTGGTATTAATCCGTCTGGTGGTGGTTCAACTCCACGCACGGACCCAATGGATTACTTTGGTAGCGGCATTACTTTTACTTTTGATTCACCTGTGAATGCTGTTGGTTTTGAAGTAGGTGACTGGGCAACTTGCTGTTCTTCTCCTACAACAGATTTATTTATTTCATTTGATGGGGGCACGCCGATTATGGTTGCGTCTGCATCATCGACTGCAGAAGGACGCTTTCCTTCTCAGGTAAATCCGTCAGCATCAGTTTTCGAAATTTTCGTAGCAGCTTTTGATGACAGTGATGAATTCACTACTGTGTCTTTCTGGGGGAACGGTATCGGTGAAGTATTATATGCAGGTGGTCAGTTACGGTATGCGCTGTTAGGCCAATCTAGCTTGCCACCTACAACATCAGTACCTGCTCCAGCTACATTAGGTATGCTGGCTTTATCACTGGTTGCTCTACGTCGCTTTCGTCGTTCGTAAGTAACTTAGTTTAATCACAAACACCATACCTCATTAAAGCCGCACTTTCGTGCGGCTTTTCAGATTGCCTTATTGCCCAATTCTTTTACCTCATTTCCGGCTGAGTGATACACTTGCCTCTAAATATTCTCTACTTAGTAAAACATGAAAGCCAAAGCCTTCTTCCTCGACCGTGATGGCGTTATCAATATCGATCACGGCTATATTTCTTCGCCTGATTCATTTGATTTTGTTCCGGGTGTTTTTGATGCCTGCCGCACCATCAGAAAAAATGGATATGAAATCATCGTCGTTACAAATCAGTCCGGTATTGCGCGGGGCTATTACGACGAAACAGCGTTTATGTCATTAACTACATGGATGCTCGGTGAATTCGAGAAGGAAGGGATCAATATTAAAGCCGTAAAATATTGCCCGCACCATAGCAAACATGGAGAAGGGAAATATTTGCTGGATTGCTCATGCAGAAAACCTGAACCGGGTATGCTGCTTGACGCGGCGGATCAATTTGATATCTCACTCAGTGAAAGCGTCATGGTAGGGGATAAACTGTCTGATATTGAAGCAGGACGCAGAGCGGGAATTTCTCAGTTGTACAAAATAGGCAAAGATGATGAGAACAAAGAAGGTGATTACGTTACCTGCAATAATTTATACGACGTGGTTACCCATTTCTTCAGTCCTGGCGACAAATAAATAAACCAGATAACGATATAAAATAGTCCACCTTTGCAAAACCAATAGTCGCTGACCGGCTTTAAGCGCTGCGATGCTTTTATTCTCTGGTCAGTTCGCCTACCATTGCGGCAAAGAGAAAAAGTATTATTAGACTGTGCCCACACTAACATCACACCACACTTTCCACCTCCCGGCCAATTGCAAAGCAGTTTGTCATTTTACAACGCCGGATGAGTTTCTCCTGAACTGGCGGGAGTCTGCCTGTAGCTATCTTTTGGGCGGAGGCAGCAACACGCTGTTTTTATCAGATTTTGACGGCACGGTATTTATCAATGGCATGCGGGGAATAGAAGTTAATACCTCCGAAGATAGTTACAGGCTGCGCGTCGCCGGCGGTGAGAACTGGCATAACCTGGTTACTCACTGTTTAAATAATGGTTGGTACGGTTTAGAAAATCTGGCACTGATTCCGGGGTCTGCAGGTGCAGCTCCAATACAGAACATCGGGGCTTATGGTCTCGAGGTCGGCAGATATATCGAGTCTGTTGAGTATATTGATATCACCACCGGTGAACAGCACACGTTATCCAACGATAAATGTGAATTTGGATATCGCGACAGTGTGTTTAAACGCCGTCTGTCGGGAAACGTACTGATCACCTACGTTAATTTTCGTCTGCCGGTAAATAACGAGCTGATTGTGTCTTATGGGGAGCTTGCAACACTGAAGGACCCGACACCGGAAAGTATCTACAACAAAGTGATTGAAGTGAGAAAGGCAAAGCTGCCTGATCCTGATCTGTTGGGCAATGCCGGTAGTTTCTTTAAAAACCCTGTCATTACCGCGGCCCGTTACGAAAAAATTAAAGATACATACGGAGAAGTACCGGGATTTGCAGCCGGGAGCGGTAAAAAGGTGCCTGCAGCCTGGTTAATCGATCAATGTGGATTCAAAGGCCGCGAAACGGGTGGTGTGCGATGTCATCCCACGCAACCTTTGGTGCTGACCAATACCGGAAACGCTTCCGGTGAGGACGTGATCAAGATGGCGGGTGATATTATTAATGCCGTAAATGAAAAATTTGATATTCAGCTGGAGCCGGAAGTCAGGCTTGTTGGCAAATCCGGAGTAATTACGTTATGAAGCAGGCCTCGAAAATTATACGACAGCACATTTTGTCTGTACTGGCTGACGGACAATTTCATTCCGGCGAAATCATTGCTCAACAGGTAGGGCTTTCAAGAACCGCTGTGGCAGGGCACATCTCGCAGCTTGCTGACTGGGGCCTGGATGTATTTAAAGTAAAAGGTAAAGGTTACAGATTGAATCAGGGTTTTCCTATGCTCAGTACAGAGCAAATCAAAAAACACCTGGCCAGACCAGGGTTGTCGACCATACAGGTAGAGCCGGTACTGGCGTCCACCAATACAGAAATGAAAAAACGTATTGCAACAGCACGGCACGATTTAGCTGATGGTGACGTAATACTTGCCGAAGTTCAAACAGACGGTAAGGGCCGCCATGGTCGTAAATGGACTGCGCCGGTGGGAGGCAGTCTTACTATGTCTATGTACTGGTCTTTTCCGGATGGTTATCAAAGCATGGCCGGATTGTCCCTTCTCGTTGGGGTAGCCATCTGCGAAGCGTTAAGAAAATTCAAAATTGAAGATGCTCAGCTTAAGTGGCCGAATGATATTTATCTGAATGGCCGTAAACTGGCCGGTGTTCTCATTGAAGTTGAGGGCCAGATCGGCGCTACTGCGCACAGTGTCATTGGTATTGGCCTAAACGTGAATGTACCCGACACCCAGTATGATGTGGGTCAACCTCACAGTGATTTAACCGGCTACTTAGGTGAAGTGCCCGACCGTAACAGGCTCGCTGCTGCTGTTATCGAATCACTCCGGGAGTTGTTGCCTGAGTTTACTCAGCGGGGCTTTGGCAAGTTCGTACCTTACTGGGAATCTCTGGATTTATTTGCAGACAAGAAAATTGTTTTGCAAATGGGCGACAAGCGTTTCTCCGGTATTGACCGTGGTGTGGATCAGAGCGGGGCGCTGCTGGTAGAAACTGAAGACGGTATTACCCGCTTCCATGGCGGTGAGGTAAGCCTTCGTGGTATCTGATACCGCCGTTCTGTTGGTTGATGCCGGGAACAGCAGAATAAAGTCTGTTGCTCTTGCTGATGTTAAAGATTCAGAGCCTCTTGTTCATACAGATGCAGATGCATTTATTCTTTGGCTGTCGGATACACATTTCTCCCATATTTTTTTATCTAATGTGGGTAAAAAAGACATTTCAGAAAAAATTATTCATTTCTGTGACACAGAAAATAGAGTCATTCAGGAAATTTTTACCGAAAAAGAAAATTTTGGGGTACGCAACAGCTATCAAGATGTCACAAAAATGGGTGTCGACCGGTGGCTGGCGATGGTCGCTGCACAGGAAATGACCGGAAAAATGTTTTGTGTGATCGACATGGGTACTGCAATTACCTGTGATTTTGTTGAAGATGGTCAACATTTAGGCGGTTGGATAAGTCCCGGTTTTCATCTTATGCGTGATGCTCTGGTTAAAAATACAGCAAGAGTCACCTCAGACAACTCAGTACCGCAAAATTTAGCACCGGGCTCTTCAACCGAAATGTGCGTTGCTCAGGGTTGTCATGCAGCGCTAAATGGTGTTTATTTAAGCGCGATTGATTATTTGCTGAGCAAACGATCCGATTTTGCTGTAATTATCGGCGGTGGAGATAAAAATATGCTTGCAATAAATCATTCCACTGATACTATCCGTTCCGCGAATTTGGTGGTGCAAGGTCTTGCCCGCTACGCAAGAAGTAATCTTTTTGCGTAACATTTTTCGTTTAATTTGAAAGAGAAAACGCTCTGACAAAAAAACGAAAAAAAATAAAAAAGACGCTTGCACGGAGTAATAACTTACTCTAGAATGCGCACCCACTTGATGAGGAGCCGACTTAGCTCAGTTGGTAGAGCAACTGACTTGTAATCAGTAGGTCGCCAGTTCGATTCCGGCAGTCGGCACCAATCATCAAACTCTGGAGGGGTACCCAAGCGGTCAACGGGAGCAGACTGTAAATCTGCCGGCTCAGCCTTCGCAGGTTCGAATCCTGCCCCCTCCACCACTTTTTCATTGAGGTGGCCAGAGAATTAGGAACGCGGGCATCGTATAATGGCTATTACCTCAGCCTTCCAAGCTGATGATGCGGGTTCGATTCCCGCTGCCCGCTCCAATTTCCGTGCTGATATAGCTCAGTTGGTAGAGCGCACCCTTGGTAAGGGTGAGGTCGGCAGTTCAAATCTGCCTATCAGCACCATTTCTCCCCAGCTCATGTTTAAATTAATTGTTTTTTATTTTTAACGTAACTTTGCTGGGATACTAGAAAAATGGCAAAAGAAAAGTTTGAACGTACGAAACCCCACGTAAACGTGGGTACAATCGGCCACGTTGACCACGGTAAAACCACTCTGACTGCAGCAATCACTACCGTCCTTTCAAAGACTTACGGTGGTTCAGCTCAGGCTTTCGACCAAATCGATAACGCGCCTGAAGAAAAAGCTCGTGGTATCACCATCTCTACTTCACACGTAGAATATGACACGCCTACCCGCCACTACGCGCACGTAGACTGCCCGGGACACGCTGATTACGTTAAAAACATGATCACTGGTGCTGCTCAGATGGACGGCGGTATCCTGGTAGTTGCTGCGACTGATGGTCCTATGCCACAGACTCGTGAGCACATCCTGCTGGGTCGTCAGGTTGGTATCCCTTACATCATCGTATTCATGAACAAATGTGACATGGTTGATGATGAAGAGCTGCTGGAACTGGTTGAGATGGAAGTTCGTGAACTTCTGACTGAATACGAATTCCCGGGTGACGACCTGCCAGTAATCAAAGGTTCTGCTCTGAAAGCCCTTGAAGGTGACGCAGAGTGGGAAAAGAAAATCATCGAACTGGGTGAAGCACTGGATTCTTACATTCCAGAGCCAGAGCGTGCTATCGACAAGCCGTTCATCCTGCCAATCGAAGACGTATTCTCAATCTCAGGCCGTGGTACTGTTGTAACTGGTCGTGTTGAGCAAGGTATCATCAAAGTTGGTGAAGAAGTAGAAATCGTTGGTATCAGAGATACAACCAAAACTACTTGTACCGGTGTTGAAATGTTCCGTAAACTGCTTGACGAAGGTCGTGCAGGTGAGAACGTTGGTGTTCTGCTGCGTGGTACTAAGCGTGATGACGTTGAGCGTGGTCAGGTACTGGCTAAGCCTGGTTCAATCACTCCTCACACTCAGTTTGAAGCGGAAGTATACGTACTGTCTAAAGATGAAGGCGGTCGTCACACTCCATTCTTCAAAGGTTACCGTCCACAGTTCTACTTCCGTACAACTGACGTAACTGGTGCCGTTGAGCTGCCAGAAGGCGTAGAAATGGTAATGCCTGGTGACAACCTGAAATTCGTCGTTGACCTGATCGCTCCAATCGCGATGGAAGAAGGTCTGCGCTTCGCAATCCGTGAAGGTGGTCGTACAGTAGGTGCTGGTGTTGTAGCTAAAATCATCAAGTAATTGATGACTACACACTAGTCCAAAAAAAAGGTCGCGCAAGCGGCCTTTTTTGTTTTTCTTTTCCTCCCGCAAAATTAGCAACTTAAAACATATCGGCTATAGTTAAGTCACCTTCTTCGTTACTCAGTAATCCCAGCTTCTTCATGACAAAAAGTTTGGCAATTATCTGGCTGCTGTTCAGCGTTGTATTCTGTACAACGTCTTTTCATGCAAGCGCGTTAAATGCTGAAAACTCCATTGCTGTCGTCGTTCACTCCGACAGTGCCGTCCAGTCCCTTTCGAAAGCTGAAGTCATCGATTTATTTATGGGGCGTTTTACCGAGACATCTGACGGCGAAGTGCTTATTCCCCTTGATTACAAATCTGAGCTTCATCTGAAAGGAGAGTTTTATCAGACACTGGTGAACCGCTCCCTGCGTCAGGTGAACTCGTACTGGTCCCGCTTACTGTTTTCCGGTCGTGCCAAAGCGCCGGTTCAGGTGAATTCGGTAGCGAATCTTGGTGAGTTGTTTAATGGCAATCAGCACTATATTGCCTATGTTCCAATGAATGCTGTTTCAGAGGAGATGAAAATTGTTCTTGTACTCGAATAAAATCCGTCTCTTACTCGTTTTACCTTTGTTGCTGGTCTCTGCCGCGGCACAATGCGCGGATGACGATAACTGGCGGTTCAGCGGTTTTGCAACGGTGGGCGGCAGTTACAGCAGTAACGACGAGCTTGCGTTCCGTTCCTCTTATCTGAATAAGCCCAGAAAGCATTTTAATGTCTTCACCGATACCATGATCGGGTTTCAGTTCAACTATCACTTCTCAAACGATCTGGACTTAGTGGTACAGGCTATTGCACAGGACCGCGGAGACAGCGAAGTTGCTAACTATTTTGAAATGGTCTTTCTTCGCTATCAGTTCGACCGGAACTGGTCAGCCCGTGTTGGCCGGATGAATTACAACGCCTATTTACTCTCTGAATACAGAAATGTCAGCTATGCCTATCCATGGGTAAGACCGCCGGTCGATTTCTATTTGCCCACTTCATCAGTGTCGTATGTGGACGGTGCTGAGATTCAATACCGCCATAATGCGAATAACGGCGTGTGGCAGCACACATTTGCTGCCGGAAAGTCAGAAAGTAATCTGTTTGCCCTCGACAGTTTTACCACGATTTATTACGACTATGTCCTGAATGCGACTACAACATACGAGGCATACGACTGGCTTGTAAAGGTAACCGGATCCTACTTTATGGGAGACAGAACCCATTTTAACGGAGGAGATTTCGAGGCCCTTTATGATAGCCTTCTGGCGGTACCTGATGTGCTCTGGCCGGGCGTTGATGAAGTCTATGATCATTTGCACATGGACAATGAGGCTATCTGGTATTTGTCTTTAGGGTATCAGTACAACAACGATGAATGGCTCGTCATGGCAGAAATGGTCGCGATGGATTCAGCCTGGACCCTTTTATCTCCTTATGTATCCGGGTATATCAGCCTTGGCTACCGTTTTGGCGACTTTCTGCCTTACATCACCTTAGCGGGGATAGAAGAAACTGAATCATCCCGGCAACTGCCAGTTCCTGATTTCTCACAAGCGCCAGATGCAGAAACAGCACAATATCTCGGTTTACTGTCGTTCGCCAGCCAGGAGATTTCGAATGCGATTTCACAAAGTCAGCGCTCAGTTAGTGTGGGAGTTCGGTGGGATGTATCGCCGTCGTCAGCAATAAAATTCCAGTATGACCATTATTGGATTGACGTTCCCGGTTATGCGCTCTGGGGAGTGAGTTTGTATCAGCAAGTATCCGGAGACCACATGAGCAACGTTGTCAGCCTGACATACAGTACAACATTTTGACGTAACGCAAACGGATTGCACGAATGTTTCTACGCAGACTACACATCCGGGTTGCCTCTATTATCGCTCTTATCGGAGGGATTATTGCCATTGCCGGTGGCAGTATCGTGTATCAGCAGAGCGAAGACTCTCTGATGTTTATCACTAAACAACTGGTGGCACAACTCGCTGACAGTACCCGCAAGCCTTCTGCTATCGCCGTTTATGTGGAAGACGATATTCTGGCGAAGGAGATTACCGAAGGTCTGGTGAGAAATGATTTAGTTATGGCTGCCGTGGTGACAACTAATGAAGGGGTACTGGCCCAAAGCGGAGAGCTTATAACGCCGGAAGGCGGTGTTGTTATTCCTTTGATTCACCCGTTTATCGAAGATCAAACCATCGGGAAGCTCTCTGTATACCCGGATATTGAATTTATTCAGCGCAACGTAAGCGAGTTCGCGATGCAGGGGAGTTTATCGATGTTACTGGTTGCTCTTTGCATTACCGTGGCCGTAGCAATTGTGACTAACGAAATGCTGTCCAGGCCATTATTGAAGCTGAGCCGCGAGTTTGACCGGGTTGACCCTTCCGATCCTGACAACCTGCAAACTATCACAATAGTGAAGAAACGGCAGGACGAACTGGGCAAGTTGATTAGCCGGATGAACGGAATGATATCCGCGACCCGGCATTTCTACTTACAGGAAAAGCAACTTCGCAAAGACACCGAGAAACTGGAACGGCAATTCCGTCTTCTTTTTGAGAGGGCTACTATAGGTATTGCGCTGATTTCCCCGAAAAAAGGCCTGTTGCAGGCAAATCCGGCGTTCAGAAGCATGCTGGGTAATATCAGTTCGCTGGATACATTTTGTCGTAAATTTAACGAGTCCGGGCAAGTTGAAGCCATGGCTTCCAGCTTCTCAAAAAGAGAAAACGCTGAACAGGACTCTGTCGACCTTTCCTATTACGAGAACGGGGAAGTTAAATGGGTGCACTGTCTGTTTGCTTGCGTCAGTGAACAACGTATCAGTCAGCATCGCGAGGGTGAGGTACTCATTGAAGTTATCGTTAATGATATTACCGGGCGCATGCGACGTGAAGAGCAGGTGCGCTTTGCTGCTGAACATGATCCCCTCACCGGTTTGCATAACCGGCGTGGCGGTGAACCTTTCCTCAGAAATCTTATCTCTGCCTCTGCCGGTAATGACAAAACCTTTGTATTGATGATGATCGATCTGGACAAGTTTAAACCGGTGAACGATGAGTATGGTCATGAAGCCGGAGATAAAGTACTTGAAGCGGTGGGAAGCCGGATCCCGAGATTTTTTGCCGATGTTACCTGTGTATGCTGTCGCTGGGGAGGTGATGAATTTGTTGTTGGCTTGCTGGCAGGCAGGACCTTCCTGAATGACATCGACATTCAGTGCAAACTGCTTATCGATATGATCAGCGTACCGGTACCTGTTGAAGGCGTCGGCACGTGTGCTGTTTCTGCAACCGTCGGCGCAATGCTGCTGAAGCGTGAGCATGCTGAACTGACCACTTTACTGGCGAAAGCTGATGAGTTGATGTATGCCGTAAAACGGGAACACCGGGGCGGACATCGCATCGAATCGTATTAGAATTTCCGCACTCTCCGGGCAGTGTTGCATTTATTCAGGTGAATGAACTGTAATGCATTATGTACGCAGGTAAAATTTAACAGCTTGTAAATTATCAGGGTGTGTCGTCACACGCCTGTCAATGCTGTATAAAAAAGCTTCACAACTCAGTGTACATTTCGTTACTTTAAATAATGATAACAACGTACCCTCTAACTCAGGATTAATCTATGCAGTCAATAATGATCGTCGTCCTTGGCATCATAGGCATGCTACTAGGATGGTTTGTATACTCCAGGTTCATTGCCGATAAGATTTTCCGTCTCGACGACAGTTTTGTGACGCCTGCTCACGAACTGCGCGACGGAGTCGATTACGTTCCCACAAACAAAGTGGTTTTATGGGGCCACCACTTTACCTCCGTAGCCGGTGCTGCTCCCATCGTCGGGCCGGCTATTGCCGTGTACTGGGGTTGGGTTCCGGCCGTTCTGTGGGTGGTATTCGGTACCATTTTCTTCGCCGGTGTTCATGATATGGGCGCTTTGTGGGCGAGTAACCGCCATAAAGGGAAGTCCATGGGGGCGCTGTCTGAAAGTGTTATCGGGAAACGCTCCCGTGCGCTTTTCATGGTCGTCATCTTCCTCGTACTGCTGATGGTAAATGCGGTATTCGGTGTGGTGATTGCCAAGTCGTTTGTTTCTCAGCCTAACGCGGTTTTCCCTGCCTGGATGGCGATTGTTGTTGCCCTGGTGATTGGTCAGTTGCTCAAGCGCAATTTCAGCCTTATCCCCATGTGTGTGGTTGGTATTATTGTGCTTTATGCGTCGGTTTACGCGGGCAGTTATATCCCTCTTGAGCTGCCGGAAACCATGTTTGGTTTATCCGCTAACGCCAACTGGATCATCATTCTGTTCATTTATGCTGCCATTGCATCGCTGTTACCGGTGTGGATGCTGCTGCAACCACGTGATTTTATCAACGGTATGCAGTTACTGGTTGGCTTACTGCTGCTGTACGGAGCGGTATTTATGTCTATGCCGGATATCACGGCACCGGCGTTCAATACGCAAACCGCTATTGATACACCGAGCCTCATCCCGCTGCTGTTCGTGACCATTGCCTGTGGTGCTGTTTCAGGTTTCCACGGCATTGTATCTTCCGGTACCAGCTCCAAGCAGTTGAATAAAGAGACTGATGCCCGTTTCGTTGGTTATCTCGGTGCCGTAGGCGAGGGAAGTCTTGCACTTATCACCATCGTTGCAGTGAGTGGCGTGGCCTTAGCCGCATCCCCTGAAGAATGGCACGAAGTGTACAGCCACCTTGGTGACGGAAGCGTTTCTGCATTCATTACCGGTGGTGCAAACCTTATCCAGCAAGGCTGGGGACTACCGGTAGATTTCTCATCTACTATTTTGGCCGTTATGGTTGTACTGTTTGCCGGTACTACCATGGATTCAGGTGTGCGTTTACAACGTTACATCATCCAGGAATGGGGCGAGATTTATAACCTTAATATCCTCAAAAATGGCGTTGTCGCTACGCTGGTTGCAGTGGGTACCTGTTTGCTGCTGTCATTCGGTGCCGGTGGCGCATCCGGCTCCGGCGGTATGATCATCTGGCCATTGTTCGGGTCGACTAACCAAATCCTGGCGTCACTGACATTGCTGGTTATCTCGGTAATGTTGATCAAAATGAACCGCCCGGCCATATACACGCTTATTCCGATGACGTTTGTTCTGGTGATGGCATTCTTTGCCGGTGTCATTAAGCTTCAGGAATACTGGGCAGCGGAAAATTACCTGCTGGTATTCCTGGATGCAGTGGTACTGGTTGTCAGTGTGCTGGTTATGCTGGAAGCCTGGTCTGTTATCGCTAAATTCAAGCGGGAAAAACAGCAAGCGTAAGCATGCATCGATACTGAAATTAAACAGCCGGCACTTGCCGGCTGTTTTGTTTGTACAGGTGGACAACAGAATATCTGCAAACTGCCTGCAGATACGTTATGGTTATTTTTCGCGTCTAATTAACGGGTTTTGCAACGCTATGTTTCTGCTGATTGTTTATATTTTAATAGCGCTGGGCTTTTCATTTCTTTGCTCGATAGCTGAGGCGGTGATCCTGAGTATTTCTTCTGCCTACATTTCAGTACTGGAAAAGGAAGGCGCACCTTCCGGTAAATTGCTGCGGGGATTAACCGATGATATCAACAAACCCTTATCAGCCATTCTGACATTAAATACCATTGCCCATACCATGGGAGCAGCGGGAGCGGGTGCACAGGCCGCCGTGGTGTTTGGCGACGCGTATCTGGGGATCATCAGTGCGATTTTAACCTTACTGATCCTGATCTTTTCTGAGATCATTCCAAAGACGCTGGGCGCAACCTACTGGCGGGCACTGGCAACGCCGACAGCATGGTTTCTGAAATACCTCACCTGGTTATTAACCCCTTTTGTATGGTTTTCTGAAAAGCTCACAAAAGGATTTAAAGAAGAAAGCCCGCTAAGAGGGCTGAGCCGCAACGAATTGCAGGCAATGGCTGAGTTGTCATGGCAGGAAGGACAACTGGCCGAAAAGGAAACCGCCTTTCTGAAAAACATGCTGAATATGCATGAAGTGAAGGTGCGGGATGCCATGACTCACCGTACGTCGATGTTCTCCTTATCGGAAACCATGACAGTGGAAGGCTTCTTCCATCAACATGCTCATATGGAGTTCTCCCGCATACCGGTTTACACCGGCGAAGACAGTGAGCATATCCATGGTTTTGTTATGCGTTCAGATTTACTGCTGGCCTACGCCAGAGGGAATACGCAAAAACAATTGAAAGATTACCGGCGGGATATGATCACGGTATTGAGCAGTATGCCTATTGCCAATGTCCTTGATTTGTTCATGACGCGGCGGGTGCACATTTTCATGGTAGTGGACGAATACGGCGGTCTGGAAGGAATTGTTACGCTGGAAGATATTCTTGAGCATCTTCTCGGTATTGAAATTGTGGATGAGAAAGACAATACGGTCAGCATCCGCAAATATGCACAGAATATGGCGCGCCGCCGGGCTGCCATGCTGATGAAAAACGTGCCTGACCTTGGCGGCGATGATTAAAAAATCCCTAGACCGCCAGAGGCAACTGCACCACAACACAAACGCCGGTGTTGTCCGGCAGGTTATTCAGTTGCACACGCCCTTTGTGGTAGCCAGCAATCATATTGGCAATAAACAGTCCTAAACCAAGGTGAGGGTGTTCAGCGGATTTGTGACGTTCTTCATCCGGCCTCACCGATACCATCGACTGCAACAGGTTGTCGTTCATGTTATCGGGCAACGGTGGTCCCGGGTTGGTCACCGACAGTTTTACTGATTTACCTTCCCGCCATAAGTGCACTGTAATCGTATCGCCGTTGTGACTGAACTCCACCGCGTTGGCGATAATTTTATCCAGCATCTGCGCGAATAAATCCCCTGAACCCCGTAATTTTGCCTCTTCCAGCGGGATTTTAAGTTGGAAGGTGCGTTCAGAAAAAACATGGGCGTAACCATCAATACAGCCGGAAACGACAGCGGCTGCATCGAACAGTTCGGGGTCTTCCTGAGCGATAGCATGTTCCAGTCGTGTGGCTTCACTCATACTGTTTAAAATGGTGCTTAACCGGGTGATGCCGCTTTGCGCCCGGCCAATCAGAACAGACTGCTGGGAAGGATCTTTCACTTCGCTGATGGTGTCCAGTGATGAACGTACAACAGCAATAGGCGTCCGCAATTCGTGGGAGAGTCGTGAGGCCATGTTTTCCAGATACGAATTGTATTGCTGAAGACGGTTTAACACGCCGGCGAAGGACTGATGCAAGTCATCAATTTCATCTACACGGCGCACTGCCGGTAAACTGCCGACAATTTTGCCGTTATCGTCAATCACTGCCTCAGTGTTGTCTCTCAGTGTCCGCACCCGGTTAGAAATACGGTTAGCAAACAAAAATAAACTGAGGGTGCCCAGCAGCATCACTGCCAGGATTACATGGAAAAGTTGCTCCAGAGCACGGTTTCGCAGGGTACGGATGCCGTTGGTGGTTTGTTCAACCACCACTGCACCCATTACGTTTTCCTCAATATAAATAGGGTAAGCGGCGGAAAGAATAACGGCTTTACTGTCAGGAGAAAGCCGCCATAAGGAATCCGGTGTGCCGGACAGCGCCGAAGCAATATCTTTTCCGGCCAGCGCATACGCGCCCTGCAACTCATCAACAAATCCGGCTGGCGGACGGGTCAGAATATGATAATAAAGCGGCAGCAAAACATGCTGCTCAAGCCACTGCCACCACGGGTAACCTTGCTGCTCCTCACGGCGTACTTTAAACCCGGTGGCTGACTGGATCGAGCCGGCTCTGGCAAGTACACGCATGTGGTTATCGACTACCCACACCCGTGAATCGGCATATTTAAGCCCGGAAAGGATGCGTTCAATTTCCGGCGACGGCGTCAGTACCGTGCCCATGCCGTCGGCCTGATTGGGGTTCGCTGTGCCCACCGCGTAGCGCTTCTCCCGGCTGGCCGGATCGTCCACATCAACCAGCGCAAAGGCGAGAGCGCCTGTGGTCATACTCAATGGAAAGCGTAGTTCAATGCCGTATCCCTCACCGGTTAGTTGCCAGCGGCCCTGAATACGCAGTTCGTTGTCTGTGGCTCTGTAGCCCCCCGGCGTGTCGTCCAGCTTAAATGCATTCACCCAGCCTTCTGAGTAAGGTGCAATGACAAAACGTTCCAGTTCGCCGTCACCGGCAATAACACTGATCAGTAAATGGTCACTCTGATCGACGGCCAGTGCGTTAGATGCACGCCACACAACGCTGTCATCCTGCACATCAAACATGGCATACAGGTATTTTCCGTAGCGTCCCACCATATGATTAAAAGACAGTGTGACCGGCGGAAAATCCGCAACTTTGCCAAACCACGAAACTACCTGACCTTCACCATATTGCTGACTGAGGCCAGAGACTGCATTCCAGTCTGAAAATTTGCCATCCAGCTGAATGGGAGTGGGGATGGGCGGAGCGTACAAATCTGTGCCGGGGCGAACATCTTTTAAGTAGGCAGACTGACTGTCAAACAGGGCCGGGCGTTCGTGCAGCGCAGTGGCCACCGCTCTTGCTGTACCAATCATGGTTTGTTCCTGCCCGGTCCGCAAATATTGTTCAAGCTCCCACACATAGCGGTACCCCAGCCAGGGGATGGTGAACAAAAATAGCGACAGCACCAGCAATTGCAGGCGGATAGAAAAGCGTAAGTTCACGAACAATCAGCCCTGCCAGCGATAACCCATGCCATACACCGTATCGATATGATCAAAGGTGCTGTCCAGCTGGATAAATTTTTTACGCATGCGCTTAATATGGGACGTAATGGTGGTGTCGTCGACAACCATCCGTGATTCGTCCATCAGTTGTTGCCGGCTTTTTACGTGGCCGGGATGTTTGATCAATGCGTGCAGCATCCAGAACTCTGTGACTGTTAAGGCAACCGGCTCGTTCTTCCAGCTTACTGTCATGCGGCTGACATCTACACTTAAATGACCAAGCTGAATTTGTTCGCTCTGTTGCTTCGGCGATGACAATAAGTCCGTGCGCCTGAACAGGGCGGCGATACGTGCGAGCAGATGCGCCATACTGATATCTTTTGTCAGGTAGTCGTCGGCTCCCATACGCAGTCCGCTGATGGTATCCACATCGTTGTCTCTGGCGGTAAAGAAAATGACCGGCATGGTCTGGGATAGCTGTCGCAATTGCTGACACAGCATAAAGCCGCCTTCCATTTCTTCTTTCAGGCCAATATCAATAATAGCCAGATCAGGGAGCGCCTGTGAGAAAGCAGCAGAAGCGGATGGTCTGTCAGCATAGGCATTCACCTGATAACCCTGCGCCTGCAGTGCAGCAATATAGTTTTCCCTGATGGCGGCATCATCTTCAACAAGAGCAATAGTTCTTGGCATCGTCATTAATCTTTTCAGTTTCAGTGGCATGACTATACACCATGAAAACTGAACAATGCCTGATTAAGACAAAATTCCCCCGTAACGCCACTTTTTGGCCATATTTGCCCTGTTTAACCGGCGTAACGTGGTGCAGGTGACCTGATTGCCCCGATTTATCACAATGCTTCGCCACCTTTCCCCATTTCACTTGGAGCATGGTCAGATTGTGCCGGTTTAATTATTACCATCAACACTCACTCTGGTAAGGAAATGAACATGACAGGTAAAAAAGTACTTTTAGCAGGCATCATCGCGGTTATGGTTAACCCGGTAGCACAGGCTGCCAGTGACAGGCATTATCAGGAACAAAAAGACAAAGCTGCGGCAGTCGGATTAGGAACCGGCGTGGTTATCGGTGCTATTGTGGCAGGTCCCATTGGCGCCGGCGTTGCCGGTATTCTCGGGGCCGTGATTGGTGACAGCAAGGCAACCAGTGAACAGTTAAAAGATACACAGGCTGATTTAATGGCCAGCAATGCTGCATTAACTGAATCTCAACAGCAGCTTCTGGCTGTAAGAGATGCACTGGAATCGGCGCAGCTTCAGGCTTCAATCACTCAGGTAGGTTTGACGTCGTATCCGGAAGAGCAGGTGATGGCGATGGAGAGTGCTATTCAGTTTAAGAGCGGCTCTGACGATATCGAAGCGCTCTATAGTACGCAGCTTGATCTGATTGCGAAGGCGCTTAAGCAACATGAAGGATTGGGGATCCGGTTAACCGGTTATGCGGATTATCGCGGCGAAGCCACCTTTAACCAGACATTGTCAGAACAGCGCGCCGGCGCGGTTAAACAGGCACTCACAGCACGGGGTGTGAGTGAAGATAAAATTGCCCTGCTTGCTGTCGGGGAAGCGGGCAGTCAGCATTCTTCTGCAGAAAATACCTTCTTCGACCGCAAAGTGGTTATGCAAATCTTGCCTGCCGGACAGGCTATGACGGCACAGCGCTAATTCCTTTCGTTAATCCTCCCAACCCCAACGTTTAGCGCCCGCAACGGGCGCTTTTTTCATGTTATTATTAACGGCTTAATGAAAACAAAACAGGCAAAGCATGAAAGCGCTGGATATCACAGATTTGAAGAAAATCTACAAAGGTGGCGTGCAGGCACTGCGCGGCGTCAACCTGCATGTAGATGAGGGTGATTTTTTTGCCCTGCTGGGACCTAACGGTGCCGGTAAATCCACCACCATCGGCATCATCAGTTCACTGGTTAACGCCAGCGAAGGCGATGTGAAAGTGTTCGGGTACGACCTGAATACTGAAAAAGAAAAGGCTAAATCTTGCATTGGCCTGGTGCCGCAGGAATTCAACTTCAATCAGTTTGAAACTGTACTGCAAATCGTACTGAATCAGGCGGGTTACTATGGTGTGCCCCGCAACGTAGCTAAAGAACGGGCCGAAAAATATTTAAAGCAGCTCGACCTGTGGGAAAAGAAAGACATGGCTGCGCGCACGTTGTCAGGGGGCATGAAGCGCCGCCTGATGATTGCACGGGCGTTAATGCATGAACCCAAATTGCTGATTCTGGATGAGCCCACCGCCGGAGTAGATATTGAAATCCGCCGTTCCATGTGGGACTTCCTTAAAACCATCAATGAGCAGGGTATCACTATCATCCTGACAACCCATTATCTCGAGGAAGCGGAAATGTTGTGCCGCAATATCGCGATCATTGATAAGGGAACGATAGTGGAAAACACCAGCATGAAGTCACTGCTGGCCAAATTGAGCATGGAAACATTTGTGCTGGATCTTGGCAATTACGCCAACAAGCCGGTCATTTCAGGTTTTACTCACCGTTTGCTGGATGAAAATACGCTGGAAGTGGATGTGGAGAAAACTGAAGGGTTGAATCCGGTATTTACCCAGTTAACAGAGCAATCGGTGCCGGTGCTCAGTATGCGCAACAAGTCGAACCGTCTGGAAGAGTTGTTTGTTACCCTGGTCGAGAATGGCCGTAAAGCCAAAGAGGAGGCGTAATCATGCACGGACAAAATAACTGGATTGCGCTGAATACTATCTGGATTAAAGAATGTACCCGCTTTCTGCGCATCTGGGTACAAACACTGGTGCCGCCGGCAATTACTATGACACTGTATTTTGTCATTTTCGGTAGTCTGATTGGTGAACGGATTGGTCAGATGGGCGGCTTCACCTATATGGAGTTTATTGTACCCGGACTGATCATGATGTCTGTGATCACGAACTCTTATTCAAACGTGTCATCGTCGTTTTTCAGCGCCAAATTCCAACGCAATATTGAAGAATTGCTTGTGGCTCCTGTACCGACCTGGGTGATCATTTTCGGTTACGTGGGCGGCGGCGTGGCCCGTGCTATCTTAATCGGCATTATTGTGACCTGTGTATCAATGTTTTTCGTTGATGTGCAAATTCACAATCTGGCCGCTATTGTGGTTACCTTGCTGCTTACCTCCACCTTATTTGCTACCGCCGGTCTGGTAAACGCGGTATTTGCAAAAACCTTTGATGATATCAGCATGGTGCCCACTTTTGTGCTGACCCCGCTCACCTATCTGGGTGGCGTATTCTACTCGTTAACGCTGTTACCGGAATTCTGGCAAATTGTCAGTAAGGCGAACCCGATCGTGTACATGGTGAATGGTTTTCGCTACGGCTTTTTAGGTGTGTCAGACGTTAATGTTTCTGTGTCCATTGCCATTCTTGTCGGCTTCAACGTGGTGCTTTACGCTGTTGCACATCATCTGCTGACAAAAGGTAGCGGGATCCGGAGTTAACTGTGAGTACCGGTAATTCCCGAGAAGTATTAAGTAATCAGCAGGGCATTCATGAGAAGCTTGATGAACTGGTTGAGCGGTACCGCCGCACGGAAAACCAGCGTCCGGTGAGTGACCATACCCGCGCATCTTTTGATGACGTGTGTGCGTGGCTGGATGACTGGCAGGGCGATGTGATTCTGGATTCCTGCTGTGGGGTAGGGGAAAGCACGGCCAACCTGGCTGAACGCTTTCCTGATGCCAGAGTAATTGGTATTGATAAGTCTGCGCTGAGAGTAGATAAGCACGTGCACTATCAGTCAGAAAGTCAGAACTACGCTGTGTTTCGTGCTGATGTGAATGACTTCTGGCGCCTGGCCCGCACGGCGGACTGGAATATTGTGCAGCACTTTTTGCTGTACCCTAATCCTTATCCGAAACCGTCTCAGGTACAAAAGCGCTGGTACGCTTCTGCTGCCATGGTGGATATTATGGCGCTGTGCAGCAACATTGAGGTGCGCAGCAACTGGTTTTTGTATCTGATGGAGTTTGCCCGCGCGGCAAGTCACTATGGTTTATCCGGAGATATCAGTGAAATTACCGGTGATAACCACATGACCCCGTTCGAGCGGAAGTACCGTGGCAGCGGGCAACCATGCTGGCGGTTGAATACCCGTTACGATGAAGCTGATTAAATACATTTGTAAGCAGTAAAGGCCGGTTATCCGGCCTTTACTATTCTCAGAACGTCAATTTCTCCCTATAAGATATGGAAGAATCGTCACTGAACACGATTAATCTCAGGGCGTGGACGTCATTTCAAGTTTGAGTAACCCTCCCCGGGTAATTTCTCCGTGCGTCAGATACCGGCGGTTAAGAGGCTTACCGTTTAACCATGCCGATTTAATATAACGATTTTCGTCACTGTTGTTCACGGTCTCAATCGTGAAATTTTTGCCACTGTAATAACGTTCATCTAAAGCAATGGTGATACGCTCAAAGATCGGGCTTCCTATTTGATAAACGGGCTCTTGACGCGCGCCGCCATCGACCTGGAATAATCCGATTTTCATTAATACCGCAAGTGAACCCATTAATCCCTGGTCTTCATCACCGTTGTAGCCATGCTCAGGTGACAAGTTTTGATAAACCTGATTGACCACCTCCCTGGACCAATATTGGGTTTTGCCCGGCTCACCGAGTTCATTAAAGATAAATGCGGTTTGAATTGAAGGTTGATTGCCGTAGTTCACAGGAATACGGCGGTACTCTTCGTGGGTTTCCTGAGCGTGCGCGGTACCCGAAGTAAATCCAAGTTTTTCAGCGGCTTCAAAGGCCTCATTCAAACGATTGGCTGCGACTTTTTCCCCACCCATTAAATCAGCGAGGCCGGTAATATCGTGAGGTACGTACCACGTCATTTGTGCTGCGTTCGACTCGACGAAACCGTGCCGGTATTCAAACGGGTCAAAGTCGGCTTTCCACTTACCATTTTCATCTTTCGGACGCATGAAACCGGTCCCGGTATCATAAATATTCCGATAATTGAGACTACGGTTTTTCAGCCACTCAGCATCTTCAGCAAGGCCGAGTTCCTGCGCCAACTGTCCCAAAGTCCAGTCTTGATAAGCGTATTCAAGGGTTTGACCTGCTCCATCGCGGTGGAACGCGTCGCTTTCAACTGGCAGCGGGTAAGGCACAAAGCCCTTCTCGATATAATATTCCAACCCGCCACCTATGGCAGAGTCGTGTTCATAGCCTGCGTGGCTCATCATACCGCCTGGTAAGTGATTTTTTTTCAGCGCTTCATAGGCTTTCAGCGGGTCAAAATCATGAATACCTTTTAAATAAGTGCTGACGATAAATGGCGTAGACGAGGCGCCTGTCATTACGTAAGTGTAATTTCCACCAGATGGCCCTCTGGGCACATAGCCGCCATCTTCCGCCATGGTCAGCATCGAGTTTGAAAAGTCAGACGCCACCTTGGGATAGGCCAACGGCCACAAGGTTTGAATAGTCCACTGAGCGCCCCAGAAGGAATCTGAGTTGTGGTGATTGAATTCAGGTTGGTGTTGCGCATTTAAGGGGAGTTGTTTGATTTTTCGTTCAGCGCTGGTTTGATCTGAATAGCGGCCATCAACATCAGAGATAATTCGACGCCCTTGAAGCGCGTGGAATAAATCGGTGTAAAAACGACGGCGCACTTTTTCACTTCCCCCTTCTACCCGGATTTTCCCTAACCATTCATTCCAGGTATCACGTGAAGCCGCTACAGTGGCGTTGAAATCCCATCCGGGTAACTCAGATTGCATGTTTTGCTTAGCACCATCCTCATCTACGTAAGAAATAGCCACTTTCATCAGCACGTCATCTGTAGAGTCATCCAGTGTTAGCAGCGCTGCTGTTTCATTGACATCAATTTTGGCAACCGGCTTGTTCAGTTTGATATAAAAAAACACTGGTGTAGGGCGCGGGCGACGAATAGTGGGTGCATTAATCACAGAACCACTAAACGTGGTGTCATCAATTTGGGTAAAGCTGCCTTTGGATAACTCCGAGGGACCAAATTGACCCTCTAAATCCAGCAAGATCTGTTTCGGTCCCGCTTGTGTATATTCATAGTGATGAAAGCCAACGCGGGTGGTGGCGGTCAACTCAGCGTTGATGCCATAGCGCTCAAGGATGAGTGAATGGTAACCAGCCGCTACATTTTCTTTGTCGTGACTAAACGCAGAGAAATAGTCGTTTTCTATGTCTGCCAGTGGTCGCTGTTGAGAGATAGGAAGCACTGATAAACCTGACAACTGCCATGCATGGACATGGTTGAAGCCTTTTACTTCCTCAGTGTTATACCGGTAACCACTACCCCATGCTCCGTCAATTTCGGTGTCGGGGCTGAGATTCACCATGCCGAACGGTCGGGTGGCTGAATTAAAGTAAAACCAGCGGGAATTGGCTGAATCTAACCAGGGCCATACCGCATCGACAGGGGCAAGCTGTTCACTCACTGCTTGTTGCACAGAAACCGGTGCTTCTACTTTATTAGATTTTTCACAGCCAGCCAGCGCCGCACTGACAAATAACGCTGAAACAGCGCAATGCGTTAATCGCATGTCTTTCTCCAAGAGGGTTGCGATCAATCACACCGATGCATTAAGGGTCAGGTAACTAGTCGTCGTTTAAGGTGCACTCTGAGAACTCATTGATGACTCGCTGGATATGGGATCTCATTGCTTGTTTTGCCCGACTTTCGTCTCTGCTTTGTAATGCTTCTATAATCAGGTGATGATCTTCAATTATTGGTGACGCACCACGACGGCGAATTAACGCATCGAAAGTGGTATTCATTTCAGACCGGTTACGTAGCGACCACAACCCACAGATGATTTCGTAAATACTGGAGTTTCTTGTTGATTGTGCGATCAGCTCGTGAAAACTTCGGTCATAACTATGTGTTTTTGCTAAATCCTGACTCTCAAGATTTTGCATTTTCTTTTGAAACACTTTTAACTGATGAATTTCCTGATGAGTAATCCGCTGAGAAGCTAAAGCTGCGGCTTCTGATTCAAAATACAAACGGGCTTCCAGAATTTCAAACGGGCCGGGTAAGTTGTCTTCGATGTTGAGCTCGCTACGGCCAGATTCAGCGATGACATACACGCCGGAGCCCGAGCGAATTTCCACAATACCACTCACTTCCAGCGCGATCATTGCCTCGCGGATAGTGGGGCGGCTAACATTAAAGGTTTCCGCAAGTTTGCGTTCTGCCGGTAGTTTTTCACCGACACGTAAACTACCCTGACTTATCATCTCCAGGACTTGTTCGGCGATTTGCAAATAAAGGCGTTTGCTTGATAAATCATTAATTTGAAAGTGCATGAATATTGTTTTTTCTGAACCTGCTTTACTTCCACTCTAGCGTCTTACTGTTCGGGTGGTCAATTTACATGACCAAATAAAAGTATGTGGTTACCAAAAAAGGTAACCACATAAGCACAATTGTCAGAAGCTGTACGTTACACCCATGAAGTAGGTAGAGCCAAAGGTCGCAACAGATTGTAACCGGGCTTTCTCGAAACGTGTTCCACGCTCGTAATCGCCGTTAACGTTAATACCTTCCAACGACACTTTTACGCCATTCTCAAACTCGTATGACATGGATACATCGACTTGTTTCCGGGCATCGAGTAAGCTTCCGGGATTAGGCACTATGGCACTGCTGTCACCGAAGTTTTCACCTGTTTTTGAGCCATCATTCAATGAATATTCACTGCGATAGTTCATGGCAATACGAATGGCGAAACCACCATTTTCGTAATAACCAATGAGGTTGGCAGTACGTTCTGATGAACCCAGAAGCGGTTGTTCTTCTTGTGGATTGTCTGCATCCAACAGGGTGTAGTTAGCGATCATGCCCAAACCATTAAATGGTGCTGGCAAGAAATCAAACGACTGGTTATAAGCAAGCTCAATACCATTGATCTCTAAAACACCATCGGTCGCACGATTTCGTGTGATGTTATAGATATAGCCATCGGTGCCACGACATTCACCGGTTGCAGAGTCAAATGAAACATCGGCTAATTGGAAATCACCCGGGCATACTGCCTCAGTAATAACCTGATTTTTAACCTCTTTTTTGAAGTATGCCAGAGTAATTGCACTTGATTCATTGAAGTACCATTCTGCGCTTAAATCGTACTGGTTAGCGGTCAGCGCCGGAAGGTCGAAAGAGCCTTCAGAGACATTCACAATAATATCGGTACCGTTGTCCAGAGTCGCAATCTCGCGGCCAAAGCTCGCGGTTTCACCAATAATCGGGCGCACCAATACTTTGCCTGCCGCAGCACGAATCACGATGTCGTCGGTTAGATCATAGGCAAGGTTTAAGCTTGGTAGCCAGTTGTCATAATCAAAGCTACTCGATGACGGTTCGGCAGAATCGCCGCCGATATCCGTAAATGCGCCTGTTGTTACTTGAATTCCGCCGTCATAAGTAACGGTGTCAACGGTACGATCTGTTTTAGCGTAACGTACGCCAATATTACCGCGAAGGTAATCATTACCAAAGTCCAGCTGTGTATAAAAATTGGTAATGTTGCGATCGATTTGAAAGAATCCGGCTTCCTGGAAGTTTGGTTCAATTGTCAGACCCGATTCATCAAAGGCTTGCAGGTAAGCATCAACATCCGGTAATACATAATTCAAGTTTAACCCGGCGAACTCACCGCCGCTAAAGTCGTTTACGGTATAACTCGCTTCTGCAACGGTGGGGAAAGGCGCAGTATAAATATCGTCGTCACGGAAATTCCGGTCATAACGCGTACTTTCGGTATCCAGAGTTTGTCTGCGGTGCTTGAAACCAAACTTCACGGCTTTGAAGAAATCGCTGTCGAGATAATAGTTGAAGTCAACCTGTGCAGCGAGCTCGTCAGTATCGTAAGTTTGCACTTTACCTGAGATGTCATTACGAAACAGATTATCTAACGCCCATGAGCTGGGATCTGACACCGGATTGAGGCCGTTTGAAGTGAATACGGGATTATTTGGATCCATGTCGACTTCAAGGTCTGAACGAATACCTAATACAACTGCGCGTTCTACGATATCAATGCTTCCCGCAGTGTAATGGAGTGCACTATTCATGGTGAAATCATCGGTAATCATCCATTCTGATGTACCTGTTACAGCATAGCTGGTGCGGTCTTCAGTTTGACGGGTATGGTTGGCTTCTACGCGAATGTTCTCAGCAAGGATATGGTCTACAGTATTATCTGTTTGGCCCAGGTAGGTAAGGGTGGGTTCAGGATCACCACCACCAAAAAGTGGAACTAACTGCTGGAAGTAAATCTTACGTTCATCCTGTGCAAGAATCCCTGTTAATCCAAATTCCAGAGTATCGCTGGCTACATATTGTATTGCTGTATTTAACAGATAACGTTGCGTGTTGCCGTCTTCGCGGCGCATACGGGGACGATTGGTTCGTTCCAGTGGGATGCCATTAGCTGCGTAATCGCTTTCGCCATCGCTGTTCAGGTCAACATCGGAAAAACGTTGGCTGTACATTAAGTCATAACGGGTATCGAGTTCCTGATAACCAAAGTTAACTAAAACACCAAGGTTGTCATTAAATTGGTCGATATACGTAAAGCTTCCGCCGGGTGTGGCACTGCTGCGGTCTTCTGAGTAGTTTGCCTCGACTTTTGCAAGCATCTTGCGTTCGGAATAGTTGAGAGGCTTAGCTGTGCCTATATTCACAGCACCAGACAAGCCGCCTTCATCCATTGATGCGCTGGGAGTTTTGAATACCTGAATTTCTGATGCCAGTTCTGACTGCACAATATCAAAGCGGAAGCCACCGTCAAATTGTGCGCTGGCAAACGCCTGACCATTCAGAGTTGTTGCCGCATATTCGGGGCCTAATCCCCGAATGCTTATCAACGCACCGCGTCCGTTCGAACGTTGAATTTGAATACCGGCAATACGTTGGATCGATTCGGCGATATTTTCATCAGGAAAACTTGAAATGTCGTCAGCGGAAATGGCGTCAGAGACACCTACTTCGTAACGCTTCATCGACAATGCTTTGGTGACACTAGAACGAATCCCTTTAACTTCTATCACTTCAGGATCCTGTGAGCTTGTTTCTTGCGCTAGCACCGTAATTGGTAATGCCAGTGCCAAAGCTGTGGCTAACGGTGTGAGTGTGTATTGCGCCCCGAATCGTCTTCTCATGCTGTCTCTCCCAGTCTTATGAATAATTGGTAAGGCCGGATAAGTATAATCACAAGTCAATGCTCCCAACAACCAAATTTTTACAATAAATAAACGCAGATTACATTTCTGGTACGTAAATTACGTTCCGGTTATAGGTGGTATTTCTTTCTGTAAATCACTTAGTTAGTGGTTCTGATAAATACAATATTTCTATAAAACAATGATTTGGGTGTCTTTCCCGGTTTGTGCGCCCCCTTTATTGCAATGTTGATGGTCTTCATTTACTCTCTGTAAGGTGGCCTTACCAGAGTTGTGAGGTTGTCGAAATGTGAACATAAAGGTGACCAATGAATACAGTCAGTAATACACAAGCCTCAATAGCGAAGTCGCATTCGCCATTATTAGCGATGAGTGCATTGTTTTTTTTCTGGGGCTTTCTGACAAGCTTGAATGATGTCTTGATTCCTCACCTTAAAAGTGCGTTTTCACTTAATTACACTCAAGCCATGTTGGTGCAATTTGCCTTTTTCGGTGCTTACTTTCTCGTGTCACTGCCTGCTGGTAAGTTAATTAGGCGCCTGGGTTTTAAAGCCGGCATTATCGCGGGCTTATTAACTACAGCGGTGGGCTGTCTATTATTTTACCCCGCTGCAGAAGTGAAGTTGTATGTGTTTTTCTTAGGGGGGCTATTTGTTCTCGCAAGTGGAATAACGATATTGCAAGTGACGGCAAATCCCTATGTGGCTGCGCTTGGCGATGAAAAAAGCGCATCAAGCCGGTTGAATTTTTGCCAGGGATTGAATTCTGTGGGGCACACCGTCGCCCCGTTCTTTGGCGGTGCGCTAATCATTGGGGCGAGCCAGCTCGAAGGGCCTGCTAATCCTGAGTCGGTCCAAATTCCTTACTTGTTGATTGCGTTGGCGCTGGTTGTGGTGGCGATTGTATTTAAGCGTTTTCCACTACCTAAAATTGCCGCAGAATCCGGGCAATCTGCAAGCCTGCAAGGAGAGGCTGTGAAAAAGCTCACCGCTCATCGCCATCTTGTTTTAGGTGCTGTGGCGATATTTTTGTATGTCGGTGCCGAAGTATCGATCGGTAGCTTTTTGATTAACTTTTTAAGTAGCGACGATATCGCAGGTCTCACTCATAAAGATGCAGCCACCTATCTGGGGCTTTATTGGGGCGCCGCTATGGTCGGGCGTTTCGCTGGTGCTTACATCATGCAGTACATCAAAGCGTCTTCAGCACTCACATTTAACGCTTTGGCGGCTATATTTCTGCTCGTTGTTGTGATGTCAGCCAGTGGCAATATCGCAATGTGGGCTGTGGTATTGATTGGACTGTGCAACTCCATCATGTTCCCCACCATTTTCTCACTGGGAATCCGTGGGTTAGGGGCAGCAACGGCTGAAGGTGCGGGTCTGTTGTGTCTGGCTATTGTTGGAGGTGCAATTTTGCCTGTTTTGCAGGGCATTGTAGCCGACACCCTGAGTATTCAGATGAGCTTTATCGTGCCGTTAGCCAGTTATGGATTTGTGACCTGGTATGCACAAAAAGGCAGCAAGCTGCCAAATGAACAATAGAGGGTTAGATTATGTTGGACTGTAAAAGCGAACAGGCATTAACGTCACACATTGAAGATATACTGGCGTTTTACGCCCCGAATGTAATGGACGAAGTTAACGGTGGTTTTCATCAGAACTATTACGACAATGGTGACATTTTCGAACCGGGGAAAAAGCACCTGGTGAGCTCCACCCGGATGATTTTCAACTATTGCAAAGCCTATCAGCACTTTCAACGTGAAGAAGACCTCCAACGCATTGAGCACGGTTTAGTGTATTTGCTTACCCGGCACTGGGATGAAGAACGTCAAGCGTATAATTGGTTGTTAGATGCTAATACACCGGTGGACCAAACCAACCATGCTTATGGATTAGCTTTCGTGATCCTCGCGCTCGCAACCTGTGTGAAAACAGGACTTAACAAGGCTGAGATACCTTTATATCAGGCGTGGGAAATACTCAACGAGCGTTTTTGGCAAGAGTCCGATGGTTGCTATGCCGATGAAGCCTCACCAGATTGGTCAACGTTAGGTACTTATCGCGGTCAGAATGCCAATATGCATTGCTGTGAAGCGTTATTAATTGCCTATGATGCAACAAAGGATAAGGCGTTTTTAAAACGTGCTTATACACTGGCAAAAACTTTCGCGGTAGAAAAAGCAGCACTGACGCAAGGACTGATTTGGGAACACTACCATGCTGATATGTCGATTGATTGGGAGTACAACAAAGACGACCCGAAAAATCTTTATCGTCCGTGGGGCTTCCAACCGGGCCACCAAACTGAATGGACTAAATTACTGTTAATTTTGCATCGTCATCAGCCCGAAAGCTGGATGGTGGAAAGAGCGCAAGCGCTATTTGATAGCGCACTGAACCTTTGCTGGGACGAGGAAAACGGCGGTATTTTTTATGGTCATGCCCCTGACGGTGAAATTTGCGACAGTGACAAATATTTCTGGGTACAAGCCGAGTCGTTAGCAGCGGCTGCGTTGTTAGCTAAAGCAACAGGTAATGATGCGTATTGGCAATGGTATGAGAAAATTTGGGCGTATTGCTGGAGCGCCATGATTGACCACACATACGGCAGTTGGTTCCGTGTACTTACGGCGGACAACAAGCCTTACAACAATGAGAAAAGTCTGGCTGGCGCTAAGTGTGATTACCATACCCAGGGGGCGCTTTGGGAAATTATCGAACAGGCATTATAACTTTCGAAGAGTAACTATTTATGATTGAAACGTGGAGATGGTTTGGTCCTGATGACACCATTACCCTGGAAAAAATCAAACAGGCGGGCGCAGCCGGTGTGACTGGGGTTTGCTACAACTTTATGCCGGTAGTTGGTTGGACACGTACTAACCTCAACTATCAATTGTCCGATAAAACATACGCACTTCGTTTTGAATACTCTGACTTTGCGGCATACGACGTTTACATCATGCAACGACGGGGCAGAAGCAGATTACCCGGCAAGTTTGCTGGCGAAAGCCAAAGCCCGTCTGGATGTCATGTCAGAAGAACAGAAAGCCTTGCTTGAAAGGTTTGGCTTAATTACCTGGTGTGATAAGTGCGGTTTCGTACATTCAGACTCGTTAGTAGTATTTTCTGCAAGGAGAAAGGACAGTGGTATTGTGGTGGAAATCCAAAATGTGGATGTTCGTAATTTTATGTAGTGTTGGCCTGAGTGTGCAAAGTTGGGCCGGGCCTTTTTCACTGGTTGGGGAAGAAGGCGTAGCCACGCTGTTTGTTGATGAATCAGATGCGACAGTAGTACACAAATCAGCGGCTATGCTAGCCAGCGATGTGGCGGCAATCAGCGGTCACAAATTGTCACTCGCGTCACATTTTAGTCCGGTTCCTCACACTGCAATTATTGCCGGAACATTAGGTCAAAGCGCTTTGATCGACAGCTTAATTGAACAGGGAGACATTGACCCGTCCTCAATTCAAGGTCAGTGGGAACGCTATCAGATCTGGCTGAAGCCTGTTGCTATTTTGGGTGACAAACCGGCGTTAGTTGTTGTGGGCAGTGACCGGCGTGGTACTGCCTACGGTTTACTTTCATTGTCACGTCAGATGGGCGTGTCTCCATGGGAATGGTGGGCCGATGTCACGCCCGCTACACAGTATCCTTTGTCTGTTGACGTAAAAACATCAGTCTCTTCATCACCGGATGTTAAGTATCGTGGTATTTTCCTTAATGATGAGGATTGGGGCTTACAGATTTGGGCAGCGAAAAACTATGAGCCGGAAACCGGTGACATAGGGCCAAAAACTTATGCCCGCGTATTTGAACTGTTATTGCGTTTGCGGGCCAATACTATCTGGCCCGCTATGCATAAAACCACAACACCTTTTTATGCAATTCCTGAGAATAAACAAGTCGCTGACGATTACGGTATTGTTGTCGGTTCCTCCCATGCGGAACCTATGTTGTCGAATATCAACGGGGAATGGGACAAGGATGTAATGGGGCAATATCGTTACGATACAAATGCTGGCGCCGTAAAGCAGTTTTTTAGTCATCGAATTAGAGAAACAAAAGACTTTGAGAGTATCTACACCGTGGCGATGCGAGGTGAACATGACTCGCCAATGATCATGCGCGACAGCTCCATGGCTGATCAGGTAGCTTTGCTCGATAAGGTGATTACAGATCAAAGAAAGTTATTGTCTTCGATTACTGGCGAAGATGTCGATTCCATTCCGCAAGCTTTTGTGCCTTATAAAGAAGTATTAACTTACTACCAAAACGGCCTCGAAGTACCCGATGACATCACGTTAATGTGGACCGACGATAACTACGGTTATCTGCGACAACTCAGCAACCCCGAAGAGCAAAAACGCAGTGGTGGGGCGGGTATTTACTATCACACGTCTTATTGGGGGCGGCCTCATGATTATCTGTGGTTAAACTCGACTAACCCTGTTTTAATGTGGCAGGAAATTACAAAAGCGTGGGATCTCCACGCCAGAGAGCAATGGATATTGAATGTAGGGGATATTAAGCCTCACGAATACAATACCGAGTTATTTATGGACATTGCCTGGCAGCGAGATCAGTTTAATTCTGCGGATGATGTTTACTTGCAAATGGCGGAGTATTTTGCCCGCGACCTGTCGGCCGGGGCATCAGATAAACTGGTCGCTATATTCAAACAGTATTTTCATCTTGTGTATCAACGACGCCCTGAATTTATGGCCTGGAGTCATGTCGAACCAGTGTCATTGCCTCAGCCCGGCGAACTAACACAAACTCATTACGGTGATGAAGTGAGCGCACTTATCACCCAGTGGCAGGCGTTGATCAAAGAAGTTGAAACCTTACAACCGCAAATCGATAAGACCCGTCAGGATGCGTTTTACCAGTTGGCCTATTACCCTATTGTCGCGGCCGGGAATATGAGCCTCAAATGGCTTTACCATTATAAAAATGTCTTTGCTGCAGCCCAGGGCCGTGGTGATGCTGACTGGTATGCAGAACAGATGCTCTCGAGTTATCAAACCATCCGGGACATTACCCGTTATTACAATACTGAATTAGCTGGTGGTAAGTGGCAGCACATCATGTCTGCGTCTCCGCGCAACTTACCTGTGTTTGATATACCTTCTTCGGCACAGCCTCATCGAGAGCAGAAGCAGGCTGTAGGGTTTGTGTTAGAGGGCTTCGACATGCCAGCCAATTCGCATATCACTAATAGCCATGCCCGTACCTTACCTGTATTTAATAGTTTTACCCGTAACCCGCGTTTTATTGATATTTATTTGAATGGCTCTGAAGCGAGAAAGTGGAGTATTTCTCCTCAACAACCGTGGATTAAATTATCTAAAACACAGGGAAGATTGAGCCAGGCTCATCCTCATGAACGGGTGTGGGTGGATATCGACTGGGGTAAAGTCCCTAAAGGTGAAGCTTTAAAAGAGCCACCACTAGGGCATGATCATCAGTTAATACCTCCTTCATATAAAGTGCCCGGCAAACTGATTTTTACGACAGAAGATTTTCAATCGGATATTAGTTTGAATGTGTTTAACCCTGATTTACCAGAATTGAAGAGTTTTGATGGCTACGTAGAAGATCTGGGATATGTGGTGTTGGATGCGGCCAATTTCCAGCGTCAAAAAAACGGGGAAAACCGTCGTTGGCAGAAAGTAGACAATTTGGGTTACAGCGGCAGCGTCATGAAAGCAGTCCCCGTTACCGCCGACCCGGAATCGGCAGATCTTTTGTCTCTTGAAGGTCCTGCATTGGAATATGACTTTTATACGTTTAATCAAGGTATGGCTGAGATTAGTGTGAATGTGGTGCCGACTCACCCTATGTATGAAGGACGAGGCGTTCGTGTTGCCGTTGTTGTAGATGATAACAATCCTGAAATATTGGATTTTCGTACACGAGGGCGCAGTGAGACGTGGAAGCAAAATGTTCTGAAAAACCAGGCGACCGGATCTATCCAGCAGCTTATCGACAAGCCCGGCAAACACACGTTGACCATTTACATGGTTGATTCAGGTGTCCTGGTTGACTCGATATTAATTGACCTGGGCGGCAAGAAGGCAAGTTATGCATTGCCCGCAGCCACTGTTAATAAAGCGTTTGAGAATCGCTGATAATCTACTGGTTAAATCCTGAACGCTGCCCCTGATTTACCTGTGTAGACATATGCAAGTATGTTTTATCAGTGGGCAGCGGCGTTGCGCGGCACCGGAGCCGGTTCACAGAATACAAAACCCTGTGCATACTGAATCGGCAGTTGCATCACTTTTTCCAGGGTATCGGCATCTTCGACATGTTCGGCCACAATACTCATATGCCGTGTTTTAGCCAGGTCGCAAATGCTGAGTATGAAATCCTCGATTTCTTCGCTGTGGTCGAGCCGGCGCAATAAGCCGCCGTCCAGTTTTACGCCCCGTATTGGCAGCGACATCAGTTTACGCACATTGCCGCTGCTTTTGCCCAGATTATCAATAAACACCCCCATTCCGCTGTGCATCGATTTATCGATAAAGCGCTTGAGGATTTCATATTGGTGGCTGGCAACGTCAGCACTGACTTCCACACATACCCGTGAAGGATTCGGATAGTTGGCAAGTTGGGTGATAAGCGAGTTCAGCAGCTCTTCGTTATTGAGATCAGAGGCATCCAGGTTGATGTTCCAGGGCGTATTGGATTCTTCGAAATACACCGCACTTTTGCAAAACATCATTTCAGCCAGTTGGTGAATATGGTTGTTACGTTCAATGAGGTACAGAAAATCGCTGGGCAGGAAAACCCGTTGCTCAGGCGTAACAAGCCGTGCAAGGCATTCATAACGCCATACAATTTCTGACCTGATATCGACGATTGGCTGAAAGTAAGGCACAATAGATTCGAGAGTGTAGCTGTCTGTTATTTCACGAATTGGCATGTCACTCGCCTCTGGCTATTCCTGTCTTTTCACTATAGCAGACGTTGTCAGATTACCCATTCTCTATTTTCACATATTCGTGTTAACCGTAATGATGGGCGGTATTTAAAGTCATTTGGCGTGATTATCACTACCGTTTAATCCGTCTTACACTTGGCGCAGGCGTGTTTCCGGGGTAAAGTTCGGCACTTTGTAAGATGCGTGCTAAGTTTTCATTGTCACTGACGATGTTTGTCAGGGTGCAGCCGGTGTTGTACTTTGCCTGTGGCGAAGCGCGGTTTGCTCCAATTTAATTAAGAGGTGTGTGGAGTGGGTGAAGCACAAGTCAGTCTGAAACATCTGTTTCGGGTCTTTACTAAACCTGAACACAAAGACTCAAAGCTCGCACAAATCGAACAGCATTTGTCCGATAACATTCTGGATTTTCTGTCTCAGCACGTAGTGACGAAAAAGACGTCGCTGGAAGAGGTTGAGCAGGATTTTTCTGATCCCTTTGTGCCGGAATCCCCTGAGTTTGTTTCTTCTCACGCTGAGTCGTTGCTGAACAAGCTGGTCGCCCATTCTGTCAATACCTATTCCCCGACCTTTATTGGTCATATGACCTCTGCGTTACCCTATTTTCATTTGCCACTGGCCAAATTGCTGGTGGGCCTGAATCAGAATCTGGTAAAAATCGAAACATCTAAAGCCTTTACACCGCTTGAACGGCAGGTACTGGGCATGATGCACAACCTGGTTTATGGCCAGGAAGACAGCTGGTATCAGCAGTATTTGCACAGCGCCAGACATGCACTGGGAGCGTTCTGCTCTGGTGGTACGGTGGCAAACATTACAGCGCTTTGGGTTGCGCGGAATAAAATTCTCGGGCCGGATAAGAAATTTGCCGGTGTGGCTAAGTCAGGTCTTGCTGCTGCTTACCGCCATTATGGTATTAACCAGATGGGCGTAATGTGTTCCCGCCGTGGTCACTACTCATTGTCTAAAGCCGTGGATGTGCTGGGGATCGGGCGTGACAACCTAATTACCCTGCCATGCCCGCAACAGACCCTGTCACCTGAACAGGCGCTTGCTGAAGGCCGTCGCTATCAGGAAGAAGGCAATAAGTTGCTGGCTCTGGTGGGTGTTGGCGGTACTACGGAAACCGGTCACGTTGATCCGCTGGATGAACTGGCAGATGTGGCCCGTGAGCTGGGTTGCTGGTTCCATGTGGATGCTGCCTGGGGCGGCGCTACGTTGTTTTCCGGCACGCACCGGAGCAAGCTTAAAGGCATAGAGCGTGCAGATTCAGTTACCATTGATGCGCATAAGCAAATGTACGTGCCCATGGGCGCTGGTATGGCACTGTTTAAGAATCCTGAAGACGCCAATGCTGTGCGCCATCATGCCCAGTACATTCTGCGTCAGGGTTCGAAAGACTTAGGTGCAACAACGCTGGAAGGCTCCAGAAATGGTATGGCGATGATGGTGTATGCGTCATTACATATTTTTGGCCGCCGGGGTTATGAACTGCTGATCGACCAGAGTATCAGTAAGGCAAAAGCCTTCGCCCGTATGATTTCAGAGCATCCTGATTTCGAACTGGTGACAGCACCCACATTATCCTTGCTGACTTACCGCGTTTGTCCGCCGGTTATACAGGAAAAACTGAAAACCGCTTCTGATGACGAGAAAGCACGGCTGAATCACAAAATTGATGCGCTGGTGGTGAATGTGCAAAAGCTGCAACGTGAAGCCGGTAAATCCTTCGTGTCACGTACCCGTCTTGAAAACCCGGACCTGAATCCGAAGCCGGTAACTGTATTTCGTGTAGTGCTGGCCAATCCGCTGACGACAGAGCAGGATTTAAAGAATATTCTGCAGGAACAGTCTGAAATCGCCCGCGCCCGCCATGCCTGGGCAGAGCTGGAGAAAGCCATTCCTTCTGCGGTTGCCGGTTAATATCTTCCGGTAAGCTCCGCAATATCGCAGTAACCTGCGGGATCAAAAAAGCCGCGCAAGGGTATTTAACCTTTGCGCGGCTTTTGTTTGTGCTTAGGCTACTTGCTAAAGTGAATATTGTCGATGAGACGGGTGTTGCCCAGATACGCAGCTACAAGGATCACGAACTCCGTCGACGCCGCAGTCGCATCGGTTAAGTCAGCAGCATTTTTAACTGCCAGGTAATCCGTGCGGAACCCTGACTTGTCAATGTGAGCACTTACTGTCGATATGAGCGATTTGAAGTCTGTCTCGCCAGCCAAAATTGCGGCTTTCATATCGCACAGTTGCTGATAAATAACCGGTGCAATTTCACGTTCCTGCGCCGTGAGATATCCGTTGCGTGAACTCATTGCCAGGCCGGAGGCCTCTCTTTCCGTCGGCACCCCTTTGATTGACAGACCCATAGATAAGTCTTTCGCCATTAAACGGATAACCTGCAACTGCTGAAAATCCTTTTCACCGAAAAAGGCGGTATCCGGAGAAACCATATTAAACAGTTTACAAACAATGGTAGCGACACCACGGAAATGTCCCGGACGACTTTCGCCGCAAAGGATAGAGGAAATGCCCGGGACTTCGACAAAGGTTTGCTGCTCAAGGCCTCTGGGATACATTTCTGCCACTGATGGCAGAAAAACAGCATCTACGCCAAGGCTTTCAAGCTTTTCTTTATCTGCATCCAGTGTACGGGGATAGTTATCCAAATCTTCATTTTTCCCGAATTGCATCGGATTGACGAAAATCGATACCACCACAATATCGCACTCAGCTTTCGCTGCACGAACAAGCTGCATATGGCCATTATGCAAATTACCCATCGTCGGCACAAAGCCAACAGTTTTACCTGCCTGCACCCATGCGCTGCGTTGCGCACGTAAGTCTTCAACTGTTGTCAGAGATTTCATGAATTACTCGAAGCTGTGAGAGGCGCCCGGGAAAGCACCGCTTTGAACATCGCTGATATACTTTTGCACTGCTTTTCGCATATCACCGGTTTCTGCCAGAAAGTTCTTTGAGAACTTCGGCATGTAATTGGCTGAGATGCCGAACATATCGTGCATCACCAGAATCTGTCCGTCAGTACCGGCTCCTGCACCAATACCGATAACCGGAATGGACAGTGCTTCAGACACTTTTTTACCTAAAGAGGTCGGCACACACTCCAGCACCAGCAACTGCGCGCCGGCTTTTTCCAGCGCAAGGGCATCTTCAAGGAGTTTTGCCGCTTTATCTTCTTCACGGCCCTGTACTTTAAAGCCGCCAAAAACATGAACCGACTGCGGGGTAAGACCAAGGTGTCCGCACACAGGAACACTGCGCTCTACCAGGCCTCTGACAGTCTCTGCCAGCCACGCACCGCCTTCAATTTTCACCATGCTGGCACCGGCAGCCATTAGTCTGGCTGCGTTCTGATAAGCATGTTCAGGTGTGTCATAAGACATAAAAGGCATATCCGAAAGCACAAAAGCCCGTTTCGTACCTTTTCTCACCGCGCGGGTGTGATAAGCAATATCGTCTGTGGTGACGGGCAGGGTGTCTTCTTCACCTTGCAGCACCATGCCCAGTGAGTCACCGATAAGCAGGACATCAATATTCTGTTCATCGAACATCTTGGCAAAGCTTGCGTCATAGGCGGTGAGGGCGGTTATCTTCTCGCCGGCTGCTTTTTTGGTTTGAAGACCGGAAATGGTGATTTTTTTCATGGGAACAACCTCATTTGACACACCCCTGAGGGGGTTGAACAGATTGCGAACTATACGGATTTTAAGACTGATTGGAAGGCGTTATACGCCGAAGTCCCTCAAGATTGCAGCGGGACACCCACAAGGCGATGGGGTTACCGTCCGGCATGATCATAGATGGCGCAATTTCAAACAGCGGCACCATCACAAACTCCCTGGCGGCCATACCATAGTGAGGCAGGGTTAACTCAGCGGTGTTCATCCCGGTGTTGCCGTAAAGCAGCATGTCTAAATCAAGGGTTCGCGGGCCCCAGCGCTCACCTTTGCGCTCACGGCCATGACTGTTTTCAATATTCTGTAATGCCCGTAATAGTTCCACGGGTTCCAGTGCCGTTTCCAGCAGGCACACTGCGTTAATATAGTCCGGTTGATCCTGCGGACCCATAGGAGAGGAACAATACAGAGATGAACGGGCCAGAACACGGGTGTCAGCCAGTTCGCCCATAGCCTTTGTGGCAGCCTCAAGGGTTGCACCTGAATCGCCCAGATTACTGCCCAGACCAACGTAAACGTGTTCTTTATGCATTACCGGCATCTCGTTTTTCAGGTGAGCGGCGGCGCCGCTTTCGCGGGCCTGATGACTTGCTGCCTTCCGACTGGCGCAATGCGTTCAGCAACTTTTTCTGCTTACCCTGGTCAGCGTGCTGGAATTCGGTCCACCAGTCAGCCAGCTCCATTGTATTGCCACCTTCAATTTCGCCGCGGGCATGCAGGAAGTCATAACCGGCACGGAATTTAGGGTGCGACAGCAACTGAAATGCGCGGCGGCCAAAGCGTCGTGGTAAACGTTGTTGCAGGATCCAGATATCACGGATAACCGTGGAGAAACGTTTCGGGATCATAATACGTTGCACCTGACGGTGAATCACTTCACCGGAGGCAATATTAAAGGCGTCGTGCTGATTCAGGCCGCTTTCTGCCTGCAGCTTCTGCGCATGTTCTTCCAGCGGATACCATAGCAATGCCGCGTACAGGAAAGCCGGTGTTACCCGCTGGTTGCTGTTGATGCGCTCATCGGTATTTTCCAGCACTTTAAGAATAAACTGACACTCACGGCTGTCAGGATTTTTCGCAATGCTTTCTAACTGCGGGAATAACGGCGTTAACAACCCGTATTGTTGCAATAAGCGGAAGGTTTGCACACCGGCGCCGCCAAGGAACAGCTTCAGGGTTTCTTCAAATAATCTTGCCGGCGGAATGTTTGCCAGTAAGTGTGCCAGCTCGGGGATGGGCTTCGCTGTGCGGGGCGTAATCGTCATGTCCAGCTTGGCAGCAAAACGGATAGCTCGTAGCATGCGCACCGGGTCTTCACGGTAACGGGTTTCCGGGTCACCAATTAGGTCTACTTCGCGGTTTTTAACGGCATCGCGGCCACGGGCGAAGTCGGTAACTGTAAAGTCAGCCACGCTGTAGTACATGGCATTGAAGGTGAAATCCCGGCGTTCGGCGTCTTCTTCGATAGTACCGAACACGTTATCCCGGACCAGCTGGCCCTGCGCGTCCTGCTGACCCAGTTTATTGTCTGATTCGCCTTCACTGTGGTGACCACGGAAAGTGGCAACCTCAATGATTTCCCGGCCGAATACAATGTGGGCAAGACGGAAACGGCGGCCGATCAGCCGGCAGTTTTTGAACAGGCTTTTAATTTGTTCCGGTGTGGCATTGGTAACGACATCGAAGTCTTTTGGCAGTTTACCCAGCATAAGGTCGCGGACACAGCCACCCACCAGGTACGCTTCAAAACCGGATTTATTGAGGCGGTACAGCACTTTCAGCGCGTTATCACTGATGTCTTCCCGTGAAATACCATGCTCGGCACGGGGAAGGGTATAGGCCTGTATCGTTGCTTCTGAGGCCGGGTCTTTACTTAATACCCGTTTTACCGTTTTAAACACGCGCGTAATGATGATGCTGTCTCCGAAAAATTAAATGCCACAAAAAATAAAGGGTCTATGATAAGTGGATTCTGACGCAGCGACAATAATTTCGCGCTGTCTTGGTATTCTATCACAACCCCAGTGTTCAACAGCCCATTGTAGCACTTCTGCCGGCGGAGCATTTTTAGCATCTTCCGGAAGAGCTAAGCCTAAGAAGGTCAGCGCTGCGGCGAGGTTTTCCGACGGGGTTAAGTTATTGAGGGCTGCAGCATGATTCTGTTTACTCAATTTGCGCCCTTCAGACACAGAGGCCACCGGAACATGGGCATACGCCGGCGCACGTGCCTGCAGCAATTTGTAAAGGCTTAAGTGCGTTGCTGTTGTGGTAAGCAGATCGCTGCCCCGTACAATATGGGTAACACCCTGGTGTATATCGTCGGCCACCACCACCAGATTGTAAGAAAATAATCCGTCGCGACGTTTGAGCACGGTGTCTTCAAAGGCGTGGGCGTCGGTAACGTGTACCCGTCCCATAATACGATCATCAAACCGGGTGACCGGAGAGGTCATCTTTAACCGGATTGCCGTGCCGTCACCAGTGAGATGTTTATCTCTGCAGGTGCCGGGGTATGTGCCGCCGGCTTCTTTAATCATCTTTCTCGTGCAACTGCACCGGTATGCCAGGCCTTGCCGGATAAACTGGTCTGTGAGCGCCTGATAACGGGCATGTTCTGCAGACTGATACATGACTTCACCGTCCCAGTGAAGATGGTGAGCTTCAAGTGTGTCCAGAATGAGTTTGTCGGCACCGCCAACGCAGCGGGGTTCGTCTATGTCTTCCATTCGCAGTAACCACTGCCCTTGATGATGTCTGGCATCAAGAAAGCTGGCAAGGGCGGCTATCAGCGAACCGAAATGAAGAGGACCTGAGGGAGAAGGGGCAAATCTGCCGGTATAAGAATGATGACCCGTCATAATATTACGAGTAAAAATGACTTAAGGCGCGGGTTTAGCACCGGCGCCCTGAGTATCAGAAAAGCGTTAGCCCTGAAGCTGCTTTTCTTTGATTTCTGCCATTGTTTTACAGTCGATACATAAATCAGCTGTAGGGCGTGCTTCCAGACGGCGGATACCAATTTCGATACCGCACTGATCACAGAAACCGAAATCATCGTCTTCAATGCGACGCATGGTTTTCTCGATTTTTTTAATCAGTTTACGTTCACGGTCACGTGTACGCAGTTCAAGGCTGAATTCTTCTTCCTGCGCTGCACGGTCGACTGGATCAGGGAAGTTGGCAGCTTCGTCTTTCATATGCGTCACAGTACGGTCTACTTCTTCACGCAACTGATCACGCCATGCTTTAAGCAACAAACGGAAATGCTCCATTTGCGCATCGTTCATGTATTCTTCGTCAGGCTTTGGCTGGTAAGGCTCAAGGCCGGCTAAGGCTAAAAGGCCCAGGGATTTCGTTTCTTTTCCTGTTGGCATGTGCCACATCTCCTACACTACGACACCCATATGTCCTGAACAACCGGGAATCTATAGCAGAATCGCTATGTTCAGGCAACCTTTGGTGTCAAAGTTACCCTTCCGTTATTTAATGCATCCATTGCTCTTCGAATGCAAAACGCCGGTGGCGTCTGTGCACCACAACGGTAAAAAGCAAGCCGCAAATATGGCGTTCCTTTGAGAAATTGCAACCCCTTTTTCACCAAATTACTGGTAGTGATTGATTTACCTTAATATTTTGTTCATTGATTTCGCAACCTAAAGCGATGATTTGCATTCCTTTATCGTGCGCAACCTTTACGGCTGCGGCATAGTTTGGATCAATGTGCTCTGCAACCCGTACTTCACGTATACCAGTATGCTGCACGCAAAACACCAGAGTCGCTGGCACGCCCGCTGCGGCCAGATTACCCAGTGTCTCGCAGTGTTTGGCGCCGCGGGTTGTTCTGGCATCGGGAAAGTAGCCTTTTCCCTCTTCCAGCAGAGTGACAGACTTCACTTCTATATAGGCATCGCCTTCAGCGGTTGTGATACGAAAATCGAAGCGGCTGTCGGCGCCGGGTGGTGTCACCTCTGCTTTCCAGTCCTGTACGTGAGAAAATTCGGCTATGGTATTGTTATCCAGTGCTTCCGCTACCAGTTTATTAGCATTATGTGTATTGATGCCGATGAAGTGTCCGTCAAAGGTTTTTGCCAGTTCCCAGGTGTAGGCCAGCTTGCGTTTGGGATTATTTGAGGGGCTGAGCCAGACCTCGTATCCCGGTTCGGCGCAGCCAGTCATTGCGCCGGTGTTCGGACAATGCGCAACCACTTCTTCGCCTGAATCCAGGGTTACATCGGCAAGAAACCGTTTGTAACGACGAATAAGCTTTCCGTGAAGTAAAGGCGTAGTAAACTGCATACAAATAACCAGTCAATTTAATTGTCTGAAGATAAAGAACACATTGTAACAAGCTAATAAGGAATTGTTATGTCGATTTTTTCTGTGTCACTTTCCACCGGAAAGGCGCCGGCTCACTGGGGCGAAAATGCCAGATTAAGCATGACAGCAGACGGTGCTGTTATCCATATTACTGAGAAAGGCGACAGCACAAGATTGATTCGTCAGGCGGGCCGTCGTATCGACGGACTCGGCATCGCTGAAGTTCAGCTGACCGGTGACTGGTCTAAAGAGCAACAATGGGCTTTTGCCCTGAGTTATACCCGTGCGAGAAAGCCCGGATCAATCCGCTGGGCAGACACCGGTGATGTTGCTGAGTTAGATAAAGCGTATGCCGCCTTGTTGTTTACCCGCAGTCTGGTGAACGACACCCCTGAAGATTTATCACCTGAAACCCTTGCCGGTCGTGCAGCACAGTGGATTCAGTCGCTGGGCGGAGACAAGGTCTCTTACAGTATGACAGTGGGTGAAGCACTGCAGAAAGCTGGCTGGACTGGTATTTATAACGTCGGTCGTGGCAGCGAGCGTCCGCCGGTGTTACTGGAGCTGGACTATAACCCCACCGGCAACAACGATGCACCGGTCGATGCTGTGCTGGTAGGTAAAGGCATCACCTTTGACAGTGGTGGTTACAGCATTAAATCCAGTGAAGGGATGCTGGATATGAAATGTGATATGGGCGGCGCGGCAACAGTAACCGGTGCCCTCGGACTGGCTATCAGTCAGGGACTCAAAAAGCGTGTGAAACTGCTTTTATGTTGCGCTGAAAACCTGATTAGCGGTCACGCATACAAGTTGGGCGATGTACTGACCTATAAAAACGGGCTTACAGTAGAAATCGTCAATACCGATGCAGAGGGTCGTCTGGTGCTTGCTGATGGCTTGATCCGTGCAACTGAAACTGGTGCTCCCCTTATAATTAACGCGGCAACGCTGACCGGTGCAGCAACGGTTGCATTAGGTAATGACTACCATGCTGTTTTCAGTATGGATGATGACGCCAGACAAGCGATGCTTGAAGCAGGTAAAGCCGAGGGCGAGGGCTTCTGGCCATTGCCGCTGGAAAAATGGCATCAGGATAAGTGTCCGTCTGCTTTTGCTGATACTGCCAACAGTCGTCCTATGAAAGGAGGCGGTGGCGGCGGCGCCTCAAATGCAGCCGGTTTCTTATCCCGTTTTGTTAATGAAGAAGGTAAGGGCTGGGTACACCTGGATCTGGCTGCAGCTTACAACGGCAGCGCTACACCGGAAATGCCGGCAGGTGCAACAGGTATTGGTATCCGCAGTATTGCGCGAATGCTGCAGCAGAACTGAACACTGATGAACAGATAAAGAAAAGCCCCCGGTTTTTACGAATAATGCCGGGGGCTTTTTCATTCTGAATTAAAAATGAAGCAGGTCAGATGCCGCCTAACCGTTCAGCCAGCACTTTATAACGCTCCACATCGCCCTTATCGAACAGCGGTTTACCTTCGCTATCCTTCTCTTTTGCAACTAAAAGGCTTTCTCTTTCAAGGCGCTCTACGCGGATAGGCTGTACGTCAAGAAATGTCGCCACTTCTTCAATAGACATCAAACTCATAGTTCTCATTCCTGTCTGATTAGATAGTAAAATCAACGCGTAAATGCGACAATCCTGCGCTTATCTATCATTCTTATTTACGCTGTTGGCTAAATTTCCGTTTTTTAACCGGAAATCTAAACATAGCAGCGGGTCCGGGTAAGTCCAATTACACTTTAGGGGAGAATCTCTTTCATGGATACGTGGTCTGCGGCCATCATGTTATTTCTGATCATGGATCCACTGGGGAATCTGCCGGTGTTTATGTCGGTGCTGAAGACCATCGAGCCTAAACGACGCCGTGTCATACTGGTAAGGGAGCTGGTATTTGCACTTATCATTTTGCTGATATTTCTGTTCAGCGGTCAGGCTGTGCTGGATTTCCTGAATGTCCGTCAGGAAACCGTGAGTATTGCCGGTGGTATCATTCTGTTCCTGATTGCTCTGAAAATGATTTTCCCTCCACAGTCGGGGAACGCGCTGGGGCTGGCCGTGGGTGAAGAGCCCTTTCTGGTCCCGTTGGCAATACCTATGATTGCAGGGCCGTCGACCCTGGCTGCACTTATTCTGATTGCTAACCAGGCGCCGGACAGAATGACGGACTGGACGATTGCATTGGGAGCAGCCTGGGTGATCAGCGCGATCATTTTGCTATTCTCTGAAGTGTTTCACCGCTTATTGGGTGAGCGCGGCTTAACCGCCATGGAACGTCTGATGGGGATGATTCTGGTGATGATTTCAATACAAATGTTTTTAGATGGTGTCAGCCATTACTTTCAACATGCTTCCGGAGCGATACAATAATGAAAAAACTGTCTACATTTGCACGGGTGAGACAACTGGAAGGATGGCGTGCCGTTGCCTTCAGCGCTGCGCTGCTGGAGCGGATGTTACCGAATTATGCGTTATTTAAAGAAGTCACGGGCTTTGATGATGAAGGCGTTTGCAAAAACTGTTTATCTTTATTGTGGGAATCGGTACGCAGCCCGAAAAGCAAAATCAACTTTTCTGTTCAGCTTGAGAAAGTAGAGTGCGTCACCCCTGATACCGCAGATTACGACACCTTCGGTGTTTACCCTGCTATCGATGCAACAATCGCTCTGGCTGCGGCGATTGGCCTTGTGCTGAAGCAGGATCTGCAAGGGGCTGTGGTGGTCAGTAAGCTGTCGCAGGGCAGTGTGGAAGCTTACCTGCTGGCATCCGGCGTTGACGAAGAAGACATTAAAGGCCATCCGCTGATGGTATTTGAAGTAGAGCTGCAAAACGCCATGCTCGACCTGCTGGAAAAGGACGGCAGTCCGCTGTCCACCTGCGACGAACTCAAGGCCCTCGCTCTCGAAGAAGGCATCTCCAACATCGGCCTCGAAATCAATCCTGAGGCGTGAGCCCTTTCGGGGGATCGGCGTGTAGTTCGGGAACACGCCGTAAATCCATCCCTGGAGGCTTGGCAGTCGCATCCCTGCGACTGACAGTTCCCGAACTACACACCTTCACCGCCTGCGGGCTCACTGCGTACAGCAGTGCCCGACAACCGCATTAACGCCTGCCTCTGGCTTAACCGCTCAGTCAGTCTTCCAGTGATAGCAAGCAGTACATCACCTGTGCGAGTTTCTTTTCTTTAACTACCTGCAGGCGTTCGCTGATGAGCGGGGAAGGGGCGTTGATTTCCTGCTCGACGTAAATTACACCGTCGGGTTTCAGAAGGTTCCGGCTTAGGATGACTTGCAGTACCGGTTCAACGAGGCCGTGATTGAAGGGTGGATCGATGAAAATAATATCGAACTGCTTGTCTGTGGAAGACAATATCTGAACAGCATCGCCATTGATCACTTCACCATTTGCAGACATTGCTGAAAGGTTGGTTTTCAGTTGTGCGGCCACATTTCTGTCTTTCTCAATGAATGTGCAATGTCCGGCATAGCGGGAAAGTGCTTCAAAGCCAAGTCCGCCTGAGCCTGCAAAAGCGTCGAGACAGTGAGCGTCGGGTAAATCATGCATCAGCCAGTTGAACAGGGTTTCTTTGTTCCTGTCAGTGGTGGGACGTAACCCGTCCACGTCTGCCACGGGCAGTTTCCGGCCGCGATACTGACCTGAAATGATCCTGACGTTGCCTGATTTCGTCTTTTGTGTCTGAGGCTTTCTGGATACTCGCTTCATAGGGGCTGACAATGTATGATAACGGCTATTGAAAGCCGGCCAGTGTAGCCGAATTTTGCCGATTTACTAAGGATTTGACCAAACAATGTCGAAACTTTTTGGCTGGTTCAGAAAGAACAAGCAACCTGAAAAAGAACAAAGTGAAGTAAAGCCGCAGGAAAGCAACGCGGTTGAGACGCCAGAAACAGAAGTGCCTGAGCCTGCGCAAAGTAATGTTGAAGCTGAGGCCCCTGCCGGAGAAACTAAACCTGAAGATGCTGTACTTAAAGAGCCCGTAGTTGAAGCGGAAGTGGATACGCCGGTTGAACCGCATGATATCGTTAAGGCTCAGCCAGAAAGCTCTGCTGCAGTGCAGTCTGAACCCGAAGTACCTGCATTTGATGAGCCTGCACCAGAGCCGTTAATACGGAAAACTGGACCTGAGGATGCAACCGGACCGGGATGGGTTGAGTCTGAGAAGGTAACCCAACAGGTAAAACAAGACGAAGTTCAGCCGGAAGTTGTTTCTGACGAAGACATTACGCCGGATGAAATGACGCCGGTTGTCGCCGCCGTGCCTGAACCTGAGCCGGAAGTAGAATCTGAGCCGGAACCGGTTGTTGAAGCAAAGCCCGAAGCCAAAGAAGAGAAAAAGTCTCTTTTCAGTCGCCTGAAAGCCAGCTTATCGCGCACTAAAACAAACCTTGGCAGTGGCTTTATCAGTTTGTTCCGCGGCAAAGCCATCGACGATGATTTGTATGAAGAGCTTGAAACTCAGTTGCTGGTGGCTGATGTGGGCATGGACACCACACAGAAAATCATCAACAAACTTACAGACAGTGCAAAACGTTCGCAACTCAAGGACGCTGAGGCGCTGGTGGATATCCTTAAAGGCCAGATGCGTGAGATGCTCAAATCTGTTGAGCGCCCGCTGGCTGAAGATATGAAACAGCATAATGCGGGTAGCGGACCATACGTCATTCTGATGGTGGGCGTTAACGGTGTGGGTAAAACCACCACCATCGGTAAACTGGCAAAACAGTTCCAGCAACAGGGTAAGAAAGTCATGCTGGCTGCGGGTGATACCTTTCGTGCTGCCGCCGTTGAACAGCTTCAGGTTTGGGGAGAGCGTAACAAGATTCCTGTTATCGCCCAGCCCACAGGCTCAGACAGTGCATCTGTATTGTATGACGCTCTGGAAGCCGCAAAATCCCGTGGTACAGATATTCTTATCGCGGATACCGCCGGCCGCCTGCAGAATAAAAATAACCTGATGGAAGAACTGAAAAAAGTGGTTCGGGTAATGAAGAAACTCAACCCGGACGCACCTCATGAAGTCATGCTCACACTAGATGCAGGAACGGGCCAGAATGCAGTAAGTCAGGCGAAGCTGTTCAACGAAGCCGTAGGTCTGACAGGTTTAACGCTGACCAAGTTGGACGGTACTGCAAAAGGCGGCGTGATTTTCTCTATCGCTGACCAGTTCGGTATTCCAATCCGTTACATTGGTGTGGGTGAGGGAATTGACGACTTGCGCACATTTAACGGCGATGAATTCATCGACGCACTTTTCAGTGAGAGCGAAAACGATTAACGTAGAGAATTCAGTATCCTTTCGTCGTTGCAGGATTAGCAGATGATCAAATTTGAGCAGGTAAGTAAAACCTACCCCGGTGGTCAGCGCGCACTGTCAAAAGTGAGCTTTCACATTGAACCGGGTGAGATGGCTTTTCTTACCGGCCACTCCGGCGCGGGGAAAAGCACGCTGCTCAAATTAATCAGTATCATGGAACGCCCCAGTGTGGGCAAGGTACTGATTAACGGTCACGATCTGAACGAAATAAAACGCCGGCAGATAGCGTTTATCCGCCGGGATATCGGCATGATCTTCCAGAGCCCGCATTTGCTGGACTCAAAATCAGTTTTCGATAATGTGGCGCTGCCACTTATTATTGAAGGCTATACCCGTAAAGAAACCTCTAAGCGTGTTGAAGCAGCGCTGGAAATGGTGGGATTGCGGGATAAAGCCCGCAGTTTGCCAATGATGTTGTCAGGTGGTGAAGCTCAGCGCGTCGGCATCGCCCGTGCGGTGGTTAATAAGCCGCCTCTGTTGTTGGCCGACGAACCCACCGGTAACCTCGATCCTAAGTTATCTATGGAAATCATTCGTCTGTTTGAAGACTTCAACCAGGCCGGCGTTTCTGTGTTTGTTGCGACCCACGATCTCGGGCTTATAGCCCGGATGAAGTACCGCACACTGACATTGAGAAACGGGCAGATGATCACCGACGGATTGTCTGAGGAACAGGGAGGAAACTGGGCATGAGTATTTTATTCAAAGGCCGCTCTCAGGGAGCCAGTGATACCCGCATTGGCATCATTCAGGTTATCAGTGCGTTCTTTATCAGTCATGTCCGTCAGGCTTTAGGCAGCCTCGGGGAATTGTGGCGTCAGCCGGCCGCATCGTTAATGACTATTGCGGTGCTTGGTCTGAGCATAACCTTACCGGGCACACTCTACATTCTGGTTAAAAATACTGAAAAAATCAGCGCAGGCTGGGATCAGGCCTCGGAAATCTCCTTGTTTTTGAAAGAAGACACACCACCAGCCAGCGCGCAGCAACTGGTTGCCAGGCTGAACACCTGGACGGAGATTGACAGCGTTACTTTCATCCCCGCAGATGATGCCCTGAAGGAATTTCAGCATTTATCCGGACTGGGTGATGCTATCGCCTATCTGGAGTCCAATCCTTTACCTGATGTGGTGCTGGTGACGCCGGACGAGAAACATGCTTCGCCTACATCCGCCAGGTTACTGCTTGAAAAGCTCAAAGATCAGCGTGAAGTCGACATCGGTAAGCTGGATATTGAATGGCTTGAGCGCTTGTATGCGCTGTTGGATATTGCCAGAGAGCTGGTGTCGCTCATTGGCGTGTTGTTGTTTGTTTCTGTGGTACTGATCATTGGTAACACCATCAGGCTGAACATCCTTAGCAAGCGGGAAGAAATTCTGGTGATGAAGCTTGTGGGCGCGACTGACGCATTTATTCACCGGCCGTTTTTATATACCGGTTTCTGGTACGGATTGTTGGGTGGTTTGATTGCCTGGTTCGCCGTCATCATTATCTTATGGTGGATGGACAGCAGTATTCAGGCATTTGCGACGCTCTATCAGAAAGAATTCAATATTACCGGTCTGTCCGGTACTGCCTTACTGACGATGCTGGGTTTGTCGATTCTGTTGGGTTTACTGGGGTCACTGATGTCAGTACAGCGGCATGTCAGAGAGATTGAACCGCAATAACCACTTCATCATCCTATTTTAAACGGCTGAACAGGTTACTTTCTCCGTGTATCCGGTAACCTGTTGTCTCTGCATAACCCCTCAGCGCATGACCGGCTTAGGGAAATATGCCGAGATGGTGGACCGGACGCCGTTTCCCCACTGAATAGCCTGATTGTAAAGTACGTGAAGCTGCTTCTGGTCGATATCCAGCACTTTGGACTGCTTAATAATATTCATCCAAAGGGCACCCTCGAACGCTCTTGCCAGCGCTACATAGCTGTTAAATTCGCTGGATTTACCCAACAACGCATCATTCACTTCGTCGGTCAGCGGCAGTTGTTTAAGAACGTCAGGCATATCCTGATCAAGGAGTGCATCCAGCAGTGAAAACAGGCCTATCAGGAAGCCGATTGGCGGATTCGTGTTAATGCCGCGCTGCTGAGAAAGCAAATCGAAGAATTTCGCCCGCACCAGTGACATGTGGATCAGCTCCAGCGGTTTATTGTCACTTAAATTGGCCAGCGATAATAAAGCGATGAACTTCTTAATTTCCACTTCGCCCATGTAAGTCAGGGCATGTTTTAGTGAGGTAATTTTGTAACGTTTATTGATTGCCGGGTTATTAATAAATTTGAGTAGCAGGAAGCTGAGAGCAGCGTCACGCTCAATGATCTGGTTGATCCGGCTGATGTTAAAGTCGTTGCGGGCACTTTCTCCCATCAAATCAACCAGGTTCATTTTCGAAGCCGGCAAGTGACGATGGAGTCGCGCTTCCGGCAGGGCGAAGAAATAGCCCTGGAAGAAATCAAACCCGAGAGAGCGGCAACTGTCGAAATCTTCGTGGGTGTTTACCTGTTCCGCCACCAGTTTGATATTGGCATCAAGATAACGGGGGATATTCTTTTCAATCAGATCGTAGTTCGTTTTGGTGACATCAACTTTGACCACATCAATCAACGGAAAAATGTCCTGCTTCCCGCTCAGCATCATGGGATCATCAATGGCCAGACTGAATCCGAGATGTTTAATATGCGTGCAGGCTTCCAGTAATCCCGGTGTCGGTGCCATGGGTTCATTCAGCTGCACGACAACAGACTCGGGATTCAAGGAGGTAGGAAAGCGGGAAATCAGAGTGTCCGGATTAAAGTGAATAAACGATTTCTTTTCACCGGAAATATCGTCCAGCCCTAACGGATGGAAATGTTGGGCAATATATTTTGCTTTGTCCGGCTCTAATTCGGGGTAAGCGCCGCTTTTGCCGTCACGGAACAAAAGCTCATACGCGAAAACATCCTTTTCACGGTCTAAAATAGGCTGGCGTGCAATAAATGCGAACATACGACCTGACAATCCCTTCAACAATGGTAACGACAACTTTGTAAGTTGACTGCTAATAACACGGCATGAGCACGATGATATCAACTTTATCTTATGGGCCGCAGATTATCTATGCTCACGTAATTCTTTTCACTTATACAATGGGCAGAATTATTAATTAATACTATTTTCCATCGCGCCGGCCCATTTAAGTGACGAGTTATACATACCATGAAGGGTGGTCTGGCGAATACCATATTTCTTTGAGAAGGCTTTTATTGTGGACCAGCGGGCGGACTCAATATGTTTTGCCAGCAAAAGGCAATCACTGAGCATACCCGGATTACCTTGTAAAGCGTGCTTCACTTCTTCACTCACCGGTACTTTCTCCAGCAACTCGCTCATGGGCTGCAGCATCATGGCATCCAGCAACGACAGCAAGCCGGCGAGAAAACTGGCGGGAGAATCGTTCAGTTCGTTCATACCTGCAACCAGCAAGCTGCAGAACTTTGCTCTGACGAGGGATAGTTGTAACAGTTCCCGTGGACTGTCATTATTCAGGTTTGCCAGGGCAATCAATGATACGAACTTTTTCACTTCATTTTCACCAAGGTAATTCAGTGCGTGGCGCAAATCTTTTACCTTTATCCGTTTATTGTATAACGGATTGTTTATAAAGCGAAGTAACAGAAATGTCAGCGATGCATCCTTGTTGATAATGTTATTTATGCGGTCGAAATCCATCGGGGATTGATTACATGCGCTGATAAGCGCAAGCATATTCATCTGAGCCGGGATAATTTGTTTATGACGGACGAGCTCCGGCCGCGCCAGAAAGTAACCCTGAAAGTAGTGAAAGCCCAACTCTCTGAAACGTTCGAATTCGGCGTAAGTTTCAACTTTCTCGGCGAGCAGCTTGATTTCATACTGGCTTATTTCTGGCAGCAGAGAAAGGATCCTTTCCTCTTTCATTGAACGGATATCAAATTTTATGACCTGAACGTAAGGCAATAGTGGCCGCCATTTTTCGTCAGCGTCAAAATCATCAAGTGCCAGTTCAAACCCTATCTCGCGAAGGTGCCGGCATGCAGCAATAAGAGTCTCATCAACCTCGACGGTTTCCAGGATCTCAATCATCACCATTGAAGGATCCAGCGATGTGGGAAAGCGGTGAATTAATGTATCGCGATGAAAATTAATGAAAGCTGTCTTTCCACCTGTTATCTCATCCAGGCCTATTCCAAGGTGAGTTGAGCTGATTATTTTCGATGTGGCTTCATTTGGGTCGATATCTGGAAATCCGTTACTTTTTCCATCGCGAAAGAGGATCTCATAAGCGATAACATTTAGTGCCGTGTCAAAAATTGGCTGTCTGGCGACAAAAGAGAACATCCATACCTCCTGTATGATCTGTTTCCGTTATTATTTTGTTAGTTTTGACCGGCATGAATCTCATTATGTGTGTCTGTCGTATACACAAGCGAACATTTACAGCTGTCAATTACTACCCATGGATTTAGCGTATACGTTTGAAGGATCAGGAAAAATTGGTATTTCGTCTAATTTCCGTGCTAAACGCGGTGAGTGGACTGATTTGAGAGACTAATTACATGACAGAACGTTTATCGATATCTATCGTTTACTCTGTCGTGCTGAGTGGTGGTTTCATCGTCTGTACGGAACTAATTTGATGCAAATCAGGTCTTGATATTTAGTAATTTGTCACTATATTCCTAACTTGGAATTATCTGCGACAATCAAGGACTCGAAAGGCACTGCCCGTTTTGGTACAATACAGTGCTTAGCAAATTGAGGTGAATATGAGCAATAACATGCAAACAATGGCATTATCGGTGCCCCACAGCGGTAGCATCGAAGGCTACATTCAGGCTGTGAGCAGCATCAACATGCTCTCTGCTGATGAAGAAAGAAGTCTGGCGACACGTTTACGTGACGAAGGCGATCTGGAAGCGGCAAGAAAGCTGGTCATGTCGCATTTACGCTTTGTTGTACATATTGCTAAATCCTATTCAGGATACGGTTTGCCGCAGGCTGATTTGATTCAGGAAGGTAACATTGGCCTGATGAAGGCAGTTAAGCGATTCGATCCGGGCGTAGGTGTGAGACTGGTGTCTTTTGCTGTTCACTGGATCAAAGCTGAAATTCATGAATTCGTACTGAAGAACTGGCGTATCGTTAAAGTGGCTACCACGAAGGCGCAACGTAAGTTGTTCTTCAACTTGCGCAAGGCGAAAAAACGTCTGGGCTGGTTCACTCACGAAGAAGTGCAAACTGTTGCTGATGAACTGGGTGTAAGCACGAAAGAAGTGCTGCAAATGGAAGCCCGCATGAGTAGTCAGGATCAGGCATTTGATCTGAGTGCTGATGACGACGAGAGTGGCAACTTTGCGCCTGTGCAGTTCCTTGAAGATAAAAGCGCAGATGTTGAGATGGACGTTATCAATAATGACTGGGATAGCAATGCTTCCAAACGTCTTTATTCTGCTATCAAAACGTTAGATGAGCGTAGTCAGGACATTATTGAAACTCGCTGGTTGGCAGACAATAAGATCACACTTCAAGATCTTGCCGACAAATATCAGGTTTCTGCTGAGCGTGTACGTCAGATTGAAAAAAATGCCATGAAGAAACTTCAGGCAGCAATGGCAGCGTAAGCATTAACTAATACGCGATAGAAAATTGAAAAAAGCGCCGTCAGGCGCTTTTTTTATGCTTAAGGAAATCTACTGTGGATGTGTATATCCATAGAGCCGATCCCAACATGAACAGATAAACACCGGTAACGGCATAATCTGCAAATTGCGGCAGAAACAGGGAGCTGCCACTGAGAAAGGCGAAACCGGCCAGAATATTGAGTAAGTAACAACTTGACGGGGCAATTGAAAACACAGTTTACCTCTTTTCTGTTAATGCCGGAATAAAGTTGAATCCTATCGACAGACGGTTCCAGCTGTTAATTTCTAAAATAACCGTGGTGAGGTCAATTACTGACTGCTCATCAAAAAATGATGACACATGATGATAATCGTCATCGCTTACACCGCTTTCCAGACGGGTTAACGCTTCAGCCCATCTGAGTGCCGCTTTCTCCTGGTCAGTAAAGTATGGCACTTCCCGCCATGCCTGTAACATATCCAGACGTTCCTGTGACTCGCCGTGTTGCCTGAGCTCTGCTGCATGCATGTGCAGGCAAAAAGCACAGCCGTTGAGCTGTGAGACACGTAATCTGATGAGATCGGTTAAAGACTGTGTAATCGCACTATCTGTAGCCGGGCGGCTTAATGCGGTCAGGCATTTAACAATGCGCGGGGCACAGGCATATACGGTGTCCTGTGTAATACGAGTTTGCATATCTGCTCTCCTGTAAAGTAACTGAGAAGCAGTGTAGGCAATGGTTAACCGTCATTATTGTAAAAATACGACACGGGTGTGGATAAGCAATAAATGAGGGGTTACGGGTTATTTTTTTGTTTTCTCAGACGATACCTGGCGGGTGTTTCGCCCACAAAATCACGGAAGTGATTGGTGAAATGTGCCTGATCAAAGTAGCCGCTGGACAGGGCGATATCACTGAGCGGCGCATTACTGTAAATCAGACTTTTCCTCGCCAGATAAATTTTACCAAACATCACCATTTCTTTGGGTGCCAGGCCGAGTGCCTGTTTGCATTTACGCTGTAATGTCCGTGTGGAACAGCCAAACAACTTTTCAAAATTTTGAGCACCGGCCTGGTAAGAAGATGTTACCAGCGCTTCTGTCAGTTTAAGACGCTGCTGCGTGTTGTTGCTGTGCCGGTGAATTTGCAAAGTAAGCCAGTCTGTAAGTACTGCGTAAACCTGAGGCAATGGCTTTCCACATAACGCCTCTGACGGGGGCAGCGGCTCCTGAAACAGTGCAGACAGCGGAATATCTGTATTCTGTGGTACCGACTCTGCTCTTATACCGAAACACTCTGAGAAAGCGCCGGGATGAAACCGGAAACTGACAGCAGAGGGACGATTGAATTTTGATAAATTGCCGGTTTTCGTTCCGAATAACACGGTGGCGTCATAACAAACATCATCGACTGAGAATGTCAGGCTATGGCCGCCATCCGGATAACACCGTTCTGAGGACAGCGCAGTATGGGTGGCATGTTCAGATTGCCACACAGAGTGGAGCCAGGACTTTAAATGAGCCGGTACGGGCACAAAAGTCATGTGCCCGGCGGTAAGTGAGGCAGCGGGAATAATTTGCTGTGGGGGTATGATGACTGTCATAACGTAACCTGCCGCCGCACGATTAGTTACTCTTCTTCGTCCTGCTCTTTCTTCGGAGGAAGTACCCAGAAAACACCACGGAATTCAGCCACGGCGTTGTCGTCATCCATAATATCGACCTGCAATGTGAAACTGCATTTCTTACGCTTTTCCAAGGGGGCAAATTTGCCGCTTAAGCTCTCCACATGACAGGTGGCACGGGGTTTCATTGTAATCGGCTTATGATAGTGAATATCACCGTCACCCAGTACAATATCGCCCATCAACTGGCGTTCTTTCAGTTGCAGGAAAATCATCCCCCATCCGGTGAGAGTGGCCAGAGAAAAAATACTGCCGGCGAACATAGTACCGTGAATATTGATATTTTTATTCAGTGAGGCCCGTGTCTCCAGTGTACGGCCGGTATACTGATGCAGCTTGATGCCCATGTGTTCGGTAATCGGGATTGTTTCGGTCCATGTGTCCTGAAGCTCTTTGCACCACTTCGGATGCAGCATAACGATCCCGGGATCAGTAAGCTTCTTCACCATTTGCTGGCGTTTCAGCATACCCAGTTCATTCGGGGCTTCCCGTTCGATAACGAAGCCGCAGGAGCTGAAAAAATCGATGGAGGTTTCGCGGCTGTTGGTTACGGCCCGTATTGCGCCCATCTCACGGGCAACGCCTTCCAGCGCTCCCAGAATCATCTGGCCGAGGCCTCTGCGCTGATAATCAGAGTTAACAGCAATGTGACGAATCTGAGCTTCTTCTGCCGTATTCAGATGAACGCGACCGGCAGCAACAATGTCTCCCTTGCCGTTTACGATGACACGGTGCTCCGCAACCTGTTCATACTCATCTTTTTCTGAACCGGGAGGAAAATTCCATGGCTGGCGCAGATAAGTCCATCGAAACGCGAAGTATTTTTCTAGTTCTTCTTCTGTTTTCGGTGTGGCTACTCTAAACAATGTATGAGCCTTTTTAAAAATGCATCCGTCGCCCATTTAACCCTAAGGTGACCCTGCTTAACAAGGCAATTCACCGATATCAGGCTATCCGGCCGGGATTAAGAGAATAAATAATTGAAATGTGAAACGTTTGCAGAAAATTACACGGCGAAATGGAATGTAACCGGCCCGTCGTTAATCAGTGAAACCTTCATATCTGCACCGAAACGTCCGGTCCGGACCGGAATGCCCAGCGAGCTGAGGTGCTCTGTGAAGCGGTTATAAATGGCTTCGCCATGAGCAGGACTGGCGCCTTTTGAAAACCCCGGACGATTACCTTTTTGCGTATCTGCCACCAGCGTAAATTGTGACACGACCAGTACTGCGCCGCCGGCCTGCTGAATATTCAGGTTCATTTTACCGTCGTCATCACTGAATATCCGGTAATTCGCTACTTTCCGGGCGAGTTTTTCGATTTGTTCTTCGCCATCTTCTTTTTCTACTCCGAGGAGTAACAGTATGCCATGCCCGATGGCTCCGGTGACATCACCGTCTACTTTTACACTGGCTTCAGATACCCGTTGTACTAATCCAATCAACGCTTTTTCTCCCTGAGATAACGGGACATATCACGGGTGGCCCTGCAAAGAGCCAGTGCTATGCCCGGCTCAGATGTGCTGTGTCCGGCTTCCTGAACTATCTGCAATTCACTGTTTGTCCATGCTTTATGTAACGTGTATGCCCCTTTTGTGCTGCATATTACATCGTAGCGGCCGTGAACGATAGTGCCCGGAATGTGGCTGATGGCCGCTGTATTCTGCAGTATAAAATCTTCGGGAATAAAGCAGTGATTAGCCAGGTAATGGCATTCAAGTTTAGCCAGGCTGGTCATCAGGCCTACCGGATAATGGCCGGTGAGCTCACCGGTTCCTGCGGGCAGTGACAGCCTTGAAAGGCGTTCTTCCCAGATGTACCAGCGTTTCAGCGCACTGAGTCGCTGAAGATCGTCAGAGGAGTCAAACAGTTTGCGGTAGTGGGCACACACAGAGGCGGTATTCAGATCGCCCTCAATACCATCTATAAAGAGTTCGTAGTGTTCGGGAAAGAGGGTCGCCGCTGCCCCCTGATGTGAGATAAACCAGTCCCGGTCTTCTTGCCTGGCCAGAAAAACGCCCCGCAGAATGAGTCCGGAAACGGTATCCGGCGCATCGATTGCAGCAAGCAAAGCCAGTGTTGAGCCCCACGAACCACCAAACAGGATCCATTGCTCTACGCCTAATAACTGTCTTAAGCCTTTTATATCGCCCAGAATATGTTGTGTAGTGTTGTTTTCCAGAGAACCGAAAGGCTTGGAACGGCCACATCCACGCTGTTCAAATGCAATGATGCGGAAACGGTTGCCATCGAAAAAGCGCCTGTAACCCGGGGATAAACCTGCGCCCGGACCGCCATGTAAATACAGAACGGGAAATCCATCCGGATTGCCACTTTCTTCGTAATACAGTGAGTGACCGTCACCCGTGTCAAAATACCCACTGCTGTAACATCCAATGTCAGGGTAAAGTCGTTTCATTTTATTTCAGTGCGTTGTATGTCTGGTTTTTTTGGTTTAGTTTAGCTACTAAAACACATATTTACGTAATATACGAGGAAGTTTATATGGCAGGTCAGGGTTCAGGCGGTAACGTCATCGCAGCAATCTGTAACTTTTTTATTCCCGGATTAGGTCATCTGGTCCAGGGGCGGATCTTAAGAGCATTTGTGTTCTTCGTGATTTGCTTCGCCTGTTACGGGCTTGCCGCAACAGTCATTTTCTTTTTTCTGTGGCCGGTGGGGGCTATTTTCCACCTGTGGGCCATTATTGATGCCGCCCGCTACAGGGGGCCTGAGGTACAGTTATGATGGGTAATGTTAAGACCGGTTTACTGGCAGTCGCAGCTTGCGTTGCGCTGTCCGGATGTCAGTCTGCTTATTACGGCGCCTGGGAGAAGCTTGGCGTAGAGAAGCGGGACATTCTTGTCGACCGTGTTGAAAACGCGAAAGAGTCTCAGGAAGAGGCGCAGGAGCAGTTTGCAGATGCACTGGAAGAGTTCAGCGCGCTGATTAATTTCAACGGCGGTGAACTGGAAGACGTTTACGATGAACTTAACGGCGAATTTCAGGACAGCCAGGCTGCCGCTGCTGACGTTACTGCCCGTATCGACAAGGTGGAAAGCGTTGCAGAAGCCCTGTTTTCCGAATGGGAAGATGAGCTGGAGAAATACGACAGCGACAAACTGCGCCGCTCCAGTGCAGAAAAGCTCCGAGCTACCCGTCGCCAGTACGAGACCATGATTAAGGCCATGAGAAAGGCTGAGAGCCGCATGGAACCGGTATTAACGGCGCTTCAGGATAATGTGCTTTACCTGAAGCATAACCTGAACGCCAGTGCGGTGGGTGCACTGGAAGGTGAGCTGAAAACTATTCAGCAGGACGTGTCCCGTTTAATCAACGAGATGAAAGCGTCGGTTGCAGAGTCAGATGCGTTTATCCGCACCATGAAAAACTAAACGACTCAAAACTGAAAAGCTGACAGATTACTGCCAGCTTTTTTTATGCCTATTCCAGAGGGACCTTCCGCGGCTCTTCACTGGCTCTGATGTCACCGAAGGCATCTTCCAGACTGCAGGTAAATTCAGCACCAATCAGCACCACCATCCACGATACATAAACCCACAAAAACAGTATTGGCAGCACGGCCAGCGCACCGTATATCACCTGATATGAAGTAAAGTTAGTAATATAAAGAGCAAAGCCTTTTTTCGTGAACTCAAAGCAGATAGTGGCGACGACCGCACCGATGAGAGCGTGGGAATAGCGCACACGGCGGTTGGGCACCAGCAGGTAAAGAATCACAAAAGCCAGCAGTGCAGCGAAACTCGGGATCAAAGTGAGCATAAAGGTACCCACGCCGGGCGTGTATTCTTCAGCAAACTCCGCCACGCCAACCAGATATGAGCTGATTGCCACACTGGAGCCCATGAGCATAGGCCCCAGAGTAATCACCATCCAGTAGATGGCAAAAGTATAAATAACCGGCCGGTCGCTTTGCGTACGCCAGATGCGGTTCAGTGTTTTGTCCACATTTGAAATCAGCAGCAGGGCGACGACCAGTAACGACAAAATACCCACAGCCCCCATTTCCGAGGCATTGGAAACAAAATCGGTCATGTACTGCTGGACGACATCGCCGGCAGTCGGGACAAAATTAGAGAAAACGAATTGTTCCAGTTTACTGCGTACTGATGCAAAAGCCGGAAAGGCTGACATAACAGTAAATGTCACCATGATGAACGGCACCAGTGACAGCAGTGTCACGTACGCCAGGTGTCCGGCCGAGATAGTAATGTTGTCCGCTTTACAGCGGCGCAGGAAAATATGGAAGAAGGCATTGAGTGCGGGACGTTTGTCATTCCACAGCTTTACCCAGCGATTATCTGTCAAAACAGACTCCTTTCAAACTGCACGGATAGTTTCATGCTTGTACAGTGTAACCATTCGCAGTCATGGGGGGAATGTTTTGTTGGTTTCTCAGCAGATTGTAATGTCTGGCGTGGTGGCGAAATTGCGTAAATTGCCAGGCATCGTAGCGATAAGGGGGAGGAGGCCAGAGAAAAAACCGTCTGCAGCAGGGATGCTGCAGCCGAGCCTCCATGGATGGAGTTCCGGCGTGTTTTTTCTCTGGCCTTCGCGCCCAGCGAAGATGCCGGGAGAAATCCGCCTATTCAGCGCGAACGCCCAGCATGTGGCAGATGGCGTAGCTGAGTTCGCAGCGGTTCAGGGTGTAGAAATGGAAGTGTTTTACCCCTTCTTTCGCCAGCACTTTTACTTGCTCCATGGCGATGTTTGCGCCAATCAGATTACGTGTTGCCTGATCATCGTCATCAAGCCCTTCGTACATTTTGTGCAGCCAGCCGGGTACGTGAACATTGGTGAAACCGGCAAACTTAATCAGTGTCTGATAATTCGTAACCGGCAGGATCCCGGGGACGATATCCAAATCGATACCGGCTGCAGCAGCACGGTCACGGAAACGCAGGTAAACACTGGTGTCAAAGAAGAACTGAGTAATTGCTTCAGAAGCCCCGGCTTCCGCTTTACGCTTCAGGTTAAGCAAGTCGAACTGGGCATTCGGTGCTTCCGGATGTTTTTCCGGATAGGCAGCAACGGAAATATCAAAGTCTGCTACGTCTTTCAGCAGTGCCACCAGATCAGAGGCATACATTTCGGTTTTATCTACGCCCTTCGGTAAATCGCCCCGCAGAGCAACAATGCGGCGAATACCCGAATCCCAGTATTCCTGAGCAATTTGTTTGAGTTCATCACGGCTTGCGTCCACACAGGTCAGGTGAGGGGCTGCCTGTACACCGGTTTGTTGTTGAATGCGTTTAACAACATCATGGGTGCGGTCACGCTCACCACTGTTTGCACCGTAGGTCACAGACATATAAGAAGGCTTCAATGGCGCCAGGCGTTCAACAGATTTCCACAGCGTTTGTTCCATCTTTTCCGAGTTAGGCGGAAAAAATTCAAAAGAGACATCAATGTCACGCAATTCGGACAATGACTGGTTTAAGGCGTCGATACCTTGTGCATAGGAAACCATTTTGTTGACTCACTCAATTCTTTGGACGTTTAGACGTCTAAACTAATTAATATATGTCTGGACGTCAAGAGGTTTACACGGCTTAATTGACCTTTTCGCTACATTGTTTAGAATTTCCGCTTATAAAGTAAAATAACAGGCAGTCCGAGATTTCACATGGCAGAATGGAATGGTAAGTATATACACCCTTACGCAGAGCATGGAAAAAAGAGTGAGCAAGTAAAGAAAGTCACTGTTTCTATTCCGATTAATGTGCTTAAGGTGCTCACAGACGAGCGAACCCGCAGACAAATTAATAACCTGCGTCACGCGACGAATTCAGAGTTACTGTGCGAAGCATTCCTTCATGCTTTCACCGGGCAGCCGCTGCCTGACGACGACGATTTGCGCAAAGATAACCCTAACCGTGTTCCTGCCGTTGCAAGGAAAATGATGGAAGAGATGGGGATCGACCCCACCGCCGACAACGAAGAAGAATAAAGTAAAGCCAGAGCAAATCACTCTGGCTTTTTTGTATCAGGGGCAAGTTTAGTCTTGTCTGGCTGAGGGCGGCTCGATTTTTTGTAATTCGAACAGGGGCCTGAAAGTTGAACGGAACAGGAGCACGATACCCAGGCTCATTACTCCGCCCGCAACCGCGCAGGCTACCGGACCAAAAGCTGCTGTCACCGAACCACTTCTGAAGTCTCCGAGTTCGTTGGAAGACGCGATGAACAGGGAGTTCACTGCACTCACCCGGCCACGTAATGCGTCCGGTGTCATAATTTGTACTACTGAGCTTCTGATCACCACACTTATCATGTCTGAACCGCCATAAATCAGCAAAGCGAAGCAAGCCACATAAAGGTTCTGTGAAAAGGCAAAGCCGATAATGGAAAAGCTGAAAATGATCAGTGACCAGAACAGCAGCGGGCCGTTGCGTTCAATGGCCCGTTTACGTCGTACCATTGTCAGACCGATAAGCGTCGCACCAACAGCCGGCATGGCCCGCAATAAACCCAGTGTTTCCGGACCTTCATGTAAGACGTCTTTCACAAACACAGGCAATATCGCCATGACACTGCCACAAAGTATGACCACAAGATCAGTAAACAGCGCTCCGCGGACAACGTTGTTGTGCATCAGGTATTCCACACCGCTGAATATGTCTTTAAGCGCCAGTTTGCGCTCTGAATGAATGTTCAGAGCGGGCAATAAAGAAAAGCCACCCAGCGTAAACAGGCCGAAAATGATGAGCACCCAGTAGAGCTGACGGTCGAGCGCCGCCAGTAACACGCCGGCGAGGAAAGGCCCCACGGTTAAGGCGATATTCCAGATGGAGCTTATGGCAGCCACCGCACGCCCCAGATGATCGGTGCTGACGATATTCGGCAACACAGACTGAATGGCCGGTGCGAAGAAAGCCCGCCCTGCGCCCAATACCGATAACGAGCAAAACAGCGCCCATTTATTCAGTTCCGGCTGATTCATCAGCAAAGCGACGGCCAGCACCACCAGTAACTGCAATCCGGCAGAAATTAATAAAATGCTTTTGCGGGAAAAGTTGTCTGCAGCCCAACCTGCCACGAGGAATAAACTGATCACCGGCACAATCTGAAAAATGCCTACCAGTGCCAGGTCAAAGGCCTCGCCGGTGGCTTCGTATAAATGCCAGCCTATACTGACTGCCATGGTTGAGCCGATAAGCGTGGTAGCTATTCGTCCGATGATGAGCCCGATAAGTGCTTTTGACCACATGAAATCTTTGTCCGTCAGATTAGGGGAAGCGGGAAGATAAACGAAAACGGGCCGGTAGTATAACCGGCCCGTAACAAATGAAGTCAGTATGCTTCAATCAGTCTTTGTTACCCGTGTATTTTGCCGGTAAGGATTCAACACCGGCAACGCCTGAGTCAATCGCTGCCTGTGCTACGGCACTGGCAATACGGTGAAGCAAACGGGGATCCATAGGTTTAGGAATAATGTAATCTTTACCAAATGTCAGCGATGCTGATTTACTGGCTTTCAATACTTCTTCAGGTACAGGCTCTTTCGATACTGAACGTAATGCTTCAACCGCAGCGACTTTCATTTCGTCATTAATGGTCGAAGCACGCACATCCAGTGCACCACGGAAAATGAACGGGAAGCACAGTACATTGTTCACCTGGTTGGGGTAATCTGAACGGCCCGTTGCCATGATCAAATCACTGCGAACCTCATGGGCCAGTTCCGGTTTAATTTCCGGATCAGGGTTTGAACAGGCAAATACCACCGGGTTTGGTGCCATCAGTTTTAAGGTTTCTGGAGGCAATACGTCAGGGCCGGAAACACCGACAAAAATATCCGCACCATCCATTACATCGTCAAGGGTACGTTTATCCGTGTTGTTGGCGAACAACATTTTGTGTTCCGTGAGATCGTCACGGCGGGTATGAATCACCCCTTTACGATCGAGCATATAAATGCGCTCACGCTGGGCGCCGCACTTGATCAGCAGCTCCATACATGCAACGGCGGCAGCACCGGCTCCCATACAAACAATTTTGGCGTCTTCGATGTTCTTGCCCTGAATTTCCAGCGCGTTGAGCATACCGGCCGCTGTTACGATGGCTGTACCGTGTTGATCGTCATGGAATACCGGAATCTTGCAGCGTTTGATCAGCTCCTGCTCGATTTCGAAACATTCCGGCGCTTTAATATCTTCAAGGTTAATACCGCCGAACGTATCAGCGATATTGGCAACCGTGTTGATGAATTCTTCAGTAGTCCGGTGTTTAACTTCAATATCGATAGCATCCAGTCCGGCAAAACGCTTAAACAGTAACGCTTTACCTTCCATCACTGGTTTTGATGCCAGCGGACCTAAATTACCTAATCCGAGAATGGCCGTACCATTACTGATTACTGCAACCATATTACCTTTGGCGGTATATCGGTATGCTGCATCAGGATCTTCGGCAATTTCACGTACCGGTTCGGCTACGCCGGGGCTGTAGGCCAGTGCTAAATCATCTACGCTGTCAGCCGGAGTCGACAGTTCTACCTTTATTTTGCCCGGAGTAGGGTATTCGTGGTAATCCAGGGCGCGTTGTCTGAAATCTGACATTCTTTTGTGTGTCCTTCTCAGGGTTTGGTCTTTGCACAACTACTACTTGTCGTTCCTGCGCTAATCTCTTGTTTTCGTTATAAAGCGCAGCTTGCGACAAATGTAACACAACGCCTTTCACAGTACATATCTGATCAGGAGCTATCTTATGCTTACTTTAGTTGCCGGAGGGCAGCTTCACAAAACGGAATTATCAATGTCGGCTATTGATGAAATTTATAAGTTAACTTTAATTTATAATTTATTTTATATGGTTGGACGGTGGAGCGGGCTGTTGAGTAAAGCGTAACGGGACGAACACGGGTTAAGTGTTTTAAGTAACGGATTTAAGGCACAAAAAAAGCGCCATAAAGGCGCTTTTTTCGCAATTCAATGCCGGACTTATTTTTTGCCCAGTGCACCAAAACGCTTCTTGAAGCGGTCAACACGACCACCAGTATCAACGTTACGCTGCTTACCAGTGTAGAACGGGTGGCAGTTTGAACATACGTCCAGGTTCAGTTCTTTACCTGCAGTCGAACGTACTTTGATAACGTTACCGCAAGAGCAAGATGCAGTAATTTCTTCGTAAGTAGGGTGGATACCTTGTTTCATGGGTTACCTCATTATATAAGGCCGTATCGCAATCCAGCCCGAAGCTGAACACCATACGCAACTATATTCAATACAAGGCACAACTGGCCTTGCCGTAAAGAGCGGCGCATATTAATGTATGACGCCGTTTTGATCAAGAACGATAAGTAAAAAAGTGCGGAAAATATAGGCAGATTATGCGTTTTGTTGAGGTGGCGGTTCCTGTACCGTTACGACAAGCTTTTACCTACTCCTGTGACACATTACCGGAAGCAGGCTGCAGGGTCAGTGTGCCTTTCGGCCCCCGCACATTAACCGGCGTCGTTCTGGGAGAGGCGAAAACGCCGGAGAACAGCGGAAAAATTAAACCGGTTCACCATGTCATTGATGACAGGCCGGTGCTCGACAGTGTGATGCTGAAACTGTGTCACTGGTTATCCCAGTATTATCTTCACCCGGTGGGTGAGGTTATTCACACCGTATTGCCAGTTCTGCTGCGCAAGGGCGAACCGGCGAATCCGGTGGACGAAATCTGGTGGCATGCCGGCGATAACATTGATGAAAATCTGGCGTCCCTGAAGCGTGCGAAGCGCCAGTACGCTTGTCTTGAGGCACTGGCGGATGAGCCGGTTCGCGAAGGCGATCTCAAAAATACCTTTCCTTCCTCCATCATCAGTGCTCTGGAAGAGAAGGGCTTTGTGTACAGCGAAAGTAAACCGCCGCCCCTGCGACCGAAAATGTGGCTCGATTATTTTCATGTCGGCAAGAAGCCGTTGCCTGATAAAGAGCAGGCGGTTGCCATCAGCGCGTTGTCGCAACAGGCCGGCAAGTTTGCGCCTTTTTTACTGGAAGGGATCACCGGAAGCGGGAAAACCGAAGTCTACCTGCAGGCCATTGAAGATATTCTTTCTGCAGGTAAACAGGTATTGATTCTGGTACCGGAGATTGGTCTTACTCCGCAGACGGTTACCCGTTTTGCCAACCGCTTTGGTATCGATATCGGCGTATTACACTCCCAATTGAATGACAAAGATCGCCTTTCAGTCTGGCAGCGTGCGCGGGAAGGTGAACTGGGCATCATTATTGGTACCCGGTCTGCGATTTTTACGCCAATGAAATTCCCGGGCATGATCATTGTGGACGAAGAACATGATGATTCGTTTAAGCAGCAGGACGGATTGCGATATCACGCCAGAGATCTCGCAGTTATGCGCGCCAGTACTGAGCACATTCCTCTTATTCTGGGCACCGCGACGCCTTCACTGGAAACACTGAACAACGCCCTGACGAAGCGATATGGTCATCTGCAACTGACCCGGCGGGCCGGCGGTGCTTCGAACACTCATCAGCAGGTACTGGATGTACGGGACCAGCGGATGCAGTTTGGTATTGCCGATGGCATGCTGAGCATCATGCGCCAGCATTTGTCGATGGGAAATCAGGTACTGGTATTTGTTAACCGGCGGGGGTACGCACCGGCATTGCTCTGCCATCATTGTGGTCATTCTTATGATTGCCGCCGGTGCGAACGGCCCTACACGGTTCACCGCACCCAGCAACGTTTGCAGTGCCATCATTGCGGTGGCGCCAGACCGGTACCCCGCCAGTGCGAACATTGCGGTGAAAATAAACTGATTACTGCCGGCGTGGGAACGGAGCAGATTGAAGATGGTCTGGCGAAGTTGTTCCCCGCCGTGAAACAAATCCGTATCGACAGCGACTCGGTGCGGGGCAAAGACAAGTTGCAACGTTCTCTGGATGACATTAATGCGCAGAAGTATCAATTGCTGATCGGTACGCAGATCTTGTCAAAAGGGCATCATTTTCCCCATGTGACTCTGGTTGTTGTACTGGACTGCGACGGCGCCTTATTCAGCGCAGATTTTCGTGCCAGTGAAAAGCTGGCGCAACTGGTTACTCAACTGGCGGGGCGCGCAGGCAGGGCATCGAAGCCGGGGGAAATGTGGCTACAAACGCATAATCCGGGGCACCCGTTGTTGCAGGATTTAGTGCACAACGGTTACGCGCATTTTGCCCGCCAGGCGCTGGAAGAAAGAAAGTTATCATGGATGCCGCCCTTTCAGTCTCAGGCGGTGATCCGTGCTGAAGCCACTCATGCTGAACAGGCGTGGGATTTTCTTGAACAGGCGGGGTCGCTGTTGCAAAGTCCGTCTGTGAGATTAAACGGGCCACTTCCCTGCCTGATTGAGAAGCGTCAGGGGCGTTACCGTTTTATGCTGGTCCTGCAGTCGGCGCGGCGTAATGATATCAACGGGTTACTCAGAAAAGCCTTACCGCTATTATCAGCGATGCCAGCGGCAAGCCGTGTTCGCTGGTCACTGGATGTTGATCCCTCTGACTTCAGTTAGTATTCGCTTCTTAACGCATATAGCGGCAGCATTTTAGGAAAATTCACGATACACTGCTGTGCGGTTTCACTAAAAAGCGCTGATTTAATCACGTGATAATCAGCCAGCAGGTGATGCTTTTTTCAAACAATATTTGACGGGATATTACGCCGGATATGGCACAACGTGATTATGTAGCTCGTGGTCGTGCGCCACAAAATAAAAAGAACAACAATAAACGCAAGCCGCCTTCGCCGGAGACGAACCGGACTAAGATTTGGGCACGTCTGGTGGTTGTGGTGATCGCTATTCTGGGTCTTATTTATTTTCTGTTCTCTATTAAAGACAATGTTGATGAAACGGCTGACTCGCCGATGGAACCACTACCGCAAATTGTCGAAGAAGAGGAATTGCCTGAGCTGCCTAAGGAAGAATGGGAATACATTAAATCCTTACCCGGTTACGAAGTCGAAGTGGAAGTCGCGGAGCAACAAAAATCCGACAAACTGTATTTACTTCAGTGTGGTTCATTCCGCACCCGCTCGCAGGCTGAAGAAATGAAAGCCAAAATCGCCTTTCAGGGTCTTGAAGCACAGGTTCGGGCCACTACCGGCTCTAACGGTGAATGGTTCCGGGTCATCATGGGGCCGTTACAAACCAAACGTGATGCAGAAAGAGCAAGACACAGCCTGAGAAAAGTAAACATCACCACCTGCATGATCCTGTACTGGAATCTCTAAGGTAGATAACCCGTCGCTGTCGGGGCTTCCGATATTCTGGTACAGAACTCGCTGTAAACCCATCCATGGGCGCTCGGCAGCCGCTTCCCTGCGGCTGACGGTTCTGTACCAGAATATCTTCAACCCCTGCGCTTAGGGTTCTCAATCTCTTTTCGCCGGATCGTGTGCCTTTCCCGCCGGTAATACTTCATCCCGTCCACAGGCTCACCATGTTCCCTGCAGCAGCTTTCCTACTGCTGAAGGTTTGTAATGGCTTCTTCTTGCTCTGTTTGCGGGCCTGACACCGGACTTTATTGATGCTGGTGGATTGTCCCTTGAAAAAATTATCTCTTCCCCCACTTATCTCTTCATTGAAATTAATTTGCTGCGCGACAGCCAGCGACACCCGGAATATGGGGAAGTGTAGTGACTACTATTGTATCTGTAAGACGCGACAATCAGGTCGTCATTGCCGGAGACGGACAGGTTTCTCTGGGCAATACCGTAATGAAAGGCAACGCGAAAAAAGTGCGTCGCCTGTATCATAATAAAGTGCTCGCCGGTTTTGCCGGTGGTACTGCTGATGCATTTACGCTGTTCGAGCGTTTTGAATCTAAACTCGAGATCCACCAGGGGCACCTTACCCGCGCTGCGGTGGAACTGGCCAAAGACTGGCGTACTGACAGGGCGCTGCGAAAGCTCGAAGCGCTTCTGGCGGTGGCTGATGAGACGGCATCTTTCATCATTACCGGTAACGGCGACGTAGTGCAACCTGAAAACGACTTAATTGCCATTGGTTCCGGCGGTGCTTATGCGCAGGCGGCTGCAACGGCCTTGCTGGCAAATACTGAATTGTCAGCCCGTGAAATAGCAGAAAAGAGTTTAACCATCGCAGGGGATATCTGCGTATATACCAACCATCACCAGACGGTTGAAGTACTAGATTATTGATCGACTGCAGGCCGTATCACGGTCATGCAGCCGGTAGCTGAGCATCATCAGCGTTAGTAAGAGAAGGTTTATTATGTCTGAAATGACACCCAGAGAAATTGTTCACGAGTTAGATCGCCACATCATTGGTCAGCAGGACGCAAAACGCGCCGTATCTATCGCCCTGCGTAACCGCTGGCGCCGGATGCAACTGCCGGAAGAGCTTCGTGTTGAAGTCACGCCTAAGAATATTCTGATGATTGGTCCTACCGGTGTGGGTAAAACTGAAATTGCCCGTCGACTGGCGAAGCTGGCAAATGCGCCTTTCATTAAGGTTGAAGCCACGAAGTTCACTGAAGTGGGCTATGTTGGTAAAGAAGTTGAGACAATCATCCGCGATCTGACAGATATCGCGGTAAAGCTGACTAAAGAGCAGGAAATGACGAAGGTCAAATTCCGTGCTGAGGAAGCGGCGGAAGAGCGTGTGCTGGATGCTCTATTGCCACCACCGGAAGACGTGTGGGGTAAAAAGGAGCAGGTTGAGGATCGCGGCACCCGTCAGGCATTCCGTAAAAAACTCCGTGAAGGTCAGCTGGATGACAAAGAAATTGAAATCGATGTCGCACTGCCGCAAATGGGTGTTGAAATCATGGCGCCTCCGGGCATGGAAGACATGACCAATCAACTGCAGTCGATGTTCCAGAACCTGAATTCTGACTCTCAGAAGAAAAAGAAAAAACTGAAAATCAAAGATGCGCTGAAAATGCTTACTGAAGAGGAAGCTGCCCGTCTTGTGAATCAGGAAGATCTGAAAGAAAAAGCGATTCATGCGGTTGAACAGCACGGTATTGTGTTCATTGATGAAATCGACAAGATTTGTAAGCGTGAAGGCAATAACTCTGCGGATGTGTCCCGTGAAGGTGTGCAACGGGATCTGCTGCCGCTGGTGGAAGGCTCTACTGTATCGACTAAGCACGGGATGGTGAAAACTGACCACATGTTGTTTATCGCATCCGGTGCTTTCCAGATGAGTAAGCCGTCTGACCTGATCCCAGAGTTGCAGGGCCGTCTGCCAATCCGTGTTGAACTGTCAGCACTGAAAGTGGAAGACTTTAAACGTATTCTGACTGAACCGAATGCGGCACTGACAGAGCAGTATAGTGCACTTATGGCTACAGAAGGCGTGACAATTAAGTTTGAAGAGTCTGGCATTCAGCGCATTGCTGAAGCAGCCTGGCAGGTAAACGAGCGCCTTGAGAACATCGGTGCCCGTCGTTTGCACACGGTGCTGGAGCGTTTGATGGAAGATATTTCTTTCGACGCATCCGAGAAGTCCGGTGAAACTTTTACTATCGACGCCGCCTATGTGGACTCACACTTAGAAACGCTGGTCGATAACGAAGATCTCAGCCGCTTTATTCTGTAAGGCTCTGTCTGTTACTTACCACATGGGTCGCTGCCTGGCTGAACGGTAGCTGCTCATTAATAATATTAAAACGCGCGACTGTCTGACGGTTGCGCGTTTTTTGTTGCCTGCAAAGTTGATTGCGTTGAATACGTCAGGTTTCTTTCTGGTTATTTGTATAAAATGTAATTAGTAAGCTGCTATCTTTGTGGAAAATGAAAAGGTTGAACAATGCCGGTTAATGCTAAAACAGAAGATTTAGAAGCCTTTGTAACGGTGGTGGATACCGGTGGTTTCTCTGCCGCCGCAGCGCTGCTGGACCAGCAGGTTGCCAGGATATCACGCTCGGTAACGCGGCTGGAAAAGACTCTCAATGTTACTCTGTTTAACCGCACCACCAGACGGGTAGAGCTGACGGAAGAAGGTGAGCTTTTCCTGCGTTACGCCAGAGACGGTCTGAACATGCTGGAAAAAGGCGAGGAGGCATTGCGACTGCTCGGGCGGACACCATCAGGCAAGCTGCGGGTTGATGCAGCCAGCCCGTTTGTATTTCATCAGCTGACACCGTTAATAGACGGGTTCTGCCGCACCTATCCGGATATATCTCTGGAGCTGACCAGTCACGACAGCATCATTGACTTACTGGAGCATAAAACCGATATCGCCATTCGTATCGGCGATTTAAGTGACTCCAATCTCCATGCCAGAAAGTTAGGGCGAAGCCGGTTACATGTAGTGGCAAGTCCGCAATACCTGGCTAAACATCCGGTCAGCGGCGATATTACAAGCCTTTCGCAGCATCGTTTAATTGGTTTCAGTGACGCGCCGCATTTAAATAACTGGCCACTTAAAAGTCCTCAGCAGCTTACATTTGCCATCAGTGCCTCAAGTGGTGAAACCGTGCGGCAACTTTGCATTGCAGGGCAGGGGCTGGCGATGCTGTCACACTTTATGACGTATGAAGATATTGAGGCCGGCCGGTTGGTGCCTGTGCTGACAGACCATGTCCTGAGTCCGAACCGGCGGGAACTGGTACAGGCGGTATATTACCGTAACAGTGCCGTGTCTTCCCGCATCTCTGCATTCCTGGATTATATCGCGCCGCGACTCACTCTATAATTGCAAAAATAACAAAAGTGTTTTTAATTTATTGCTGTTAATGATTCAAATAGGCTGCGATATGCTTCATCCATTGAAAATGGAAGGAGGCTTTATGAGTCTATTATTTAACAGTATTTCTCTTGCCGGCAAAACGCTTAAAAACCGTATTGTCATGCCCCCGATGACCCGCTCAAGGTCAACGCAGCCCGGTGATGTCGCCAACGATTTAATGGCTACTTATTATGCCCAGCGTGCCAGTGCCGGTTTGATTATCAGTGAAGGTACGCAAATCAGTGAACTGGGCAAGGGCTACGCCTGGACCCCAGGCATTTACACCGGAGCGCAAGTCGAAGGCTGGAAGAAGGTCACAAATGCCGTTCACAAGGCAGGAGGTGTGATGTTTGCGCAACTGTGGCACGTTGGCCGCGTATCCCACGAAAGTAATACGGGTGGCAAACAGCCGGTTTCTTCGTCAGCGCTTCAGGCTGAGGGCGTGAAGGTATTTATCGACGAAAATAGCTCACCGGGTTTTGTGCAGTCTTCTGTACCCAGAGCACTCAGTAAAGAAGAAATCAAAGCGGTCGTTGAAGAGTACCGGCACGCGGCGCAATGTGCCAAAGATGCCGGATTTGATGGCATCGAGCTGCATGGAGCCAATGGCTATCTCATCAACCAGTTTCTTGATTCACAAGCCAACAACCGTACTGATGAATACGGCGGCAGCCTGGAGAACCGTCTGCGGTTCCTGAAAGAAGTCGTGTCTGCCGTCAGCACGGTGTTCGACAGTCGCGCAGTGGGGATCCGTCTGGCTCCGCTGACGACGTTGAACGGTGCGGTAGACGAAAACCCTGAGCAGACGTACGTTGAAGCGGTGCGGGCCCTGAATGAGTTAGAGGCCGGCTATGTACATATCGCTGAAGCCGACTGGGATGATGCGCCGGAAATGGCGGTAAGTTTTAAACAGGCCATCCGCGAGGCGTTTGACGGTATTTTGATTTATGCCGGCAAATATACCCGTGACCGCGCTGAACAGGCGCTGGAAGAAGGATGGGCTGATATGATTGGTTTCGGTCGCCCCTTTGTATCGAATCCCGATCTGCCTGCCCGTTTACAACAAGGCATCGCGCTGGCAGAGCATGATCCTGATACCTTGTTCGGTGGCGCAGAGAAAGGTTATACCGATTATTCTGTCGCGTCATAACGGTTATCTGAGATAACCTGCTTCATCAACAACAGCGGACTAGTGTTCCGCTGTTGTTATCAGCGCCCGGCATAAGGTTTCAGTGAGCGGGTGCTGTGTTTCATGTTCAAATTTCAAAAAGTACGGGCAGGGATTCGCTTCAAGGAAGATAAACTCGCCTTTACTGTTACACCGCCAGTCAATGGCGCACCATTTCATCCCGAAAGCAGCGCAAATTGTTCTGGCCAGTGAGCGGATATCCTCAGGAATGTCTGTAGCCTGCGCCTCTGCGCACTCATCAATACGGTAATCCGGCTTATCCGAGTAGATAACACCGGAAAAAACCTCATCACCAATAACGTACGTCCGCACATCAAGCCCGTCAATCCGGGCCTGTAACGTCACTGCACCAGTGTCCTGCTGATGCGGAAGTTCACTGGTATACACGCCATGCTGACGAAGCAAGGTGGTGTGGGCACCACCGGAAACCGGTTTGACAATGACATCCTGAAACTGCTCAGCGAAGTGTTTGAGGGCAGTGACATCATTGCTGATGAGCGTATCGGGAATGATGGCGCCCAGTGCCGATGCTGTTTGCAATTGCACGGGCTTGGCCTGGTGAAAACGAATGGCACTCAGCGGGTTATACCAGCGCTCAGGCTGATGATAAAAAAGCGGCGAAAGTGCACTGATTTGATTTTTACCGGCAACAGGATTTGTTGCCGGTGGAGCTGAAAAGCGCTGCCACCAAAAGGCGCTGGCTTCGTCAATATCCACGTATTCGTTATCGACAACAAGCGTGAAGGCATTTTTAAGCGGTTGCCATTGCAACTTTAACTGATCGCCCAGGTTCGCCGTATTGAGGATCAGTGTTTCTTCCTGAAGGTCGTGAAGTGTTGTCACTACATGCTGTAGTTGATGGTCTGATTCATCACCCAGACAAAGAATCATATATTACGTCCTTTTAAGAATGATGCTGACGCCAACAGGTGCGGGAGACAACCCTGTCTGCGCAGCATCATCAGACCTGAAATCAGTAAACCGATTCTTCCGGGTAATCGCCACCATTTTCACCCAGCGCCAGGGTGAAATAGCGGGGCGGGATTAAGATGGCTTTGTTTTCTGTGACCGGCGTAGTTTGTACCGGGCCGGCGCCTGATACTTCGCAGGCTTCTTCATTCGTTAACGGGCGGGGTGTTGTTGTTTCTTTCATGATGTTCTCCTTGAACAGGTTATTTTTCCGTTACGGGTTTTGTTGCGCATAACTCACAACAGGTTTTAGTTTACCGGGTCTTCCGGCGCTGTCTTCTGGCTAAAAGTCCGGTTATCACCAACGCCGGGTTTCAGATAGGGCGACTGGCCAACTGTGTCTGAAACCCCTTGCAGGTAGCAGGTTAAAATGGTCTCGCGCAGACTCATTATCCAGCACAAATTAAACGTCAAACCCACCACCCACATATCGGGTAATGTACTGGTAATCGCGAAATAAATCAGGCAGCACAGCGATGCTGCAGCCATGGGAATGAGACTGTTCATAAACAGGACTTCTGTCTCAAACGCCACGGTTTTATTGATACGAAAGGACATTGCTATCCCTCTTGCTCTATCCGTGTACCGGGCTGATGAAACTGCCGGTAGTAGCTCGCCATCAGTGAGGTACGGTTGTGGATATCCAGCTTGCGGTAAATGTTGGCGCAGTGAAATTTCACCGTTCTCTCGCTGATAAATAGCTGGGAAGCGATTCGCTTATTCGGCAGCCCTTCCATAATTTTATGGGCAACCTGCAGTTCCCGGCGGGAAAGCTGCTCCAGGCGATCATTGATAGGGGTTGGATTAGTCATGACTCTCTCCTTGTTGTTCAATAACGGGGTTGGTACTGACGGGGTAGATTTCGGTTAATTTGCCTGCTTCAAGCCGGAACACACGGTCTGCCATGGCGATGGTTTGCGGCCTGTGGGCGATAATAATGCGGGTGATGTTCAGCTGTTTCAGGTTGTGGTTTACCTGTGCTTCGTTGTGCATATCAAGGTGACTGCTTGCTTCATCGAGGAACAGGATCTGCGGCCGTTGATACAGTGCCCTGGCCAGCATAATCCGCTGGATCTGACCGCCGCTCAGGGTGCTGCCCATGTCGCCGACCAGTGTCTGGTACTGCATTGGCATGGCTACAATGTCATCGTGAATACAGGCCAGTTGTGCCGCGCCTGCTGCCCGCTGAATATCAGGAGAATCACAATAGCCGGCTATATTTTCAAGAATGCTGCCGTTGAGCAGGGCGTCATCCTGATACACTGCCGAGGATACGCCCTTCAGTGCGCCCTGACTGACAGGCTTTGTGCCGAAATATACTGAGCCTGAACTGAGCGGGTGAATACCGGTAATACATTTAAGTAACGTTGATTTTCCGCAGCCGCTTGCACCGGTGATCGCTACTGCTTCGCCGGGGGCAACGGTCAGGTTGATATTTTCAAGTACCGGTGCTGAAAAGCTGTCGTAAGCATAGCTGACCTGTCTAAGGGATAAAGTTGCCGGGCCGGTATTGTCTGTGCCGTCTACACCGGAAAAAGCGACTGGTACGTCTTCACATTCAGCCAGCACCACATCTGATAGCCGGTCAATGTGTAGCGATAACATACGCCATTCCAGTGCGGTGGTGATCAGACTTTCAGCGGCGGTAACAAAGCGGTTTTTGTAGCTGATAAACGCATACAGCATACCGGTGGTCAGTGCATTTTCCATAGCCATCTGTGCGCCAAGGTAAATCACTACAATGTTTTCGGCACCGGTGATGACCTGTTTGGCAATGCTGGTACGCAAACCCCATTTGCCGATACTGATGTCTGCATTTAAGGATGATGTCAGCCGGTTCAGCCAGTGGCCGTGGCGGCTCGCCTCCAGGTTAAATTGCTTGATTGTCTGAATGGCCCGCATGGATTCGATGAAGTGCGTTTGCTCCTTTGAAGCCAGCTCCAGTTTGTTGGCGTGATGAGGCCGGACGCAATGCCAGGCAAACACGCGGAACAGCGCATACAAAAAGGTGATAACAATGACTACCGTGGCCAGAAGCGGCGCATAAACATACATGACTGCCACTGTCACCAGTGCCATCAGTCCGTCCATGATCACGGTAATGAAGCTGGCAGTGAGAAAATCCCGCAATGCATTTAATGAACTGAAACGGGAAATAATGTCGCCGGTGTGCCGGCTGTGAAACCATTTTAGCGGCAGTTGCAGTAAATGACTGAATACCCTGGCGCTCATCAGCAGTTGCAGGCGGCTGGTGAAGTGTAAAAGGATATGTTGGCGTAACGCTGAAGTCAGACATTCAATTAACAGAAAAAGCGCAAAGCCTATGGTTAATGCGGTCAAAAAGTCAGACGATCCTGCGGGCAGCGCATCATCTACCACCATTTGCATGTAATAAGGAGACAACAGGGCAAATAACTGAATAAGCAGGGTAATACAGAAGGTAAGCAGCAAGGTTCTGCGAAGCCCGCTGAGACCTGAGAAGAAACTGCTTATTGTCAGCTTTGGGGTAGCCGTGACCGGTGTAAAAGCCGGGGCCGGAGAGACTTCCAGAGCAATGCCGGTGAAATGAGCGGAAAAACGGGATAACGGCATTTTACGTTTACCCGTGGCCGGATCATGAATGGTTACGCTGTTTTTGTTCACTGCGGTGAGTACCACAAAATGCTTCATATCCCAGTGAACTACGCAGGGCAATTGCAGTTTTGGCAGATCATCCAAGTCCAGTTTCAGCGCTCTTGCAGATAAAGAAAGGCGCTTAGCGATGGTAATAATGTCTCCCAGCGTTGCCCCTTTCAGTGACAAGCCATATTCCTGCCGGAGTTCGGCCAGTGTTCTTTTATCGCCATGGGCCTGCAATATCATACACAGGCAGGCCAGTCCGCATTCTGCGGCTTCCGCCTGATACACCACCGGTGTTTTAACAGAACGGCGAAGGGAAGGGAGCGGGTTTGCTGATAAGAGGGCCTGCATTACCACGCCCCTTTTACAGACAGTAATGGTGCGAAAAGCCATTCAATCAGGCTGGACTCCCGTGTCGTCACATCGGCACTGAAGGTCATGCCGCTTCTCAGTGGTGTTTCCTGTCCGTAGGTGGCGATGCTTTGTTTATTCAGCGAAACCTGAACCAGATATGCCGGTTCGTCTGTGGTGACAGGAAACCATTGCTTACTCTGTGGCTGGATAAGATCGTCAGATATTTGCGTAATAACACCGTCAACGGTGCCGTATTGCTGATAAGGGAAAGCATCCAGTTTAATGCGGACTGACTGACCCTGTTGCAGTAAACCTGCCGACCGGGCTGGCAGCAACACCTTACCGGTAAGGGTGTCAGAAGAGGGTTGTATATTCAGTAGAGGTTTAGACGTATTGATGAAGTCACCGCTACGTACAGACAAATCGGATACCACACCAGCTCTTGATGCGGTAATCACCTTCTTGTGCTGACTGTCCCACTGCAGCATCTGATTGCGTAATGCACTGAGTTGATGCTGAAGATCAAGGCGCTCCTGCTCCTGACTGGCGGGGAGCCTCGCCAGCTCGTGGCGATTTTCGTCAAGGTAGGCGAGCTTACTTTCACGCTCCCGCTGGTATTCCAGTAATTCCTGCTTTAGCGATAACACAGCACGGGCGGCACTGAGATGTTCATTTTTCGCCAGTAATCTGGCATCGGCGAGTGTTGCCATCGAGTTAGCAGACGTTTCTGCCAGAGCGATCCGCTGGCCTACCAGCTCAATGAGTCCGTTAAGCTTGCTAATATCCCGCTCCAGTTGCGTGCCGGTATTTCTGGTCGTTGCAATTGCCAGTTTATGGGCGACAGTGAGATAGCGTAGTTGTTGTTCAAGCTGTTCCTGCTGAACTTCATACTGACTGTGCACTGCAAAATGCACGTCTTCGCCGGAGCCCAGCGTCTGGCCGCTGTTGATTTTAAGTAAGGGGGTTCCCGCCTCAACCTCATCGCCATTTTTCACGAGAATAGCGGCAACCCGTCCGCCGGTATTGTCCGGATAAACCGGCGTACTGCCTTCTGACATTTCCAGCCAGCCGTTGATCCGGGTGAAGGTTTTGTATTCCTGACTATTCAGATACCAGGCCATCACGATGACCCAACCTGTTACCATCAGGCTGATCATCCTGACAGGCAAAGACGGTAAAACAAATACGTCTCCCTGACTGGCTGTCAGCTGATGTTGCAAAGCCTGTTGTCTGAACAGCTTGTGTTCCATGATTTACTCCTTGCTAAATAAAAGTCCGGCAGATTACCCCTGAACAGCATCCTTAACTGATCAATTGAATCCCTGGCATCGTAGTCCCTGACACCTCCTTTTCCGGTAACAGGGGCAATCTGTCGAAAACACATCAGCGTCCTGCTGACGGAATTAAATTTACAAGAAGCAGTGCCGTAGGCTTTCAAATCACGGACACTGGATAATTTGTGTACAAAAAATGTGCGTTATGTCCGTTTTTGTTAAGTCATGTCCGTTTCAGGCAAGTCCTGAAAGGTTGACGGGGGTCAACCCAGTGGCTGGTTTGACCGGGAAAGAAGTGAAATTGTTGTTAACTGACGCTACTGTATTACATTGATAATAAGCGCGTCTCAAAAAGCGTCAGCCATTAAAAAGGAAGTGCCTCATGTTTATCCCCAGCATGCTTTTAAAGCAGTTGTATACCCACGGCAGTCTGCAAAAAACGGAAGATGGTTTGTGCTTTATGCTGAAAAACCGGTTGAAAGACGCCAGTATCAGCGAAATTTTACATATCGTGCTGGATGGCAATCATATTCCGAAAGAGAAAATTACTCTGAAAGTCGGGGCGGACATGCTGCTCTCTGCCGAGGAAATTAATGCAAAAGGGGACATTTCTTTTCCGCTACGGGAAGTTATTACGGTTTTTTTGAACGTGCGGGCAAAGGCCGGGCCTGAAAAGCTTAAATTGGGACTTTCTTTCAAGGCCTCTCCATTCGGTAAGCTGAAGTTTGAAGTCGAAGACAACATTTCAGACATCAGTGCCAAACCGGAGGGGATCCCAAGAGATCTCCATGACGACTATCAGGCAGAAATCATCAAAGCCCGTCAGGCATATTTCGCTTCTGCAACCGGCGCGCCGGTGAATCATGTAGGCAACTATTCCATCGACCCCAACACACTCAAAGGCAATATTGAGCACTTTATTGGTGTGGCGCAGGTGCCCATTGGCATAGCGGGTCCGCTCACCATCGACGGAGAATATGCGAAAGGCGATTTTGTGGTGCCGCTGGCTACCACTGAAGGCACGCTGGTGGCGTCTTATAACCGTGGCATGAAGCTATTGAATATGAGCGGAGGTGTAAAAGCAACGGTGGTTGATGATGCCATGCAACGGGCACCGGTTTTTGTTTTTTCTGATGCGCGCGGGGCACGGGATTTCGTTAAATGGATAAATCAAAATATTGAAAAGATCCGTGAGGAAGCAGAAGCGACATCTTCGGTGGCGAAGCTGACTTACATCGACCATTTCCTGTCTAACAAATTTGCGTTTCTCCGTTTTAACTACAGAACCGGAGATGCCGCCGGTCAGAATATGGTGGGGCGCGCCACATTTGCTGCCTGTGGCTGGATCATGGATCACTACGAAGGGATTGTGAATTTTTATCTGGAGTCTAACTTTGCCACCGACAAAAAGGCCTCGCAGATAAATATTATGCGGACCCGGGGAAAACGGGTTACTGCAGAGGCTACCATCAAGCGCGAGCATTTACTTAGCGTAATGCGCGTGGAACCAAAACAAATTGATTATCATGGCAGAGTAGCGGGTATCGGTTCGTTTTTATCCGGCGTCAATAACACCGGCCTGCATTCGCCTAACGGTATCACCGCCATGTTCATTGCCACGGGACAGGATGTCGCTAATGTCTCTGAATCCTCGGCGGGGATCATGTACTCCGAGCTCACCGAAGAAGGGGATTTATATGTCTCGCTGACTATCCCTTCTCTGATTGTTGCTACCTACGGCGGTGGAACCGGCATAGGTACACAGAAAGAGTGCCTGGAGCTGATGGATTGTTACGGCAAAAATAAAGTGTACAAATTTGCCGAGATTGTAGGAGCGGTGGCACTGGCCGGAGAGATCTCGCTGGCTTCGGCCATTTCTTCATCTGACTGGGTGTCATCTCACGAACAATACGGACGTAACCGGTAACTGAGACGCCGTGCGGGTAACATTCTGAAACTGATCTCCCTTTGCGCAGAGAACTGACCATGCAGTAAACTTTACCGGTGGCATGGTTAAGCAAACAGGGAGTGTTGCTATGCAGAAATCTGCTCAGTATCGTCTTATCTATTTCGTTCTGATGGTCGCTACATTTGCCGGCGGCTATTACTTTCTACCTGACACAATCCGGTTACCGCAGGATAAGTGGCTCACCGCACTTTTTGCAGGCCTGTATTTTATTGTTTTGCCTGCAGCGTACTATGTTTGTGTTGTTGTGAAAGGCAAACAGAAACTGTGGAAAATAATCATCAGTTTTAGTCTCGCGGCGGTGGCCGCGCGGTACACCTTCCCTGAAGATCTTGCTGCTTATTTTGAGTTTATTTCCTGGCTACGTTATCCCATTGCGGCAGTGCTTATTATTCTCGAATTTGCATTGGTTTATATGGTGGTTAAAAGCTTGTGGAAAGCCCGCCATCTTCCCGGTGATCCGAGATTGCATGCTCATAAAGCGTATGCAGAGGATGACAAAAAACGAATGACTGCTGTTTTATGGGCCCATGAACCGGCATCCTGGTTTTATGCCATTCCCCGGTTTACCCGCCGGCATGTGTCGCCCGTGGGGAAACTACATACCAAATCAGACAGCGTGATTTATCAATGCGTGCTGACAGGCGGAATAGTGTTTGCGGCTGCGCTTTCATACTGGCTTTTGGCTGAATGGAGTCATACCGCAGCGGTTATCGTTTGCAGCCTGATCCTCTGGACGATGATTTCTGCCATTGCCAGTATCCGTATAGGAAAGCATTTCTCGCTGTATATTCAGGACGATGATCTGGTCATCAATCCGGGTTTCTACAGTACCCTGTTCGCCAGGCTGTCTGCCATTGAGTCTGCAGAGGCAGGGAGCTGGAGCAGAGCTGACTGTGGTGATGCATTGATTTTGGGGCAGGGTGATGAAGCTAACGTGCGCATCAGATTCAGTAAGCCGGCGCTGTTATATTCAATGATGGCGACATTTGAAGACTGGCAGGATGAGGTTTATCTTATTTGCCGCGATCCACAACAGGTCGCTGACAGTCTCAAACCTGCGATGGCGTTGCCAGCAGCATGAAATAAAAAGGGCGCCTTATCAGGCGCCCGTACAGGTTTAAGGTATCAATGCCTCCAGTGATACATATGCGCTTTGGCGTTGATTTCCTGCGCAGTCTCTTCCGGCATAAACAGTTTGTTATCTGCCTCGAAGAAGAACGGCTTACGCTGTTTACGGCTGCCCACCTCATTCATCGTCGCAGCCTCATAAACCCGTCCGTTCAGCACGGTATACTCAACAAATTCGCTTCTGCGGATATCGCTCAGTACATCACCGTCAATCACAACTAAGTCGGCCAGCTTACCTTTTTCTATACTGCCAAGGTCGTTACCCATGCCTAAGTGTTTGGCACCGTCAATGGTTCCGCCACGCAGGGCTTCCCATGGCGTGAAACCACCCTGAGCCATACTCCACAATTCCCAGTGAGCGGCTAAACCTTCACGCTGGCCATGGGCACCGATGTGCACGCTCACACCTTTGTCGCGCAGTGTTTTTGCATACGCTGCCACTTCGAAGTGATTGTACTGGTTATCCGGTGCGGTAGGACGGCGGATAGCACGGCTGTCGAGAATGGTTGACGGCACATAGCGTAGCAGGCGCTCGTTCTTCCACACTTCAGTTCTGTCGTACCAGTACTCTTCACCCATCAGGCCACCATACGACACCACGAAGGTTGGTGTGTAACCCGATTCTGTGGCTGCCCATAACTGGTTAACATCATCATAGCCTTTCGCCACAGGGAAACTGTGCTCAAGACCGGTATGTCCGTCTACCACCATAGTCAGGTTCTGCTGCATTTTACCGCCGCCTTCCGGCACAACCATCATCTGCTGTTCGTGTGAAGCCCACAGAATTTGCTGACGTTGGTCCCGACGGGGCTGGTTATAACTTTTTACTGAAATCGCACCAGCTTCTTTCAGCCTTTCAACATGGAAATACGCATCATCGTAGTTGTTGATAATGGCTTTATAACCCAGTGACTCGGCACCGTATAAAATCGCGCCGGTGGAATAAATGCGCGGAGCAATAATATCGCCATGTCGTTGCAACTCTGAGGCGGCAAAGATTTCAGTGGTGTCGTTGGATGGATCGTGAATCGTGGTCACACCAAATGCTACGTTGGCAAATTGTCCCCAGTTTTGTTGAGGAATAATTTCGTTACGCCCCTGAGAACCGTGAGCATGGGCATCGACTAAGCCCGGAATAATGGTTTTTCCGTGGGTATCGATGCGCATGGCGTCATCAGGAATAGTAATATCGTCAAGTGAGCCAACGGCTTCAATCCGGTTATCGCGAATAAGCACTACGCCGTTTTCGATGACTTCCTGTGTGTTATCTGCATCACGCATGGTAACGACTTTGCCGCCGACCAGCGCTTTGTAGCCACCGGGTTTATCTGCCTTCGATTTGAAAGACAGGTTCATGCCTTTGGTTTCCGGTTCCGGCAGTGCATCTTTTTCTTTACCGGCAACAAAAGTAAATGCATCTTCCAGTGCGCGCTCGTAATACACCGGTCCGTGGAACCAGCCTACCGACGTACTATCAGGACTCCAGTTCAGGTACTCGCCGGCGCGGGCAGAGAGCTGTGTAACCGGTAATGATGTCATGTCCGGTCCCAGCGTAATTTTCTGACCATTGTCTACGAATGGTGCTACGTAGGTCTTGAACTGGTAAACAAAAGCCACCCACTTTTTATCATGAGACAAACGATATTCGCTGACTTTATCCGCGCCGTATAAATGCGTGCGTTTGTCTTCACCGCGTAAATTAGTGCTGCTCAATTGCGTTTCAGGGTAAGCAGAACCGCCGGCGCGTTCGGTGAAATACACACGACCATCATCACCGGCAAAATGGGGTTGTGCACCACTTTCGCTGACTCTGACTTCAGTGTCGTTCTTCAAATCAGCCACATATAACCCCGGCTCTACCGAATAAGTAGGATCTAACAAATAGCCGCCGCTGAATTTCCGGAATGCGACATAACGGCCATCCGGTGAGAAGCTTGGCTCTACATAATGCCCCGGCTTTTTGGTGATCACTTTCCCTTTGCCACCTTTGGCAGAAACTATGCGTACATCACCCAGCTTTTCGTCATTCCAGGTGGTGTACACAATGAACTTTCCATCGTTGGTATAACGGGGAAAATATTCATCGTGCTCATTTTGTTTCGTAAGGCGGGTCATTTTGCCGCTTTTAATATCTTTAACATAAAGCTTGCCCAGGGCCTGGAACAATATACTTTTGCCGTCCGGCGACTTTTGCGACCAGCGAATCATTTTTACATCGAATTCTTCCGGTGCCACATCCACATCGAAGCGCAGTGCATCTGCATAATGCAGTGTCGCTTTTACGCTGACATCAATATCTCCGATATTGCCGGTTTTAATGTCGATGTTGTGAAACTTACCACCTGTCCAGTAAACCAGAGACTGGCTGTCGGGCATCCAGTCGTAATAGGCAAAGTAGCCTTCTGAACCAAAGCCTTCCTGCATATCCCGCTCAAGGGTAAGGGTTAGCGGTTTCTCAAGGCCGGTTTCCAGCTCTTTGAGGAAAAGCCCGGTTTTGTTTTTAACCCTGCGGATAAAGGCGATGTATTTACCATCCGGTGAGGGCACAGGTACAATAGCGCCACCGGTGCCACTGATAAAACTGTCCTCTTTGCCGGTTTCGCGGTCGAAGCGGGTGATGTCGAAAATCCCTTCAAGGGGATCTCTGTTGTACTCGAAGCCTGCACCCAGCACGGTGTTGTGGGTGTAATAGATGTACTGGCCATCATGTGAGAACACCGGGTCGGCAATATTTTGCTGGTCTGCGTTCCCGTGCTCGCGGGCTTTGATTTGCAGACCGTCACCACCGGCAATGTGATACATCCAGATTTCACCGGCCGGAATACTCCGGCTGGACATAATCCCTTTGGTGGCAACAATGTACTGCCCGTCCGGACTCCATTTCGGAGAATGAATGATGTTTTTCTTTTCCGTAGTCACCTGACGCAAATTACTGCCGTCGATATCCATCACCCACACATTGGACAAACCGCCGCGGTCTGAGATAAACGCAATATGCTTACCGTCCGGCGAAATGGCGGGATGAATGTTCCAGGCAAAATCCTGTGTTAGCGACGTTGCAGCGCCGCCGGATAACGGCACTTTATACAAATCGCCAAGCATATCGAACACCATAAATTTGCCATCCGGTGAGATGTCCAGGCTGGACCAGGTGGTTTCGCTGGTTTCAATATCCACGCTGTTAAGTGCGAAGGGAGGCTTGAGCACATCCCAGTTTTCGTTTTCTGATTTGTCTGTCGTTTCGGCCAGTGCAGCACTGCTGCCCAGCATCAGGCTGACAGCAAGTGCCAGACTGTTTCGGGTGATTTTTATCATTATGCGTTCCGGTAAAGGTACTTGTTGTGTGTTATGCGGCTGGCTGGCATCAATGCCGGCGAACAGCCCGTTTCCCGTTCAGAAGCATACGACACGGCTTACCGGATTTGCAAAGCGGATGGTTTTACTAAAGAGGTTATTCATCGTATCTGGAGGTTTACGACAACGACCCGCAAACTGAGACAGACCTAAAGCGATGCGGAAGAAGGGTCCAGTTCAGTGAGGATCCAGCGGATGCACAAATGAAAAAATGACACCATTAAGGCTGAAAAACCGCTCATCACCAGGTTTGCAGTCAGAACATAGGTTGCAACAAACGCAACAGCGAACAACACAGCGACAGTTGAAATACCCGCTCTCATAATATAACTCTCCATTAAATTTAATGAATGTATTATGCGCGGTATTTCAGAAAGTGCGTAACGGGACTAATTGATAGACTTAATCTTAAAAATTAATCAAACGCACCTTGCATGACCCGGGAGAAAAAGTGGGGCTTTAACGGGTGTTTGTGGGTGTAAAGTTTGGCCCGGCTTCGTTTGACAATTTTACTGTCACCGGTTTCTTCCACTGACATACTTTCTTCAATCCGGTCTCTGAAGTTCTTTTTGTGCAGGGGTTTGCCAAGCACGATTTCATACACCGTTTGCAATTCTGAGAGGGTAAACGGATTCTTGAAAAAGTAATTGGGTTCGGTACTGTATTTTGCGCGGTGATAAAGCCGTTGAAAGGCTTTCTGTATAAGTTGCTGATGGTCAAACGGCAGTGTCAGTGAGGGTGAATCACGCAGAAAATCGCTGACATCATGCCAGTGAACATGCTCAAGACACGGCGCAGAGTCGTCCACCAGACACAAATAAGGACAGGTAATACTCCATCCCTCCGGATCCCGGCTGATGTTACCCTCAAATTCCAGTTTAGCGATATAAGACGGGCTCAGGCCCACCTTTGACTGCAAATTGCGAAGGAGTGTGTCGTTGAGTGTCTGATCCTTGTCGGTATGAACAAATCCGCCCGGCAATGCTAATACGTTGGCATATACCCGCGCATCAGCAGGGCGGCGGATCAGGGCAACTTCCAGCTTATCAGCACGGATACGCAATAAAATGGCGTCAATGGTACACACCGGGGTCGGGTAAGCAGTTTCACGCATATAACTGATGCCTGTTGATGTAGTCAGCCACGGAAGGGGTTATCAGCGATGTTGCGGCATTCCCCTCTGCCAGCGCCTCACGGACCATGGTTGAACGGATAGATTGCCGTTCAGGTACCACCAGAACATGCCACTTTTCTTCAATTTCCTGCGCTTTATAAAACTTCGGCCAGTTTGCTTTGTTATCCGGCCCGATGACGAAAGTAAGCTGATCGCCGCTAAACTGCGTATTGTGTAAGTAAGACAGTACATCGTAGGTGTACACAGGGCTTTCACCGTCACTGATGAGATGCTCAACGGGCAGGGCATGTATACGGTCATCCTGAAGATCACTCACGAACGCATTCAGCATGGCAACCCTGTGACTGTAATCAATCATGTTTTTCGCGAATGCGTGGCAAAAAGAAGGGATGAGCACTACCCGTTCATAGTGATTTGCATGTGCCAGAATCGATTCAATCGCATCAGCATGCCCCTTTGTGGGCGGATTAAACGCTGAACCAAACACCGCTACTTTCATATTGAATACCTTCTTAATGAGTGTTTTTAAAATACTCATTAGTTACCAGAAAGGCAAATAAAACCACGACTTAAAAGACTCCAAATAGGTTAGGTAGTGATTGATTAAATTTTGATTGACTTTAAAGGGTATTGATAGAATACTCTTTAAAAAGTGAGGAGCTTATTGATGACAATTGCATCCGTTAACGTTGATCCGCAAAAAGGGTTTACCCCTTTATGCCCCGATGAACTGCCTGTTCCGGGCGGAGATGAGATCGTACCGGCGTTGCTGGCGCAAAATGCACTGGCGGATTTCATTGTGGGTTCCAGCGATTCTCATTGTGATGCAGCCTTGTTCCGGGTGGAGAACGACGATGAACAGTTTCAACCGCTGGAGCATCCGAATACCGATTGCACATTTAAAATGCACTGCAAGCCGGGAACAAAAGGCTTTGAGCTGCTTGACGGTTTACCTGCGCCCACAGAGTACGATTTTTTCGTCTGGAAAGGCGTGGCTCCCGACCTTCATCCCTATGGCGCCTGTTACCATGACCTGGCTGAAAAGCTGTCCACAGGGTTAATCGAGTACTTACGCTGTAATGACGTGACAACAGTAATTGTAGGTGGCCTGGCGACAGATTTCTGTGTCGCTACTACCGCCCGTCAGCTACAAAATACAGGCCGGTTTACTGTCATATTGCACCTTGATGCGTGCCGGGGCATTGCGCCTGACGGTATCGACACCCAAATTCAATCTCTTAAAGAATCAGGAGTTGTCATCGCCGCTACCATCGACGATGTCAAAAAGGCCCTTGCTGCATAATCCACTAAGAAACAAACCCATGTCCCGAAATTCTCTGTTTAAGGAACACTTAAACTTCTCTGCGTTAGATAACGACTTCTACAAAATGAACATGTGGCAGTGTTTTATGCACCAGTTTCCATATGTTGAAGATGTGGAATACCGGTTTGTGGTGCGCAGCGATGTGGATTTACGTCCATACCGGGCTGAAATTCAACAGGAGCTGGAAAAGCTCGACGGCCTCCGGTTTACGCCGGACCAGATAAGCTGGCTGGAATCCATCCCCTGGTACACGAAAGACTTCATTGAGTGGCTTCGAATGTGGTCTTATCAGACACGCTTTTTGCATTTGTCAGAAGAAGACGGTCAGTTGTCGATTCGTGCGAAAGGCCCCCTGATGCACGTACATAACTTTGAGATGCCAGTATTGTCTACCGTGGCAGAAGTGTACAACCGCCGGAACTATCCAAACAAAACCTACGAGGATGTGCGTCAGCCTTTATTCGAAAAGGTGAAATGGCTGAAAGAACAGCATGAAAAGCACGATTTGTCCGGTTTATCCATTGCTGAGTTTGGTACCCGTCGTCGCTTCAGCTATGAAGCACAGCTTACTGTTATTGATATGCTGAAAAGCATGGTGCCGCAATTTCTTACCGGTACATCGAATATGCATCTGGCGAAAGAGTTCGACATTTTGCCAATCGGTACCATGGCCCATGAAATTTTTATGTTGTCCCAGCAAGTTGGCGTGCAGCTGGTGAATTCACAAAAGCACACCCTTGAAGCCTGGGTGAAGGAGTTCCGTGGCCAGTTGGGTTACGCGTTAACCGATACCATTGGTATGGACGCTTTCGTCCGTGATTTCGATTTGTACTTTGCAAAACTGTTCGATGGTTTAAGACATGACTCCGGTGATCCGATAGAATTCGGGGAAAAGGCGATTCGCATGTATGAGAATTTGCATATTGATCCGCGAACGAAAACCATTATTTTCAGTGACGGGCTGGATTTTAAAACCATGGTAACGCTGTTTTTGCGGTTCCGCGGGCGAATCAAAACATCATTCGGGATTGGTACCTTTTTGTCTAACGATGTTCGCGGCGTGACGCCACTGAATATCGTGATGAAACTGGTACGGGTTAACGGTAAGCCGGTGGCGAAAATATCTGATGCGCCGGGTAAAAACCTTTGCGAAGATCCTGAATTTGTAAGCTACCTGAAAAAGGTATTCGAAGTAGACTGGGCATAAGATCACCTATGGCAAATTACACCCGAATCGGCACAGCAGCGCTGCGTCAAATTCCTTTCGACTTTAAGGGCAATGTTTCCCGAATCCTTGGCGCCGTAGAGCGTGCAATGGACGCCCATATCAATATCCTGCTTATGCCTGAACTTGCACTGACAGGCTACGGGTGTGAAGACAATTTCAGTTACCAGGAATTTAACCAGGCGACGGAAGCTGCGCTGAACGATGTGCTCGCCGGCTATCAGGCGCTGGCCCATGAGCGCGAACATGCCGGCAACATGCTTATTGCTATGGGCATGCCGGTGATGTTTCCGGGCGGGCAGGTGTATAACACCACGGCATTTATCAGTGCTGACGGCCTGCATGGCTTTGCCTGTAAACAATATCTGGCCCGTAATGGCTTGCACTATGAGCCGCGCTGGTTTGAAGCCTGGCCACGGGGCAGGGTGGTAAATCATCCGACATTCAACGTGCCTTTTGGTGATGTGGTAGTGAATGCCGGTGGCCTGCGTATTGGCGTGGAAACCTGCGAAGATGCCTGGGTGGCAAACCGTCCGGGGCGTGATCTCTATCATCGTAACGTGGATGTATTATTAAACCCCAGTGCCTCTCACTTCGCGGTAGGCAAAAATTTTATCCGCGAGCAGTTTATTAAAGAAGGCTCCCGTGCCTTTGGCGTGGTGTACGCCTATGCTAACTTAGCCGGAACGGAAAACGGTACCAGCATTTTCGATGGCGGTTCACTGATTGCTTCAGAAGGTAAAGTGGTTTCCCGTGGTGACCGCTTCAACGTGCGCGACGTGGTGATGAATCAGACGCTGGTGAATGTTAGTGCCAACCGTGTTTCCCGCGTTATCAGTTCTGAAACCATCGATATTGACGACACTAATGTGGTGGATATCGAACTGTCACTCACCCTGCCTAACGATGCCGTGCTGGCTGCACGCAGCAACGACCGCGTAGATTCCGCCAAAGACGAGCTGCCGGTATTCTGGGATGCACTCAGTGGTGATGACTACGCCTACACCGAAATCTGCTATGCGCTGGGCAATGGCTTGTGGGACTGGACTACCCGTACTCACACCGACGGTTACGTGGTGAGTTTGTCCGGCGGTGCGGATTCCGCGCTGGTGGCGGCTTCGGTGTATGTGTCGCATTTCGTGGCGCTGGAACAACTCGGCGTACACGATTACCTGGCGACCTTGCCGAAAGGGTTAGCTGCGAAAATAGACGCCATCGCGCCGGGCGAAGATAAAATTGCCTGGCTGAAAGAAAAGGCCATGCCGAAGGTGTTGCTGTGCTTATATCAGGGCACAGATAACTCCTCTGAAACCACGTTCAACGCAGCGAAATATCTGGCGGAAGAAATTGGTGCAACTTTCCATAGCTGGAATATCGAACCGGTGGTACAGCAATATCACTCGCTGGTAAATGGGTTATATCCGGACCGGCCGCTAAGCTGGAAAACCGACGATATCGCCATGCAAAACATTCAGGCCCGCAGTCGTAGTCCGGGTGTATGGATGCTGGCGAACCGTGAGAACAAATTGCTGATTGCGACTTCTAACTTGTCTGAATCAGCACTGGGTTACGCCACCATGGATGGTGATACGTCCGGTGTGATTTCTGTGATTGCCGGTATCAACAAAACCACTATCCGTAAGGTGAATCGCTGGTTGGAAGAAGTGGGACTGCCGCTGTCTGTTGACGGTAAAAGTGCCCGTCATCAACTGAAAGAAATGCACCGCGTGAACGTACAGCAGCCTACTGCGGAACTGCGCCCGGAAGAGCAGACCGATGAAGCGGATCTGATGCCTTACGTGGTGTGCGATTTCATCATGGATTGCTACCTGGCCCGCCAGATGTGGCCAAAGAGCATTCTGGTGGAACTGATGCTCAACGGCTTCGACAAAGAACACGACATGCGCCAACTGGCTGCTTATGTTGAACGCTGGTTCAGACTGTTCTGCCGCAATCCGTGGAAACGCTACGGCACCCGCGCCGGTTTCCACATCGAACAGGTATCGCTTGATCCGAAAACCTTCCACCGCTTCCCGCTGCTGAATAATGGCTTCAGCGAGCAACTACAGCAAATGTGGGATTATGTTGAGGAAGTAGAGGGGTGATACAGGTCATCTGAACAGAAAAGCCGGTTTATGGAAACCGGCTTTTCTCGTTTATACGGCACGCAAATCAGGTCATGGTGACAAACTCTTCGGCGCTGGTGGGGTGAATCGCAATACAGCTGTCGAAATCGGCTTTGGTTGCGCCCATCTTCATGGCGACAGCAAAACCCTGCAGAATTTCATCCATGCCCATTCCTATACCGTGCAGGCCAACCACCCGTTCCTCTTCACCGGCGCATATAAGCTTCATTTTCGTAGCCTGACGGTGTTTGGTGACAGCCGTGTACATGGCGGCAAACGATGACGTGTAAACTTTCAGGTTTTCCTTACCGTAGGCTTCTTCTGCTTCCGGCTCTGTCATGCCCACAGTGCCTATTGGCGGGTGGCTGAATACGACGGTTGGGATGAGATTGTAATCTAGGTGCGCATCGCTTTGGCCATTGAACAAGCGTTCACTGAGCAAACGTCCGGCTTTAATGGCAACCGGCGTCAACTCTGCATGGCCGGTAACGTCGCCCACACAGTACACGCCATCTACCGTGGTGTTCTGGAATTTATCAACTTTAATGAAACCTTTATCGTCGGTGTCGATACCGGTGTTTTCCAACGCCAACTTGTCGCTGGATGGTACCCGGCCAATGGCCCAGATAAGCACATCGGTTTCAATGATTTCACCGGTGGAAAGGGTGATTTTCAGTGAATCGTCATCCTGCTTTTCCACTTTTTCAATTTCTGAAAACTTATGCAGGGCAGGGCCTTCGCTGTCGATAATTTCCGTGAGCGTTTCAGCAATCATGGGGTCGAAATGACGAAGTGGCTGACCATGACGGATAACCAAATCGGTTTTTGTGCCCAGTGAATGCAGTACGCCCGCCAGTTCCACACCAATGTAGCCGGCTCCTGCAACCACTGCCCGTTCGGGCTGTGTTTGCAGGGCAAAGAAGCCGTCGGAGTCGATGCCGTGTTCTGCACCGGGAATATCCGGGAAGCGCGGACGACCGCCAACGGCTATGGTGATATGTTCTGCGGTGTACTGCTCGCCATCTACTTCAATGGTGTGATCGTCAACGAATGTTGCAAAGCCTTTAATAACGGTAATATCGTTGGCACCAAGCACGCGATCATAGGAAGCGTGGATACGCTCAATGTACGCCTGACGGTTGGCCACCATCACTTCCCAGCTGTAGTTATTGACGGTGACATCAAAACCATAGTCAGGGCCATACTTATGAATGGCTTCTGCCACGTTCGCGCCGAACCACATTGCTTTTTTCGGCACACAGCCCACGTTTACACAGGTACCGCCAATATCAGCACCTTCAATGAGTGCGACTTTCTTGCCGTGCTTTGCTGCCCGGTTGGCCGATGCGATCCCGCCACTGCCACCACCAATACAGATATAATCAAAGGTTTTCATAATCATTTGCCCGTTAAGAGTAATATAGCTATTCTGGCACGAATAATTTCTTCGCTCAAAATGCAACAACTGTCTACACTACGAAGTAGCAAGAAATAAAGTCTAACGGGTTATGCGATGGGATATGAGTAGTATGCCTCAGGTAAATGACACGCGCGGTAATCAATCTGTACACATACTCATGCAAGAGCTGGGAAGTGTACTGTGCCTGGACTGCTCTTTGCACACTCTGCTGGATAAATACATTGAGCTGCTGGTCAATCATTTTGAGGCCCGCTGCGGCTTCTATACACCTTTCTGGTTCGAAGAACTTTCTCTGGTTTCCTCATTGCGGGTATTCAAAGAAGAAGCCTGGTCCGGCGATGATGCTGAACTTGATGCGTTGTGTGAGCGGGCGAGAAAGCGATACGCGGCTTATCCTGATGACACATTTCTTTACGACGGAGATGACGACCCTTTTATTTGTTTGCGGCTTGCTGACAATGGTCACCCGGAAATGTGGTTGATCATCGTGCTTGAAAAGCCATTGAGTGATGAGGCATTGAATGCTTTTGTGCCCCTGGTTAGCTGGTTTCAGAATGGAATGGTGCAATGCCGGCGCAAAACCACGCTGGACAGTACGCAAACCCGCATTGATGAAATGACCCGGGGAATGGCAGAAACCATGGCTCAGCTTGTACAGGCTGAGAAAATGTCGGAGTTAGGCAAACTCACTGCAGGTATCGCTCACGAAATTAATAATCCCATCGGTTACATCCGCTCTAACCTTGAAACCCTTGTGCAGTATGTGGAAACGTTTGAAGAACTGTTTGCAGAAATCGCACAGTGGGCGAAAACTAAACCTGGTTGCTCAGAGATGTTGCAGGAACTGGAAGCCAAATACGATTTGTCATTTTTATTAGAAGATGCCCATGAGATCGTAGCAACTAATGTCAGTGGTATTGATCGTATTCGCGACATAGTCAGTGATTTATATGCGTTTTCCAGGAAGGGCGAAGGTAAGATGATGCCGTTGTCTTTACAGGATGTTATACAGCGGTGCGTGAAGCTCACTAAAACCCGTTTCGATAATCATCATCAGATTCAGGTCGATGTTCACACAGACACCCCTTACTGTGTGGGGGATGCTTCACAGCTTGAGCAGGTGATGATTAATATGATGATAAACGCAGCGCATGCTATGCCAGCTGGAGGCGTGTTATCACTAGACTTAAGCAGTACGGAAAACCGTCTTATTCTGAAAGTGAAAGATACTGGCGTCGGCATGGATAAGGTCACTCAGCAGAAAATTTTCTCGCCATTTTTCACTACCAAGCCCACCGGAGTGGGAACGGGGCTGGGGTTGTCGATTTCTCACGGAATTTTACAGGCGCATAACGCCACTGTGTCGGTGGAAAGCGCAATCAACGAGGGGACTGAATTTACCCTGTCGTTTCCCCTCTACCGCGAATCGTCAGATTGATTCGGGTTCGGCCTGATTTTCTGATTCACCCACGTCCAGCCGGCCAGCTTTAATCGTGATTTCAAACATCTTGCCGTGGTCATCTTCGAACTGACATAGTTTGGCAATCGTTGACTCGGTAAATACATGCCCTTCCGGCAAAATCAGAATATGACTGTCGTTGTACAGGTTGGCCGCCAGTACCATGCCGGGGGTAAGCTCGTTGGCAGTAAACGTGTTGTCTATGTGCTTAGGCAATCCGATTTCCTGTGATTCCAGCAGGATATCCAGATACGTTGCGTCATAACGTGTGTTGCGGTGTTTCTTAAGTTCCTGCTTGGCTTCGTTCGGTGTCATGTGTTTTTCGGTCAGGCGTCCGGTGATTAACCGCCAGTAGTCGCGACTTATCGATAAAATTCGGGCACCGTCAGGGATCTCTTTCGCCACCTTGTGATACAAACCGGAACCGTTCCAGTGTTCAAACTGTAATTCGATAATGTCAGAAATCGGTTGCAGATGCTGGGCAGGTGCCAGGATAGTGGCCGCCTGTTTTGTTTGCGACAGAAAATTCTTTTGTTGCTCGTAGTTCAGCTTGTTAAACGGAGGCGCATAATCCGCCGGTGTCAGACCGAGACATCCCAGTTCACAAATTAAGCTGGCATAACGGATCAGTTTAATTTCCTCTGCGGGTAATCCGGCACGCTCTGCTAAAAGGGTCGCAAGCTCACTGACTTCAATGGCAAACTTGCCATCTATATCAGGGTTGATGCTGATCACATTGAATAACACCTGCTCAAGTGCCAGATTGTGTTTCTCAATGCGCTGAAGCGCCAGTTTGATTTGCTTAGTCCGCTTAATCACCGTTTGTTCTAGATTGGCGTTAATGTCCTTAAGCTTTTTATTCTGCAGTCTTGTCAGTTTTTGCAGTCGGGCATTTTCGTCTTTTAATTTAACCCGCTCGAGCCCTTCTTCCAGGGTATTCATTAATTCCTGATTGTCCCAGGGTTTCTGAAGATAACGGTGGATTTTGCCCTGGTTAACGGCCTTTATGGTTGAATCAATGTCTGCGAAACCGGTGAGGACGACACGGAATGTGTCGGGATATAATTTGGCAACCTGTTCTAGCAATTCTGCGCCTGACATATGCGGCATCTTCATGTCAGATACCACAACGTGAACTGTGTGGCTTTCCAGTAACTCAAGGGCTTTCTTGCCGCTCTCTGCCAGCAACATGTTTATATTCATTTTGAACAGGGCACGCTTCAGCGCCCGAAGAATATTCGGCTCATCATCGACAAACAGAATCGTGTACTTCTTTTCCTCTTGAGTGGGCGTCTGCTCGCTCATGTATTCTCCTGTGAACCACGCTTGCTGCTGCCGGCTTTAGCAGTCTGATTCCGGCTCCTGCTCATCTTCCGGGCCGGTCGTCGGCAGACTTAATGTGAAGGTGCTGCCTACGCCTTCTTTACTGGCGACTTTCAATTCGCCGCCATGTTCTTCGGCAATGCCAAATGAAATCGATAAACCCAGTCCGGTACCTTGCCCCTCAGGCTTGGTGGTGAAAAACGGATGAAACAATTTATCGAGGTGCTCCTGTTTAATTCCGGAGCCGGAATCAGTCACGCTGATATGAACATAGTCCCCTTCATGCCATGACTTAACAATAATTTGCCCTTGTTTGCCGGTAGATTCAATCGCCTGACCAGCATTTATTAACAGGTTAGTAAAGATTTGAGTAATTTTCCCTACATTTATATACACCTTTGGTATATCTTCGAGACGCAATTCCTGCTGACAAATATATTTCAGTTTGTTATTTACCATACTCAATGTGGTACGCATGCACTGGTTAATATCAAACCACTGCCGGTCGTCAGAGTCTATACGGGAGAATAACCGCAGCCCGCGCACAATTTCACTGACACGCTCCAACCCTTCGGCAGATTCATCTACCAGCGCCAGAATATCTTCGCTGATAAATTCGATATCGTGTTCTTCAATGGCACTGGCCAGTTTCGATTTAATCGTGTCCTGCTCAGTATTTTCCGGACTTGCCAGCTTAAGAACCTGCGTCATCACTTCCTGGTAAGCATGAACGTAATCAGCCAGAGTGGACAAGTTACTGGAAACAAAACCTACCGGATTATTAATCTCGTGTGCAACGCCGGCGGCAAGCTGACCGACTGAGGCCATCTTTTCTGCTTGTAACAGTTGTCGCTGAGCATCGCGGAGATCTTTTTGCAGGCTGTCTATCAACCTGTCTTTTTGCTCCAGTTCCAGCTGCAGTTGATCTGCGCTTTTGCCATTTTCATGTTGTGTCATGTTAGCCCGCACTGCGAAAGGTAAAGAATAAGCCCGGTGGCGAAGCCGGATATCCTGTCGGAACGTCATTACGCGTCAGGGCAGGGGAGAGTAAATGTAATGCATCACAGATATGTGGTGCTTTTATCGGGTATTTTACTTCTTTAACTACTGCCATGCTTTGCCCGGATTTTTGCCATCCATCATAAAAATAGCCGGGTATTTCCGATTTATGTAGTTTTGCCGTGTAAATCGCAGAAAAATCAGGTGTTGTGAGTTCTGTCACCGGTGTATCGTCATGCTCAGATGCCAGACAGGCACATGTCATCACGACAAACAGTACCGCACTTAACACCGGGGGATGCAAAAATACAGAACGCTTCACCATTGACAGACTCCTCAGGCAAACAGGGCTTACACCGTCATAAATTTATCTAACAGTTCTGTCAGATCATGATTAGAAAAAGGCTTGGACAGTACCGCGTCAGCGCCAAGATCCAGTGCCCGTTCAAGGCTGTTGTCGTCGAGGGCAGAAATGACAATGATTTTCAGGCGCTTGTATCTTGCCTGCTCGCGGGTAAATTGAATAACACTGTAGCCGTCCATACCCGGCATGCTTAAATCCAGTGTCATCAGTCTCGGATTGTGCTGGCTGAGCATGACACCTGCCTGAAAGCCGCCGGTGGCAATCATAGTGTCGTAGCCCGCACGCCTCGCTACGCGCTGGATTGACTTTGCTACAGGCAATTCGTCGTCTACAATCAAAATGCCAGGTGTTGCTTCTCCCTGCAATTGTGAGGGAACCGGCATATTGTGATGTTCGAGAAATTCAATAAAGTCGTCTACCAGTACACGGTTGTTACCCCGGCCGGGTAACTTAAAACCCTTGAGTTTTCCGCTTTCAATCCAGCGGATGACGGTTCGGAGATTCACATCGCAGTAAGATGCGATTTCGCCAGACGTTAACGTCTTCATAAAGTATTGCTCCGCAAGATGCTCAAATAATGACCTTTGTATTTATAGCACTGAAAATTTAAAGTGACAATAAAGACTAAAGTATAGTAAATGACATTTGTGACAATTGAAGTGTTTGTTTGATTTTTAAGTTTCTGAAAATAAAGGTGTTTATATTTTCTGGATTAGAGAAAATTTACTTTTGTGTAATTATTATACCAATTTATAAGTGTGTACTTATACAAGATACGGTAAAAAGGAATGGTATCGTATAATTACAGGTAAAAGCGGCACTGTCACGTGCCTGCGTTTTGCTTTTAACACACGAGTACATGCGATGCGTGTACTCCGGGTCTCCGGCCCCCGGTAATGAGGTATTTCATGTCTGGTTCTAATGCTGCTGTAACGAGGTTGAACAAACTGGAGCTGCTGATTGTTGATGATGAACCTGCGGTGCTGAGTTCAATCAAACGGGCTGTCCGTCCCTCAGGTTATGTCGTTCATACGGCTCAAAACGGCAAGGAAGCCATGAAGGTACTGGCGAACAATAATATCGCCGTGGTACTTACAGATCACAGGATGCCGGGCATGACCGGTGCGGAGCTGCTGAAATATATTAATCAGTTTTATCCGCAAACCATCACGCTGATGCTGAGCGGAGAAAGCAATTTTGATATGGCGGTGGGCTTGCTGAATAACGGACTGGCGAATAAATATCTTACCAAGCCATGGAATGCAGGGCAGCTCATCAATGAAATTGACCAGGCATTTGAGTATTTTAAAGGACGCCGGAATCATGGCTGGCAACGACGCATCGCAGAACTTACCCGTCAGGTAGATGATGCCGGTGAGCCTCAGATAGCGCCTAATGTGGTCAACATTGATGCCAACGCTGCGCTTATCGCGGTGAAGCTGGTGAATATGGATGATGTTTCCTACAGTCATGGTGAAGATACTATGGCCGCGCTGGTCAGTGAGGTAGGGCAGCTCATTGAAGATGCTGTTGACGGTAACTGTCGTGTACGTTGTGATGAATTCGGGTTGTTCTCCTTTCAGATGCGTGAAACCAATGAAGAAGAACTTGAGTCCTGGTGTGCCATGTTGCGCCGGAAACTGCAGCGCACATACAGTATTGATAAACGGGCAGTGTATTGCCAGGTGGGCGTTGGCTTCCGTGTACTCGGGAAATCGCCGGTAGATTACAACACACTGATAAAGAACCTTGAGCTCACCATTTTACGGGAAATGCACTCCAGCCACGTATCCAATCTCGACGATGGCACCATAGAGCGTTATCAGCGTCAGCAATTTATTCGCGCTGATGTGCAAAATGGTCTAGACAATAATCAGTTCAAACTGGCTTTTCAGCCCAAAGTAACATTGAAAAACGGGTTGGTGGAAGGTGCTGAAGTGTTGCTGCGCTGGCAGCATCATCATCTTGGCTGGGTGCCGCCTGCAGAGTTTGTCCGTCTGGCTGAACTCGACGGTCAGATTGAAGCCATTGGCGAGTGGGTGTTGCGCCAGAGTGTACGTAGTGCCTCTGAGTTGATGCGTTTCAGCCCTGATATCAAGCGTATTTCCATGAACGTGTCGGCCAAACAGCTGCAAAACCACCGGATCGTCCAAATCTTAAAAGACGAAATTGAGCGCTATTCGGTGGACCCTGCATGCCTGGAGCTGGAAATTACAGAAACCGCTATTGCTACCAACTGTGATTACGTGAATGGCCTGCTCTGGCAATTAAAGTTGCTGGGAGTCAAAATCGCCATCGATGATTTTGGTGCCGGTTTTACTTCTATGTCGTACCTCGCGAAACTGCCTGTGGACGTACTGAAGTTAGACAAATCGCTGGTGGACAACATCGATTACGAGGTCAATAAGCGGGAACTGGTGAAAAGCCTCATTGAAACCTGCCAGCGTCTGAATATCGGGACCATCGCCGAAGGAGTTGAAACTGAGCAGGTGCTCCGGATCCTGCAAACTATCGGGTGCGACCAGGTGCAGGGCTTTTATTTCAGCAAGGCAGTACCGAGAAATGAGCTGGAAAAAGTAGTGATTACCCAACCATTTGTGTCAATGATGTAACTGCGCTTGTTTTTGTGTTGTGTGATCCCAACATCTGAGTAAATGTTATTAAGTGAAGCAGGCAGTCTGTGCGGTTGCCTGCTGTGACACTTAGCCACCATAATCAAAGTCACATGACATCAGATAACAAGCGAGATCATTATGACTACCCCTGCTATTGAGCAAGTTGACGGGCTGCCGCTTTTTTCCGGTATCGTTCCGCAAGATATTAAGCCAGCGATTGAAAAAGCCATCGAACATTGTAAAGCCACCATCGACGAAGTGGTGGAAAGTAACGATTTTAGCTATGCCAACGTGGTGGCAAAAATTGAAGAGGCTGATGACCGCCTGGGGAAAATGTGGTCACCGGTCTCCCACATGAACTCTGTGGTCAGCAGTGATGAACTGCGGGAAGCCCACGATGCCTGTTTGCCTTTGTTGTCTGAATACGGCACTTGGGTTGGTCAGCACGAAGGCCTGTTTAATGCCTATAAATCTCTTAAAGAAAGTGACGAATTTGCCGGCCTCGATGAACAGCGTAAGAAGCTGATTGATAATACCATCCGTGACTTTACCTTATCCGGTGTCGCCCTGCCGCCTGAAGAGAAAAAACGCTTCGCTGCCATTCAGGCCCGCTTAAGCGAGCTGTCTTCTACGTTCAGTAACAATGTGATGGACGCCACCATGGGCTGGTCGAAACATGTTACCGATGAGTCAGAACTGGCGGGCTTACCTGAATCCGCACTTGCTGCGGCAGAGCAGGCAGCCCATCAGAAAGATCTGCAGGGCTGGTTGTTCACACTGGATATACCCTCTTACCTGCCTGTCATGATGTATGCCGACAATGCTGCCCTGCGGGAAGAAATGTACCGCGCCTATACGACCCGTGCGTCAGAGCAGGGGCCAAATGGTGGCCAGTGGGATAACACAGCCATCATTCAGGAGACTCTGTCCCTGCGTACTGAAATTGCAAAACTGCTCGGGTTCAGCAGCTATGCGGAGCGGTCTCTGGCAACAAAAATGGCCCAATCTACCGATCAGGTAACAGGATTTCTGGAAGATCTCGCGGCAAAATCACGTCCGCAGGCACAGGAAGAACTGGAGGAAGTCAAAGCGTTTGCTGAATCCGGTTTCGGAATTACGTCACTGAACGCCTGGGATTTACCTTACTACAGTGAAAAACTGAAGCAGGAAAAATACACCATTTCTGATGAAATGCTGCGTCCTTATTTCCCCGAAGACAAAGTGTTGCATGGGCTGTTCCGCGTTGTGCATCAGCTCTATGGTTTGACGATTGTTGAGCAGCCGGGAATCGATGTATGGCACGACGATGTACGCTACTTCACGATTACTGATGACGCGGATGTGATGAGGGGCAGTTTCTACCTTGATTTATATGCACGTGCTAAAAAGCGTGGCGGCGCATGGATGGATGAATGTCGTGTACGCCGCTACAGAGTGGATGGTGAGCTGCAATTACCGGTCGCGTATCTGACCTGTAATTTTAATGGCCCTGTGGGCGGCAAGCCGGCATTGTTCACCCATGACGAAGTGGTTACCTTGTTCCACGAGTTTGGTCACGGCATACATCATATGCTGACTAAAATGTCTGTTGCCGGCGTTTCCGGTATCAATGGCGTGCCCTGGGATGCCGTAGAGCTGCCAAGTCAGTTCCTTGAAAACTGGTGCTGGGAAGAAGAGGCGTTAACCTTTATTTCCGGTCACTATGAAACCGGCGAGCCGTTACCCGATGAACTATTGGATAAAATGCTGGCAGCCAGAGATTACCACTCTGCCATGCAGATGGTGCGTCAGCTGGAATTCAGTTTATTTGATTTCAAAATCCATCAACAGGATGGTGCGAATGTGGATGTTCAGGGAGTACTCGACAGCGTGCGCGGGCAGGTTGCCGTGGTTACACCGCCTTCATTCAATCGTTTCCAGCACAGCTTTGGCCATATATTTGCCGGCGGCTACGCAGCAGGTTATTACAGCTACAAGTGGGCTGAAGTGCTGTCTGCTGACGCGTTCAGCAAATTCGAAGAAGACGGTATATTCAACCGTGATACAGGCAAAGCGTTTTTAGAAAACATCCTTGAGATGGGCGGCAGTAAAGAGCCCATGGAACTTTTCGTTGCGTTCCGGGGCCGTGAGCCTCAGGTAGATGCATTGCTTCGCCACTCGGGGATCAGAACCTGATGGCTGCCGAACCGTTTTCAGAAATTCAAAAACGGGCGGCACAGAGAAAGGGCGGCGCTGCCGCCCTTTCTCATTTAGTCAGTCAGCCTTTATCAGCAAAAGATGTAGCAGCCATTCCTGATGACCGTTTCTTAGCGGCAATGACAAAGAAAGTGTTTCAGTCCGGGTTTGTATGGCGGGTTATTGAAGCCAAATGGCCGGATTTTGAAACCGTTTTCTTTGGCTTTGATATTGAGAAAGTGTTGCTTATGCCCGATGAAATGCTTGAGCAGAAAGCCACTGACAAACGCATCGTGCGCAATTACAAAAAGGTCATGACTGTGCGTGACAACGCTATGATGATTCAGGACATCAAACATCATCATAATAGTTTCGGTGAATTTGTTGCTGGGTTCGGCCCTGAACGTATCACTGAACTCTGGTTGTATCTGAAAAAGCACGGTGCCCGTCTGGGCGGCAATACGGGACCTTATACTTTACGTGCGCTGGGCGTTGATACTTTTTTGTTTTCCCGTGATGTGGAAGACTACCTGCGCAAGCACGAAATCATCGACGGTTCACTGACCAGCCAGAAGTCGTTGAAAGCTGCAAACGCCTGTTTTGCCCAATGGCAGCAGGAAAGCGGGTTGTCGCTGCAGGAAATCAGCCAGACATTGTCACTAAGCTGGGGCCCCAACGGAAATTAATGTTCACCGTCAGGAGAACACTGCAAAGTTTGATCTAAATAAGCGTAGCGGCGGCAAACCACTGTCGTTCGTTACCGCTTTTGGGTACACTTCTTCATACTGAAATTTAAAGACAGGACAGCCATGAGCGATAATACGGCGAGCCGGGCAGATACCGCTGCGGAAACATCCACAACCCATTTTGGCTATAAACAGGTCGATAAAACACAGAAGGCATCTTTAGTTGCCAATGTTTTCGATTCTGTGGCAGCTAAATACGACGTGATGAATGATTTAATGTCGTTAGGCATTCACCGTTTGTGGAAGCGCCACGCCATTGACTGTTCAGGCGTCCGCACAGGGCATAAAGTGCTGGATATCGCCGGCGGTACCGGTGATTTGACAGCAAAGTTTTCACGACTTGTAGGCCCTGCAGGTCAGGTCACTCTGGCAGATATTAACCTGTCCATGCTGAAAGTTGGCCGTGACAAATTACGTGACCGGGGTCTGGTTAACAATATCGATTATGTGCAGGCCGACGCCGAAGCATTGCCGTTTCCTGATAACACCTTTGATGTGGTGACCATGGCATTCGGTTTACGTAACGTGACTGAAAAACAGAACGCCCTGAATTCTATCTACCGCGTATTAAAACCGGGGGGCCGGTTACTGGTGCTTGAGTTTTCTAAGCCCACCACTGAGCAGCTCAGTAAACTGTACGATATGTATTCTTTTCACATTCTTCCTAAAATGGGTCAGCTTGTGGCCAATGATGCTGAGAGCTATCAGTATCTGGCAGAAAGTATCCGCATGCATCCGGATCAGGAGACATTGAAGGGCATGTTTGAACAGGCGGGTTTCGAACAGTGTGACTATCAGAATCTGACCGGCGGCATCGTGGCGTTACACCGGGGATTCAAGTTTTAATGCCTGCCATTGCACTGGTTACGGCCGCTGTTGAAACGGCTCTTAACCGCTTGCTTGCGCTGGATAAGCATGCTGCAGAACGTTTAAAGCCTCTGAACGGTAAGCGGCTTACCATATTCGTTACCGGCACGCCGGTAGCGTTGTCGCTGGTGTTCTCCCATCGCATCGACGTGCTTGGTGAAAACGGTACATTTGAGGATGTGGTCGCGCAACTGGATAAGCATACCTGCTGCGTCCGGGCCGGATTGGATGTGTTACCGGAGCTGAAGCAAAGCAGCAAAATTACCAGCCTTATTCAGGCCGGCAAATTGTCGGTTGAGGGCGAACTTAATATTGCCCAGCAGGCCAGTGCTTTGTTTCAGCAACTGAACATCGACTGGGAGGAAATCGCCTCAGGGTACGTGGGTGATGTGACGGCACATTCGGCGTTTGCGTTATTAACGAAAGCCCGGCAATCTGCCACGCAATTTTTAAACAATGCGAAAGCCGGCCTCAGTAATGCTCTGACCGAAGAGAAAGATATCGCTGTGCCCCGTATAGCGGTTACCTGGTATGCTGACCAGGTCTCGGAACTCAGAGACGATGTGGCCCGTTTTGAAGCCCGGCTGTCAAAACTGGAACAAAACCCTCCTTCTAACGGATAAAGCCTGAACCGGATTTTTTCATGCGTATTGGTCGTCTGTATTTCATCAATAAAATTCTGCTGCAACATGGTCTTGATGAGCTAATTCCATCCCGCTGGTTACCCTGGTATGCCCGCCTGGCGCGGAAACTGATTTTCTGGATCAGCAACGAACATAAAGATAAATCTGCCGGCGAACGGATAACCCTGGCGTTGCAGGCGCTGGGGCCGGTTTTTATCAAGTTCGGTCAGATGTTATCTACACGGCGGGATTTACTGCCACCGGCAATCGCCAATGAGCTGGCCAGGCTACAGGATAAAGTGGCGCCCTTTTCCAGCGACGCCGCCACAGCTATCGTGCTGAAAAGTCTGAATATACCTAAGCTGAACCTGGTGTTCAGCCAGTTCGATGAGCAACCTCTTGCATCAGCTTCTATTGCCCAGGTTCATGCCGCGGTATTAAAAGAGAATGGTCAGCATGTGGTGGTAAAAGTATTGCGACCGGGGATCCGCAAAACTATCGACGCAGATATGGAACTGCTGTATACCCTGGCCGGCGTACTGCAGAAGTGGTTGCCTGATGGCAAGCGCTTGCGTCCGGTGGAGGTTGTTACCGAGTACCAGAAAACCCTTGTGGATGAACTGGATCTGATGCGTGAGTCGGCGAACGGCATACAGCTGCGCAGAAATTTTGAAGGCTCACAGAGCCTCTACGTTCCTGAGATGTACGGTGATTATTGCCGTCATGACGTGCTTGTCATGGAGCGTATATACGGTATTCCTATTTCCAATATTGAAGCCCTGCTGGCGCAAAATACCAATATGAAAAAGCTGGCAGAACGTGGTGTTGAAGTGTTTTTCACCCAGGTGTTCCGTGACAGCTTCTTCCATGCTGACATGCACCCCGGAAACATTTTTGTCTCTGCAGAGCACCCCGAAAATCCGCAGTATATTGCCATCGATTTTGGCATTGTGGGTACGCTTAACAGAGAAGATAAGCGTTACCTGGCGGAAAACTTTATTGCCTTTTTTAACCGGGATTACCGCAAGGTGGCGCAACTTCATGCCGATTCCGGCTGGGTACCTGCCGATACTAATATCGATGAATTTGAAATGGCAATCCGGACGGTGTGCGAGCCTATTTTCCAGAAGCCGCTGGCAGAGATTTCTTTCGGCAACGTTCTGCTTCAGCTGTTTAATACGGCCAGGCGTTTCAATATGGTGGTGCAGCCTCAGCTTGTTTTGCTGCAAAAAACATTACTTTATATCGAAGGGTTAGGGCGGCAACTCTATCCGCAACTGGATTTGTGGCAAACGGCAAAACCGTTTCTCGAAAACTGGATGAAAGAACAGGTTGGTGTCCGTGCCATGTTATCCAAGGTAAAAGATAACCTGCCTTTCTGGTCCGAGAAATTGCCGGAGATGCCTGATCTGCTCTATGACAGCTTAAGGCAGGTAAAAACCATGCCTGTGCAAATAGCCAGAAATCATCAGGAGCTGGCACGTTTGCAGCTGGAAACAGCCAAGGCCAATCATTGGGTGGTGGTCGGGTCCACGTTTATCATTGTGGCGGCCATTCTGCCTGTATATGTTCACCACTGGTCATTCGCTGCACTGAGCGGTGTAGTGGGGTTGGGTTGCTGGATTCAGGGCTGGCGTCATAGTCACCCCAAGTCTTCGTAAGTAAGGGAATCTGACACTCCGGTTACGAAATTGTGATAATTTTCTGTTAGCGGTGAATTTTTGTATCATTTTTCCCGCCAACTGTTATAGTGGTTTTAGGCTGTTTTAGCCTAAGGTCTTTTTAAGACGAGATTATTTTTGTTTCTACCATGATGTTTTGAACGCTCTGGTTACACCTGTAATTGTTGTAAGTTGTTTGTCCATCCCATGTAAGACCCAAATATCCCGTTGCAATGAGGCCACGAGTAAAGCGCCTTTGGCGCAGTTTTATTGAAAGTTTTGAGGTCTACATGTCTAAAGTTACAGGCACCGTTAAATGGTTTAACGCAGATAAAGGTTATGGATTCCTGACTCAGGATAGCGGCGACAAAGATGTATTCGTACATTTCCGTGCTATCGTTTCTGAAGGGTACAAAACCCTGAACGAAGGTCAGCGAGTTGAGTTTGAAGTTGAGCAAGGTCAAAAAGGCCTTCAAGCTGCCAACGTCAACGCTATCTGATTTCAAAAAAACGGTGACATCTGTCACCGTTTTTTATTTCCCCCACCGTTTATCATCGGCGATTGTCATCGCGTCTTAATTGCAGTTGCAATTTTCTCTCTTTCCGCTTTTATTGAATTGTTACACTTAGTTATTAGCATCACCGGCAAGGTTACATTATGTTACTGTTTGAACCGTTGTTATTTGCTTTTATTCTGTGTATCACGCTTATGGACAACCGCGTGGTTTAACATACCGGTATTCTTTTCAAGGAGCATTCATGTCGTATCCGTTTAAGCGACTTTTTCTTTTATTCATTTTAGGCACAACGTTATCCGCAGTTGCGCATGCTCAACAAAATGTAGTGGCTACTTTGCTGGGTAAACCAGTGACAGAGCGCTCTGTATCGCCCACAGAGAAGCAGCTCAATGCACTGGCTAAAACTATGAATGTGTCCCGAGAAATGGCCGTAGCGCAATTTCAGCAGGCCAGACTCACCGAAATCATTGTGGATGGTGTGTTAAAGGATTATGCTGAATCTAAAGGTATCGAACCGGACGCTGAACTGGTGGCACGTTTCGTTGAAGTGTTTAAAGACAGTCTGGATACCGCTACCCCTCCGCCAGAACCCGAGACGGAAGAAGATAAAGAGCTGGCATCAGCATTTACTCCGCCACCAAAACGTAGTGTGCAGGAGATTGCTTCAGAACAGGTTAAACACTGGCAAGTTGAAAAGGCGATGTTCGAGGAGTTTGGCGGTGCAGTTGTCTTTCGCTCCAACACCCCTCAATATCCGGTAGGCGCCTACAACAAATTATTGAAAAAGTACGAGAAAGAAGGAAAGCTGACAATCAATGCAGCAGAATTCTCCGGGGTTTTCTGGCGTAGCTTCGCTCCCCCTTATACTGCAGAAATTGATCCTCAGTATGTGGATTTCAGCCATCCATGGTGGTATTGAAATCGTCATCAGATTACAGCACGGTGATTAAATGCACGTGCTTGAGTCTTTCAGTTTTATCCGGCACGTTTGCGGGGAAACAGACCCGTCCAGAACACGCCTTCTAACACGAAGCCAAGTACAACAAAAAGAAATGCACCGGTTTGATGTCCTGCGCTGTATGCAGTAAGTGCTGCAATCAGCAAGAGGAAAAGCCCCAGACATCTGAAAATCACTTTCATTTTATTCCCTGCAACGGTTAATTGTTGAACTTTCAATATAGCAGAGTGTAGCAGGGATCTGTATACCCCGGCAGGTTTAGTTGTAAGGCTTATGCAGTACTAATCCAATTTCTATATCCGGGCATAAAGAAAGGGCCCGCAGGCCCTTTCTTCAGAGTAATCTATAAAAGATTAAACACGTTCGAAGACGGTAGCAATACCCTGACCTAAGCCAATGCACATGGTGGCGAGGCCCAGAGTTTTATCTTTCGCTTCCATCAGGTTCAGCAAGGTGGTGCTGATACGTGAGCCTGAACAACCCAGCGGGTGACCAAGTGCGATGGCACCGCCGTTCAGGTTGACGTGGTCATCGTATTTTTCCAGCCAGCCCAGTTGTTTGATACACGACAATGCCTGTGCAGCGAAAGCTTCGTTGAACTCGGCAATTTCAATGTCATCCATACTCAGACCCGCCCGTTGCAGCGCCTTTTTAGTGGCTGGTACAGGGCCGTAACCCATGATTGCAGCGTCACAACCTGCCACCGCCATTGAGCGGATTTTTGCCCGTGGCGTTAAGCCCAGTGCTTTCGCTTTGTCAGCTGACATAACGAGCATGGCTGATGCACCGTCTGATATTGCAGAGGCGGTACCGGCGGTGACTGTACCGTTTACCGGATCAAATACGGGGCGTAAGCCGGATAAGGTTTCGACGGTCGTTTCGGGACGAATGACTTCGTCATAATCAACCATTGTCAGCACGCCGTCTGCATCATGGCCCTCAACGGGTACAATTTCATTTGCCCAACGACCTTCAAGGTGGGCCTGATGAGCCAGCTGGTGCGAGCGGGCGCCGAAGGCATCCTGCATCTCACGGCTAATGCCGTTTTGACGACCGAGCAGCTCGGCAGTCATACCCATATTCCCCGATGCTTTGGCGGTATATTTAGCAAGAGCAGGGTGGAAATCGACGTTGAAGGTCATGGGAACGTGACCCATGTGTTCAACGCCGCCTATCATGTATACATCACCGCGACCGCTCATAATACCGCTGGTGGCATCATGCAGGGCCTGCATAGAAGATCCGCACAAACGGTTCACCGTCACTGCCGCTGTGGAGCGGGGAACGTCAGTCAGCAACTGCGCATTTCGGGCAACGTTAAAACCCTGCTCTTTCGTTTGCTGCACACAACCCCAGATAATATCTTCAATCTCAGCAGGATCGAGGTTCGGGTTTCTTTTCAGTAATGCGGTCATCAGGTGGGCAGATAAAGTCTCTGCACGGACATTTCTGAATACGCCACCTTTGGAACGGCCCATAGGTGTGCGAATCGCATCAACAATTACTACATCTTTCATATTCTTCTCCCTGGTTCCGTTACGCGAAATAAGACTTACCGTCAGCGGCCATCTGGCGCACGCCGTCGGAAATCTGATAGATCGGACCTAAGTGGGCATACTTGTCTGCCAGAGCAACAAACTGCTCAAGGCCCAGTGTTTCGATATAACGGAAAATTCCGCCACGGAAAGGAGGGAATCCCAGTCCGTAAAGCAGCGCCATATCGGCTTCTGCAGCACTGGCAACAATGCCTTCTTCCAGACAACGGATAGCCTCGTTTGCCATAGGAATCATCAGGCGGGCAATGATTTCTTCTTTATCAAAGGCTTTTGTTTCAGCAGTGTTTGCGTTGATCAGGCTGTAAGCCTCTTCTGCGGCTTCTTTACTGGGACGTCCCCGTTTGTCAGTACCGAAGTTATAAAAGCCTTTGCCGTTTTTCTGACCCAGGCGTTTCGCTTCGTAAAGCAAAGTGACCGGATCATTCTCAAGTTTCGCCATGCGCTCCGGAATACCTTCAGCCATAACGCCCGCAGCGTGATCAGCCGTATCCATACCTACCACATCCAGCAGGTAAGCAGGCCCCATTGGCCAGCCGAAGTCTTTCTCCATGACCTTATCAACCGCAACGAAATCGGCACCGTCTAGTACCAGTTTGCTGAAGCCGGCAAAGTAAGGGAACAACACACGGTTCACTAAAAAGCCGGGGCAATCATTGACCACAATGGGGGTTTTGCCCATTTTCAGCGTGGTAGCAACGACGGCATTAATTGTGTCGTCAGTGGTTTTCTCACCACGGATGATCTCTACCAGCGGCATGCGATGTACGGGGTTAAAGAAATGCATGCCACAGAAGCGCTCTGGTTTGTCGAGGTTTTCAGCCAGCTGGTTAATGGAAATGGTGGATGTGTTTGAACATATAATGGCGTCATCTGCCACCACACCTTCCACTTCTTTCAGTACGATGCCTTTTACTTTCGGATTTTCGACAACCGCTTCAATGACAACGTCTGCATCTTTCAGCGTGCTGTATTCGAGAGTCGGGGTAATGGCATTTAACGTGGCTGCCATTTTCTTCGCGTCGACTTTGCCGCGCTCCATGCCTTTATTCAGAATTTTGGCGGCTTCACTCAAGCCTAAATCAAGCGCCGGAGTGTTGATGTCTTTCATCACTACCGGTAAGCCTTTGGATGCGCTCTGATAAGCGATTCCACCGCCCATGATGCCGGCGCCGAGAACCGCATTAAGTTTGACTTCTTTGGTGGCGGCTTTGGCCATTTTTTTGCCTTTGCCTTTCACCAGCTGGTCAGCCAGGAAAATACCGATTTGAGCTTGTGCCGCGTCGGTTTTAGCCAGTTTAACAAAGCCCTGGTTTTCCAGTTTCAACGCGCCGTCGCGATCCAGGCCGGCTGCATTTTTAACGGTCTCTACCATCATGTGGGGAGCCGGATAATGTTTACCTGCTTTGGCCGCTACGAATGCCTGCGCCGTGGAAAAACTCATCATTGCTTCATTTTGATTCAGTTTTAACGGTGCTTTTTTATTTGCACGGCGGGTTTCCCAGTCCAGCTTGCCGGCAGCGGCATTGCTTACCATTGTGGTAGCTGCATCAAGAAGCTTCTCCGGTGCCACGACTGCGTCTACCGCACCTTCATCAAGTGCTTGCTGGCCTTTTCTGTCTTTGCCGGTGGTCATCCATTCCAGAGCATTATCGGACCCAATCAGGCGGGGGAGGCGAACGGTACCACCAAAGCCTGGCATCAGGCCCAGTTTGACTTCCGGCAGGCCAATAGAAGCGGTAGTGTCAACAACGCGGAAATCACAAGCCAGTGCCATCTCACAGCCACCGCCCAGCGCGAAGCCATTTACCGCTGCGATGGTGGGGAAGGGAAGATCTTCAAAGCGATCGAATACCTGTGATGTTTTAGCTACCCACGCAAGCACTTCTTCTTCCGGTTGCTCAAACATAGCCGTAAATTCGGTGATATCAGCACCCACGATGAAAGCCGGTTTGCCACTTCTTACTACTGCACCTTTAATGCCACCATGAGCAGCCATAGCCGCAGTGGCTTCATCCAGTTCAGCTACCGTCTGGCGGTCAAATTTGTTGACTGAACCTTGTGCATCAAAAACCAGTTCAGCAATACCATCATCTGACAACGTAACGGTCAGACTCTTGCCTTCGTATATCATTCTCGTCTCCTTCGGCAATGGCGAGGATGTCAGAAATGAGGAACCGGAACTGCAAGCCGGTGTCTTACTCTGACGTGTTAGGGTGGCTTGATTGTGACAATGCCACGGAAAATTTCAATAAAAATTCAAACAAGTGTTTACATTTTTTTCCTAAATGGCGATTGAACAGCAAAAAATCAAGCTCGAATTCACATCACAAGGTTGTATAATGGTAAGGAAATCGGGTGTTCGCCAGCGCTATTTTAAATTTTCGGGTTGTTTTGTTTTTTACCCCTTATTTTCTGGTAACGCCCCTGTCATTCACTCGTTTTTGGATGGATGGTTTTGAATGCAAGTATCTTCGGCCGCTTCCGTGAAGCGCATTCCGGTGTCTTTTCTTGTTGCCAGTTTCTGGCTGGGTGTGATGAGTGTTGCAGGTATTGTGCAAGCTCAGCCAACGCCTTCTTCTCCCGAATCAGAGTTAAAGCGGGCACAGTTTACTGAGCTCGAAAAACAGCTTGGCCGCGCCAGCCGGAAAAAAGTGGCTGCGCTGGAAGACGATGTTGCCGCATTAAAAGACTATCCCCTTTATCCTTATCTTTTGCGGCAGCAAATCGATCAGCGGATGGACATAGCTCACCGTGAAGACATAGAGTCTTTCCTGCTGAATTATCACAACCAGCCTTTTACCTATGGCTTACGTGGCCGCTGGCTCCGTTACCTGGCTACTCATGGTGAAAAGAAAGCGTTTCTTGCTAATTATCGCGATGGCATGGGGGCAACCATTACGTGTCAATATCTGCAATATCAGTTGGAAGACGCGGGCCAGCCTGAATACTGGTTAGAAAAAGTTGAGCCCATCTGGCTGGCAGGCCGTTCACAACCGGACGAATGTGACCCTGTATTCAAAAAATGGCAGCAGGCCGGCATGATGACCGGTGACATGGTGTTAGGTCGAATTGAGAAAGCGGCGTTGTCCGGTAACCCGAAGCTTATTCCTTACCTGAAGCGTAAGCTTCCTGCAAAAGAACAATATCTGGCTGATTTATGGCAGCGTATCCGTACTTCATCATCACTGGTACTGAAGAAGTCTCAGTTTCCGCTGAAGAATAAAGAAACAGAAGGAAAAATTCTTGCTTACGGTATGGAAAAGCTTGCCTGGCGGGATGCCGGTGATGCAATTAAAGCCTGGTACCTCTGGCAGCCGGCGGATGTGTTAACGCATCAGCAGCAACTGGATGTGACCAGGGCAATTGCTCTGAGTCTTGCCATTGACGACAAACCGGAAGCAGATGAATGGTTAAAGCGGGCTGATGTCAGTGGTGCTGCAGATGACGTAAAACGCTGGCATATGTCTTACTTGTTGCGTCATGAAAAATGGCAGGACGTGCTGGATCTAATCGCGGCAGCACCGGAATATGTGCAGCAGGATGAAGCCTATCGTTACTGGCAGGCCCGCAGTCTCGAGGCGATGGGGTTACAGGAGCAGGCTGGTATCCGTTATCGTGAACTGGCTCAGGAACGGAACTATTACGGTTTTATGGCCAGTGCCAGAGTTAATGAGAAACCTTCGCTGAAACACATCTCTACGCCCCGCAGTGACGAAAATATGCAGATGATTGCTGAGCGTCCGGCGGCAAAGCGGGCGCAGGAATTTCTCGCTCTTGGCCGCTTAATTGATGCCAGACGTGAGTGGCGTTATCTGGTGAACTCACTGGATACTTCGCAAGTGAAGGACGCGGCCTTACTGGCCAGCGAGTGGGGTTGGTTCGACCAGGCAATCATCAGTTTTACTCAAAGCGGCTTTCTGGATGACGTGGAGAAGCGCTTCCCTATGGCCTATGCCGAACAGTTTGATGATGTCGGACGGGCCTACGATATCCAGCCTGCATTTGCCATGGCAATTGCCCGCCGGGAAAGCTCGTTTATGGTCGATGCTGTGTCTCCTGCCGGTGCCCGCGGCCTGATGCAGTTAATGCCGGGCACTGCGGGATACATTGCCGAAAAAAGAGTATCCACAGATGAATTGTTTGATGCAGGTCAGAATGTTCAGTTTGGTGTGCAGTACCTGCGTTATCTGATGGACAAAATGGGCGATAATCCGGTACTGGTTTCGGCGTCATATAATGCCGGGTGGCGGCGGGTTATGGAATGGTTACCTGCCGGCAAAAACGTAGAAACGGATATCTGGATTGAAACGATTCCATATAAAGAAACCCGCAGTTACGTAAAAGCGGTGATGGCATACCGTTATATTTACGAACATCAGCTGGGTGAGTCTTCAGGGCTGTTTGAGCAACTGGCAAAATCTGCTATTCCGCCGGCTACCGGCCTTTCTTCTCCCGGAGGAAGGGCAGGCGGCACTTACGCACCCAAATAAGGCCGGTGGCATACCGCCGGTCTTTTACAAATTAAAACAATTAACGACAGAATATATGAGGGTTTATGACCACACTTACCGCGTCCTACCGCGCACATATTGAGACACTTCAGTCCCGTACCAGAGAAGCTTTGCAGCGGGAAGGTCTGGACGGGCTGGTTATTCATGCGGGACAAAGTAAACGGCTTTTCCTCGATGACAATGATTATCCGTTTAAGGTGAATCCTCATTTCAAAGCCTGGGTGCCTGTTGTAGATAACCCGCATTGCTGGCTGGTTGTGAACGGTACCGATAAACCGAAACTCATTTTTTACCGTCCTGTGGATTTCTGGCACAAAGTACCTCCTGAACCGGATGACTTCTGGACGGCTGAGTTCGATATCGTCCTGCTAAAGCAGGCTGACGCTGTTGAAAAACATTTGCCTTACGATAAGCAGAAATATGCCTATGTAGGTGAGTATATTGAAGTGGCCAGCGCATTGGGATTCCACATTGTTAATCCGGACCGGGCGTTAAATTACCTGCACTTTCAGCGGGCGTATAAAACTGATTACGAGATGCTGTGTATGCGCAAAGCCAATAAACTGGCTGTGCAGGGGCACCGTGCTGCCCGCGAAGCATTTATGGCAGGTGAAAGTGAGTTTGCCATTAAGCAGGCTTACAACAGCGCGGCGGGTCAGGGAGACAACGACTTACCTTACACGAGTATTATTGCGCTCAACGAGCATGCATCTATTCTGCATTACATGCATTGTGACAATGCAGCGCCGGATACGTCACGCTCGTTTCTCATTGATGCCGGTGCCTCTTTTCATGGTTATGCCGCCGATATTACGCGGACGTACAGCCACTCAGATCCTCTGTTCGCTGAGCTAATCGCACATGTTGATAAAGTTACGGTGACATTAGGCAATGCACTTAAACCCGGTGTTGCTTATACCGACATTCATATTCTTGCCCACGATGGCATTGCACAAATTCTTCATGATGTGGGACTGGTCAATCTTAAGCCTCAGGAAATTGTTGAAAAACAAATCACCAGTACTTTCTTTCCTCACGGTATAGGCCACTTCCTTGGCTTACAGGTACATGATGTAGGCGGGCTGGTAGCTGATGACCGCGGTACGCCAAAACCGGCACCAGAAGAGCATCCATTCCTGCGTTGTACCCGCGTGGTGGAAGCCCGTCAGATCTTCACTATCGAGCCCGGGTTATATTTCATCGACACGCTGCTGTCCAATTTGAAAGCCAGCGATAACTCTAAGTACATTAACTGGGATATTGTTGACCGGTACCGGCCTTTCGGCGGGATCCGTATTGAAGACAATATCATTGTACACCGGGACAGAAATGAGAATATGACCCGTGATTTGGGTTTGAATTAAGGAGTCAGATCTGTGGTGGATCACAACCTGATCAGCGTGATCTTTATTGCGCTGATTGCCGGATTAGCTATGCCAGCCGGAGCGTTACTGGCCAGGAATGACCGCATTCAGCCTGAGTGGCTGGAGCAGGAAATTCGCCACGGCATCATGGCGCTCGGGGCGGGAGCACTACTTTCAGCTGTAGCACTCGTTCTGGTGCCTGAGGGCATCACTGCGCATACACCTCTGACTGCCACTTTGTGTTTTACCGCAGGCGCTCTGGTATTCATGAGTCTGGATATCTATCTGGCCAGACAGAACACTCCGGCCAGTCAGTTAGCGGCAATGTTAAGTGATTTTGTACCTGAATCTCTGGCGTTGGGAACGACTGCAGCATCCGGAGGTGGAACCCTGTTACTTGGTTTGCTGATTGCTATTCAGAACCTGCCGGAGGGCTTTAATGCTTACCGCGAAATGACAGGCGGAAATTTAAAGTATCAGAATAAACTGATTTGGAAGTTTGCTGCAATGGCGTTGCTGGGGCCGGTGATGGCCGTCGCCGGATTTTACTGGCTGGCTGATTATCCCACAGTCATTGGTGGCATAATGTTGTTTGCCGCCGGAGGGATCCTTTATTCTGTCTTTCAGGATATGGCACCGCAAATTTACGTGGAAAAACAATGGCTGCCACCCATGGGGGCTATTGCAGGTTTCTTGATGGGTATGATCGGATTTATGGTTGAGAATTAGGCCCGCAACATCGGGCCTGAGAAGTCTTATTTAGTTCGTTCTACAGCGATATGCGCTAATGCAATCAGCGCCTGTTTGTAGTCAGATTCCGGCACTGGAGCCAATGCGGCTATGGCTTTCTGCGTTTCTTCATCCGCGCAGCGTTTGGTATATTCCAGCGCACCGGTTTCACTCATAATATTGACTATTCGTGACAGGTGAGGCAGGCCATTTGCTTTCTCAATGGCTTCTCTGATCAGTTGTTTATCCGCTTCATCTTCAGCGTGCCACATGGCATACAACAGGGGCAGGGTAGGCTTACCTTCTGCAAGATCATCGCCGGTGTTCTTACCCATTTCGTCTTTATCAGCCGCATAATCGAGAATGTCGTCAGCTAACTGAAAAGCGGTGCCCAGGTGTTTACCGTAATCCTGCATGGCTTTTTCAATGTGCTCAGGCTGCCCCGTCAGCACAGCGGCAAGCTGTGTTGCTGCTTCAAATAAGCGGGCAGTTTTGCCGTAAATTACGTCAAAATAGCGGGCTTCTGTGGTGTCCGGGTCATTACAGTTCATTAACTGCAATACTTCACCTTCGGCAATACGGTTGGTTGCGTCAGATAAAATCTCCATGACACGCATACTTTGCAGATCGACCATCATCTGGAATGAACGGGAGTAAAGAAAATCGCCCACCAGTACGCTTGCCTGATTACCAAATATTGCATTCGCCGTTTGTTGACCCCGGCGTAATGTGGATTCATCAACCACATCATCATGAAGCAAAGTGGATGTGTGGATAAATTCAATGATCGCGGCCAGCGTGTGATGCTGATCTGTTGTGATCCCCATTGATCTCGCTGCCAGAACAGACAACAACGGGCGCAGCCTTTTTCCGCCACTGTTGACGATGTAAAAGCCTAACTGATTGATTAGAGCAACTTCTGAGTCGACTTGCTGCTGTATAAGCGCATTTACCGCTTTCATGTCCGCAGCTGTCAGCTCGCGGATCGCATTTATGTCCATGGGCATGTCGTGGGTATGTTTTACTGATTTCATTCTGAGCGCTGATTGTACCTGAATCTGAAAGGGTATCCACCCGCATGGTTTAAAAAACTGAAATGAATGAAAAAATAATCCCTTAGCAGCATTTCCCTGAAGGGGAAAATGCAGGTAAAATGCGGGCTTTTAGTAGTTCTGGCAGCGAATTGAGCCGAAGCGCGAAAAATAATCAAATTTTGTGTTTTTCGGGGTTGAGATCTCAGGATGTTTCACGTACAATTCGCGCCCTGTTTTTTGAATTGAAGCGTCAATGAGACGCAGAGCGGAGTAGAATATGTACGCGGTTTTCCAAAGTGGCGGTAAACAGCACCGTGTGGCTGAAGGCCAGACCGTTCGTCTAGAGAAGATCGAAGTCGCGCCGGGCGAGACTGTTGAATTCGATAACGTATTAATGGTTAGCAACGGTGACGACGTTAAGATCGGCACCCCTTTAGTTGCTGGTGGCAAAATTACTGCTGAAGTAGTTCAGCACGGACGTGGCGATAAAATCAAAATCGTTAAGTTCCGTCGTCGTAAACATCACCGTAAACAAGCGGGTCACCGTCAGTGGTTCACAGAAGTGAAAATCACTGGTATCAACGCATAATAGGAGCACGAACACATGGCACACAAAAAAGCTGGTGGTAGTACCAAAAACGGTCGTGATTCAGAAAGTAAACGCCTTGGTGTTAAGCGCTTTGGCGGCGAATCTGTGCTTGCTGGTAACATCATCGTAAGACAACGTGGAACTCGTTTCCACGCTGGCGACAACGTAGGTATCGGTAAAGATCACACGTTGTTTGCTCTGAAAGACGGTAAAGTTCAATTTGACGTTAAAGGCAAGAACAACCGTAAATTCGTGAGCATCATCGGCGAGTAATCGCGGATTGACGTTACGCCGAACAGGCTTAAAAAACCCCGCGTAAGCGGGGTTTTTTGTTTTTAGTAACAAGATTTTTTCCGGGGTCCGCAGCCCTTCACCAGATTGGCGATGTAGTGATTGTCACAATGGTGTAAACTTAGCTTTCAAATACGGTAGTCGACAACGACTCGGAGTGACTAATGAAATTTGTTGATGAAGCTGAAATTCGTGTTGAAGCCGGCGACGGTGGTAACGGCACGGTTGGCTTTAGACGTGAAAAATATATCCCGAAAGGTGGTCCTGACGGCGGTGATGGTGGTGATGGCGGTTCTGTTTATCTGCAGGCCGATGAGAACCTGAACACCCTCATTGATTATCGCTTCGAGCGTTTCCACCGTGCTGAGCGTGGTCAGAATGGCCAGGGCGGAAACTGTACCGGCCGTGCAGGTGAAGATCTTACGGTAATGGTACCGGTTGGTACCCGTGCGACAGATGTGGAAACGGCAGAAGTGCTGGGCGATCTGACTAAGCACGGCCAGCGCCTGAAAGTCGCGCAGGGCGGTTTTCACGGTTTAGGTAATGCCCGCTTTAAAAGTAGCGTAAACCGTGCACCCAGACAGAAAACAAACGGTACGCCAGGTGAAATCCGCAATCTGAAGCTGGAGCTCATGCTGCTTGCCGATGTGGGCCTGCTCGGTATGCCGAATGCCGGTAAATCTACCTTCATCCGCTCTGTGTCTGCTGCTAAACCTAAAGTCGCCGATTACCCCTTTACCACACTGGTACCTAACCTGGGGGTTGTCAGACAGGATTCACAACGTAGTTTCGTTATTGCTGATATTCCCGGACTCATCGAGGGCGCGGCCGACGGTGCCGGTCTGGGTATCCGCTTCCTGAAGCACTTAGAGCGCTGCCGCGTATTGTTACACATGGTTGATCTGTTGCCGGCAGATCAGAGCGATCCCGCGGAAAACGCGAAGAAGATCATAGAAGAACTTGAAAAGTACAGTCCTAAGCTGGCAGCCAAGCCACGCTGGTTAGTGTTCAACAAAGTTGATCTGCTTCTCGAGGAAGAAGTGGAAGCGTTGTGTGAATCAATTAAAGAAAAGCTGGACTGGGATGGTCCTGTTTATCAAATTTCTGCTTTCCAGAAAATGAACACACAACAGCTTTGCCACGAAATCATGAATTACATTGAAACACTGCCTGCCGGCATCGACGAAGACGATGAGAAAGAGACGGTAGAGTTTAAGTGGGATAGTTACGATCGCGAGACCATGCAGGGCGATCTGGATGACGATCTCGATGACGATGATGACTGGGATGAAGACGACTACGACGTTGAAGTAGAATACCGTCGCTGATATCGCGTCTTAAGGAGTAGTGATGAAGATTGCGATGATTGCCGCCATGGCACACAACCGGGTTATCGGCGCTGACAATGATATGCCCTGGCACCTGCCGGCCGATTTGAAGCATTTCAAGGCGGTAACGTTAGGTAAGCCGGTGATCATGGGACGCAGAACCTGGGAGTCAATTGGCAGACCTTTACCTGGCAGACCCAATATCGTCATTACTTCTGCAGCAGCTTCAGATTTTCCTGACACGGTGACTGTGGTTACTAACGTCGACGAGGCACTCAGCGCTGCCAGTGAGATGGTCACGGAAGATGATGAAGTGATGGTGATTGGTGGCGGTAAGGTCTATGAAGCTTTTCTGCCTCAGGCAACCACTCTTTATCTGACACAAATAGCGTTAACTGTCGAAGGTGACACCTGTTTCCCTGATTACGATTCTCAGGGCGACTGGGTACGTTCAGATGTGGTTGAAAACCGTGCCGATGAGCATAATCCTTACGACTACACTTTCTTCACATTAACACGTAAATAGTCTTAAAATACATCAATCGGTATTTTATACAGTGCCGCCCGGTGCAACATACCGGGCAGAACGGCATAAACTGTATGGTCGGGTCAGACGGGTGAAATTACTCACCCATCTGATCGAACAGACTTTCCAGAGACAGTCCCTGATGACCCAGCATATCGCGCAGTCTGCGCAGTGCTTCTACCTGGATCTGACGGACTCGTTCCCGTGTAAGGCCAATTTCCGCACCCACATCTTCAAGGGTAGACGGTTCGTACCCTAATAAACCAAAACGACGTGCTAACACTTCCCGTTGTTTCGGATTTAACTCACCGAGCCATTTCACGATATTCGACTTCATATCGCTGTCCTGCAGGTTATCTTCCGGACCAAATTCATTATGGTCGGCAAGAATATCCAGCAGTGCCTTATCGTTTTCACCACCGATAGGTGTGTCCACCGATGTAATGCGCTCATTCAGGCGAAGCATACGGCTGACTTCGTCAACAGGCTTATCAAGCTCTGTAGCTATTTCTTCTGCAGTAGGCTCGTGGTCGAGCTTCTGTGAGAGCTCACGTGCACAACGCAGATAAACATTTAATTCTTTGACTACGTGAATCGGTAAACGAATCGTGCGGGTTTGATTCATGATCGCCCGTTCGATCGTCTGACGAATCCACCAGGTCGCATACGTAGAGAAACGGAAACCACGTTCAGGATCAAATTTCTCAACTGCACGGATAAGACCCAGGTTACCTTCTTCAATCAGGTCAAGTAATGCCAGACCGCGATTGTTGTAGCGACGGGCAATTTTCACAACCAGACGAAGATTAGATACAATCATACGCTTACGGGAGGCCTCACAGCCTTTCAGTGCGCGACGTGCAAAATAAACTTCTTCTTCTGCGGTAAGTAGGGGTGAGAAGCCAATTTCTCCCAGGTACAACTGGGTGGCATCCAGGTTTTTCGGTAAGTCCTCCTGAACAAATACTGCATCATCCTCAGTATCATCCAGATCATTGTTAATTGCTTCACCAGCTTTCATATCAACTGGCATGTCCATCTCGTTCAACTCATCCCGAGACTTTGATTCGATTACAGCGGCTTTTGTTTGACCCACGACTGCATCTCCTGCGTTGTTGGTTACCCTGCGATGTTCTCCTCAAATTTTCTTATTATTTATTGTTATTATTATCTTTCTGGCAGATACCTTAGGGGGTCTAACGACTTGCCCCGGTATCTCACTTCAAAATGAAGCTTGACCGAATCTGTTCCACTATCTCCCGTTGTCGCAATTTGTTGCCCTGCGGCGACCCATTGCTGCTCCTCTACAAGGAGCTTGTCGTTGTGTGCATAAGCACTCAACAGGGCATCGGTATGTTTAATAATTACCAGGTTACCGTACCCACGTAATGCACTGCCTGCGTAAACCACTTTGCCTTCCGCAGCGGCCAGAACTGGTGCGCCTCTTTGTGCGCTGAAATCCAACCCTTTGTTGCCCGATTCCGCATTACTGAATGTTAACGCTATGTTACCTTTACTGGGCCAAACCCATTTTGACACCCTTTCGGGGAAATCCCTTCTGGCTGAATCTTTGACACCTTTCGTCAAAGGTTTGACACTAGTAACTTCTTGGTTGTTAACATTAATTTCACGACCACTGTACGCCTGTGGTTTATCCCGGTCAACACTCCTTTCGTCGTATATATCGCTGGTCGTACCAGTTTTTTCTTGAACTTTTGGCTTAGAAGTGTTCCCTGTCAACGCTGTCACAGATTGTGGGTATAAGCGTAAAGTTTGACCCGGGTAAATATCGTAAGGTGCTGATAAAGAATTGTATTTAGCAAGATCTCTATAGTCATTTCCGGTAAACCAGGCGATAGCGAACAACGTATCACCCTTTTTTACCAGATAAGTTTTACTTTCTGACCCTTTTTCAGAATATTCAGTCTGACTATTGAGTAAAGTCACCGGTGCAGGGGCTGTTCTGCCACTGCAACCCGTCAAAAAAATGGCGAAAATGCAGGCGATTGAAGCATTTGTTGCTCGCATTTTGCCCATTAATCTACCTTAGTGGAGTAAAAAGTACGCAAGAACGGCCAGTCCGATTGTTAACCAACCGAGTATTTCCACGTATTCACGGAGTTTAGCTTCCATGGCTGCACCACCCCATTTCATGAGACCGGCAACCAGAAAGAAGCGGGCTCCACGACCTATTGCAGACGCTACAATAAAAGGTACCAGAGCCATATTAAGAACACCGGCACTGATGGTGAAAACTTTATATGGTATAGGAGAGAAGCCGGCGAGGAAGACAACCCATACGCCATAGGTTTCAAACCAGTCGACAGTGGTTTGCAGTTTTTCTTCGTAACCCGCAGAGATAATAAGTGGTTCCAGCCACGCCTCAAAAGTGAAAAATCCCAGTGCATAGCCGGCAATGCCGCCGAGCACGGATGCAATAGTGGTCAGGGCAGCAAATAACCATGCACGGTTGGGCTGTGACATGGACATTGGCGCCAGCATTACGTCCGGTGGTATGGGGAAAAACATAGATTCTGCGAAACTCAGTCCCGCAAGATAGCGATTAGCATGCTTGTGACGGGCCCATCGCAACGCCAGGTCATAGCATGGTTGAAAAATTTTCACTGAAGCTCTCCTGCAACCAGTGGTACAAAACGCACAGCTTCAATGGTCTCTGTTTTAAGCTCACCATCAATTCTGTCTACACATAACAAATTTTGCTGTTCGCTGCCTACCGGAATAATCAAACGGCCACCTTCTTCAAGCTGGTCGCAGAGATCCTGTGGCAGGCTGCTCGCTGCGGCGGTAACCAGAATGGCATCATACGGGCCTTTACTGGGCCAGCCTTTCCAGCCATCGCCATGTTTCATGGAAATATTGTGCAGGTTGAGTTGATTCATCCGGCGCTTCGCTTGAAACTGCAACGACTTGATACGTTCAACACTGTAAACGTGACCAAAAAGTTGTGCGAGGATTGCGGTCTGGTAGCCTGAGCCGGTACCAATTTCCAGAATCTTCCTTGGACTGTTAGAGGCTTTCAGCAGCAACTCCGTCATCTTGGCGACAATATAGGGCTGAGAAATCGTTTGTCCCTGTCCTATGGGTAACGCTGTATTTTGATAAGCTTTGTGTTTGAGGGCATCGGGTAAAAATAATTCCCTTGGCGTGGATGCAATAGCGGTCAGTACTTTTTGATCCCGTACGCCCTCGCTGAACAAAAGCTCAGCGAGCATTTCACCTTTTTTCAATGTTCTCATTGCTGCAAATGATTTCCTGTTTTTCCCGTATCTTATTTCCGGCAGCCGGTTTGTGGTTAGCTGCCTTCACAGGATTTATTGTTATCAGAGTTTTTTATTCAGCCAGTCTTCCATGTTAGTGAGGCTGTGATGAGCTGTCATGTCCACGCTTAATGGTGTCACAGAGCAGTAACCGTTAGCGATGGCATGAAAATCTGTGTCAGGGCCGGCATCCTGTTCGGCTCCGGCCGGACCGTACCAGTAAATTTCCCGACCGAAAGCATCTTTGGCTTTTACCATGGCTTCGGCACGATGTCTGCGCCCCTGACGTGTCACTTTGATACCGGCGAGTGCATCGTATGGCACATCCGGCACATTTACGTTCAAAATTTGATTGGGGGGTAAAGGATGCGCCTGCAATTTGCGGATAATATCCAGCACCACACGGGCTGCGGTTTCAAAGTGTTTGCCTTCGTGGCTGGCCAGTGAAACGGCAATGGCCGGCAGACCCATGTACCGCCCTTCGGTTGCTGCTGCTACCGTGCCGGAGTAAATAACGTCGTCACCCAGATTTGCGCCATGGTTAATACCCGACACCACCAGCTCCGGGTCGTCGTCAAGGAAACAATTTACGCCCAGGTGAACACAGTCAGAGGGCGTGCCATTCACCGAATAAAAGCCGTTATCCAGTTGCTGAATGCGGAGCGGACTGTGCAGCGACAGCGCGTTGCTGGCACCGCTGCAATTGCGGTCCGGCGCGATCACGGTGACATCGTGCTCTGCGGCAAGTGTTTCGAATAAAACAGCAATGCCTTTGGCGAATACACTGTCGTCGTTACTTAAAAGAATACGCATGAAGGCTCCTGACGTTTTTTGTCCGGTAAGTCGCTTATACTAACTGCCGGCTGTTTCACCATTTGTGTCAACACAATCACGTAACACGGTAGTGGCATAACAACCGGACGGTAAGCTGAAAGAAACAATTACTGTATCACCGTTATGTTGCCATTCAAGTTGCGCCGGCCAGATTTTTATCGGTCTGCGTTCCTGTTTCAGGCCGGCTTCACTGAGATAACTGGTAACCTCAGGATATTTACCTGCTACAGCCAGTTCAAGCTCTGCCGCTTCACCGGTAACCGGTACATCACCTTTTCCCCACAGCGGCGCCGTGGGTGATAAATCTTTATCTTCGTAACGGGCTTGCAACCCGCTATCTTCACCGTTTTCAGTAAAATAGCTGTGAGACCCGCTGAGCATCAGTGCGTCACCACTTATTACATCATTCAGTTTACCAAGACGAATGCGCTCACTGATGACCTCATTAAACAGCCAGCTACGTAGGGCGGACAGTGCCATATTGCGTTTGTTGCGGTTGCGGATAGCTTCCCCGGCAATCATTTTTTCTGCCAGTTGCAGGTTACCGCCTTCCTGACGCTCGCCGGTCTCAGCGATCCGGACACTGCCAAAACGCTGCTCGCCGAAGTAATTGGGCACGCCGTTTCTGGCAGCCTGTTGCAGCGCCTCTGTCAGCGCAGTAACGTCGCTGACGGCACGCAGGGTAATGGTGAAATGGTTCCCTTTGAGCTGCCCGGTGCGTAATTTCCTATTGTGCCGTTCATGCTTAAGGATCTTTACGCCTTCAAGTTCCAGTCCTGAAAAGTCGAAATCCGGTTTTCCCGGAGCATGTAATCCGAACCACTGGCGGGTAACCGCGTATTTGTCTTTTCGTCCTGCGTAGGTCACATTCCGTAATGGCAAGCCGGTAAATTTAGCCAGTTGCTCAGCGACCCAGGCAGTATTGGCCAGCTTTTTTTCGACCCACAAAAATTGATGTTCACCGTCACCGCTGAAACTGTAGCCAAGATCTTCGGTGACAACGAAGTCTTCAGGATGCGTCTTGAGTGCGGCGGTGCAGACCGGAGGAGTATCACTGTACAGCCAGTGCTGAGTGCGTAACGTGCTCATGTTATTCAGCTCTGATCAGCACAACAGCGTGGGCTGCAATGCCTTCTTTGCGGCCGGTGAAGCCCAATTTTTCTGTTGTCGTGGCTTTTACGTTGATATCGTCAACAGCGCACCCGCAGTCACTGGCGAGAACTTCCAGCATAGTTTGTATGTGAGGAGCCATTTTCGGGGCCTGCGCAATAATAGTTATATCAGCATTGCTCAGCACATATCCCTTTTCTTTCAGTAACCCGACTACGTGCCGGAGCAGAAAACGGCTGTCCACACCAGACCATTCGTCATCAGTGTCCGGGAAGTGTTTACCAATATCTCCCATTGCAGCAGCGCCCAAAAGTGCATCACACAATGCATGAATTAATACATCGCCGTCAGAATGGGCCAGTAAGCCCTGCTCGTAATCTATGCTGACGCCGCCAATAACAATGGGGCCTTCACCACCAAATTTATGAACGTCGTAACCATGACCAATACGCATAGGTGCCTCTTAAATTATAAAGTTTGGGTTTGTTGCAGATAAAATGCTGCCAGCGGCATATCGGCAGGGCGTGTAATTTTGATATTTGCCGGATTACTGTCAATAAGGGCTACCTTGTGACCGGCCGCTTCCATGGCTGAGGCTTCATCGGTAACGGGAATATTCTTTTCCTGTGCCTGTATTAATGCCTGCCTGAGTTCGCCGGCACGAAACAGTTGGGGCGTCAGCGCATGCCATAGTTTTTCTCTGCATTCAGTGTGGGAAACAATATTGTTTTTACTCGCCATTTCCCGCTTCATCGTGTCTTTGACCGGCGTTGCCAGAATGCCGCCTGCCACGTCATCCCGTTCTCCGACCTGCAAAAGTGTGTCTATATCAGTCAGAGACACGCAGGGCCTCGCCGCATCGTGGACCAGGGCCCAGTCATTGTCGTTCAATTGTGAGAGGGCGGCGAATACCGAGTCTGCCCGTTCTGCACCACCATCAACCACAGTCAGCCAGGGAGCATTAGCCACCGGCAACTCCGGAAAGAAGGGATCGCCGGCACTGACCGCTACTACAATATGAGAAATTTTCGGATGGGCGTGCAACGCAGAAAGCGTATGCTCCAGAATGGTTTTTTCGCCGAGCCTGAGATATTGCTTAGGTCTGTCAGCTTGCATGCGGCTGCCGACACCTGCTGCCGGTACCACAGCAACTACAGAAGGATGAGACATGGACTATTCGTTATCCGCGGGAAGGATCCGGTAGAAGGTTTCGCCCTGCTTAATCAGGCCCAGCTCATTTCTGGCCCGCTCTTCAATAGACTCAAGGCCGATTTTTAAATCGCTGATATCAGCCTTAAGCAGATTGTTTCGCTGGGCAAGGTTGTCGTTCTGTAACGACTGTTGCTGAACTTCCTGTTTAAGCGCAAGGTAGTCTGGCAGTGAATTCTTACCGAACCACAAGCGGTACTGGAGTAATCCCAGCAACACTATCAGTACAACGGTAACCCACTTATCTTGCCACACGGCAAACACCTTAACGTTAAATAAATGACTATTATGCCTGTACTGGCCCGGCGGGTCTACTGACCAAGCTTGCTTTTAAGTTTGTCCAGCAGTTTATCCTTTTGCTTATCTATCACGCTGTTCAGCTGTGTTTTTAATAACCCTTCCAGTTCGCTGCTGTCTCCCTGCGCTGCTTTCAGCATGCTCTCCACACTCACCAGTTCGGTTTGTGTGTCTGACTGCAGGGCGCTGATCTTACTGTTGAGCTTATTCATGGCTTCGTCCAGCTTATCCTGTTGAGATGCCGTTAACTCTGTAAGTGCAGCCTGTGCCAGCTTATTATCGAGATCTGACTTTATACTGAAGCCGGGATCATTGAGTGTACCGGATAACGCCATTTGCAAATCCAGCGACGATAGCTGTTTCAGTGCATTGGCAATGGCGGTAGTGAGTTTATTGGTGCCGGCTGCTTCCATCGCCAGCCCGGCAAGATCGATATCGCTGCCGCCACTGAGCTGGTTATCTTTAACAGACATACTTCCGGTGGCACTCATCAGGGCTTTTTGTAAAGCGGCAGAGAGTTTCTCACTTTTGACCATGGGAATATCTGCCAGATTAATGCCAGATAGCGACCATTGCTGGAAGGCCTCAACCACGCCGTCGTCTATGCGGAACTGGCCTGACGACTCAAACTGCTTAAGTAAGGCACCGGCAGCAGAAATGGTGAAGGTAGTCGCATCACCGGCCACATCGTGCATGTTGGTGATGTTCTTCCATACGCTGCCAATGCTTTCATCCTGCCATTTCACTGACACTTCTGCGTCTTTAACCAGAATATAAGGTAAATCAGCAGGGGCCTCTTCTGCAGGTTGCGTATCGCCCTGTATCAGAGGCAACACAATTTCTACGGCAGACATGAGATACTGTGTATATTCCGCGGCTTTGTCGCCGAACACCATCTGCGTAACCTGTTGCATGGCGGCATCGTCGCCGGCGATAACATTTTTAATGAACTGGTAATCCTGCTGCGGGGCGTTCTTCAGGGCTTTGAGGCTGTCTGACAGGGCGGTTCTGGCATCCCCCGCTTTGTCAGTGAACTCCCGGATTCTGGTCCGGTCTGAGGTAATTTCCGCTTTCAGAGACTCAAGCTTTTCCTTTGCAGAAAGCAGGGTTTGAGGATCTTTATAATCTGTATTTTTCAGAGCCTCAATCTCTGATTTATAGAATGCGATTCGGGATTTGTCCGGCAGCGCCTTGTAGTTCGCTTTTAAATCTTCAGAGTAAGTGGTGTAAGCCTGTTGCGCCTGTTCCACCGCCGCAGTAGTTTTCAGCGGGGAGCGGGCCAGTAATTCATCCACCGTAGGTACAGCATCTTTGGCTTTTTGTTTCATTTCGTCAAAGGTCAGACTCTGAGTTGGCTGACGGTATACCGCGCCTGGCGTACTTCTGGGCTGATTGAACTGCACATCCAGCACAGACAGTTTATTCACAATGACCTGATCTGACAGCAAGGGCATCAATGCTATATCGCCGGAGGCTTTTCCTACCAACACCTGATTCCTTGCCGGAGTCGTGGCATCCGTCAGTTGCACATTTTCAAGGGTAAAAGTAGTGGGGTACAGCGAGTGATCGAAACTGCCGATGTTTACCTCAGCTCCGTAAGATTCCGACAACTGAGATTCCAGTACGGACTTGATGAGGGCATTGGCAAACAGCCAGTACGCCACCACCAGCAAAACGATAATGAAAACGGGATAGTAGCGTTTCTTTACCCTCAAACCTGACATGAATAACTCCTGGTTGGATGCGGTCAGTACTGGAATTTTCGCATAGCCTGACGCGCCTGCTCAACATGACCTGCCAGTGCAATACTGGTTTGTGTCATTTCTTCTACGTTACTCACAGTATGCCTTGCGGACTCAGAAAGTTCATTAATTCGCAGGTTTACTTCCTGTGCCGCGTCACTTTGCTGACCGGTAGCCTCCGCAATATGCCGGTTCTTAGCGGCGATGTCAGACATAATACTTAATAGAGTACGTAACGTTTCATCTGCCTGCCTGATATTTGCAACGGTGCTGTCTACAGCGGACTGGCTGGTTTTAACTGCGTTCACTGCGGCAGATGATCCACTTTGTAACTCCTGAATCATCTGCTGAATTTCATCAGTACTCTGACCGGTTCTGCTGGCGAGCGTACGTACTTCATCGGCCACCACTGCAAACCCGCGACCCTGTTCTCCGGCGCGGGCAGCCTCAATAGCCGCGTTCAGTGCCAGTAAATTAGTTTGTTCAGAAATACCCCGGATAACATCAAGCACGCTGCCAATCTTGTCGCTCTGCTGGGCAAGCTGGCTCACCGTATTCACCACTGATTCAATACTCTGGTTCAGCGACTGAATGTCTGTCACCGACTGTGTAACAGCCTGAATCCCTGCTTTTGCACTTTGCCCCGCCGACTCCGTAGAGTGGTCAGCCTCTGTAGCATGACGACTGACATCGCCAATATTCACGGTCATTTCTTCCATTGCAGAGGCAACCTGTATGGCATTGTGACTCTGCGTTTGTGCCTGACTTTCGCTAGACTGACGGATATCGGCTAACCGCGAACCTTCCTGGGCTACCTCTTCTATTGCACCATGGAGAGACTGCAGTGACTCCCTCACCTTCGCCACAAACGCATTGTAATGGCGGCTGAGTCTGGCTATTTCATCATTTCCGTCCTCAGGCAGTTCACGGGTTAAGTCACCCTGACCCTGGGAAATATCTTTCATCCGCTCAGTGGTTGCCCGTAGCGGAGTAATAATGCTCTGACCAATTAACCAGGCAAACAGAATAACTAGGATCAAACACACCACGCCCAGGCCGATAAACACATTGCGGATATGAGAAAACGCTGCGTCGAGACGGGTAAGATAAATGCCGGTGCCAACGGTCCACTGCCAGGGAGCGAAACGTTTTACGTAGGATATTTTATCCACGGCTTTTTCGGAATTAGGCAATGGCCAGACGTAGGGAACAAAGCCTTCATTCTCTGACTTCACCAGCCGTGCCATGGTGACGAAGAACTTATCGCCGTTAGCGTCTTTAAAATCCGTTAAATCCTGACCTTCAAGTGCCGGCTTGATGGGGTGCATGACCATGGCCGGCGTATCATCCTGGATCCACAAATAGTTACCGTCGTCATAGCGTATTGCTGCTATAACACCTTTGGCCTGCATTTGTGCTTCAGCGATGGTCATATCCCCGTTTTCTGACAACGTGGAAAAGTGTTCCAGTACCGAGTAAGCCGACTCAACGATGTGCTTCGTCTCTTCATAAGCCTTATCTTTTTGCGCTTCATAGTGTTGCTGCAACACTACCACTGTCATTAAAAGCAGCAGGCCTGCTACCAGCAGTACAAGAAAGGCTAACCGTTGAACAACGCTGAAATTTCGTAGCTTCATGCTATCTCATCCATTTGTTTATGAAGGGAGTGTAGGAAAGCTTTCGTCATTCCGCCATATGAAAAGCGGTGAATATCAGTAAGAAAGTTGTATTTTCCGCTGGCCTTTTTCCAGGCCCGTTCAGGGATGTACATCTTTTTATACAATTCGCGCCGGACGACAGAAAAGTCAGGACAGAGCGCCCCTTTTCCTTACCGGGGTTTGTGATAGCATGCCGCCGCTGAAAGCCGGTCGTGATCTTTACAGGTCAGGGAACATATTAATGATCAACAATCGACTTTACTTGCTATTTCAGCCCCTGAAGGGCATCGTGAGTGCAAGAATCAACCAGCAGGTAATGACAACACCATACAGATAAAGAAGGGTTTCAATGCTCACTAATGACAATCTCAATTCGCTGCCTTCTATTCGTCAGCGCATCCGCGACCACTACCGTATCGATGAATCCACCGCGATAGATCAAATTCTGCCTGTTGCCGAAGTCAATCCCAGAGCACGAAGCCGGGCCTGGGAGCGAGCACGTAAAATGGTGCTGCAAATCCGCCGGGAGCAGGAAAGTCATGGCGGCGTTGATGCTTTACTCAATGAATATTCGCTGTCTACCTCTGAAGGTGTGGTGTTGATGTGTCTGGCCGAAGCTCTGCTTCGTGTGCCGGATAAAGCCACTCAGGACGAGCTTATCCGTGACAAACTGTCAAAAGGTCAGTGGACTCCGCACCTGGGGAACTCAGATTCCATGTTCGTTAACGCATCGGCATGGGGTCTTCTGTTAACCGGCAACATGGTCAACTATGCGGACAAGCGTCGTAAAGAGCAGTTCGGCTTACTGAAACAGACCCTTGGTAGATTGGGTGAACCGGTTATCCGCCGTGCAATGAATATTGCTATGCGGGTTATGGGCCGTCAGTTTGTTATGGGTGAAACCATTGCTGATGCGGTAGAGCGGGCGAAAGAGAAAGAGAAGAAAGGTTACGTCTATTCTTACGACATGCTGGGCGAAGGTGCCCGCACCATGGAAGATGCAGATCGTTACTACGACGCTTACGTTAAGGCCATTAAAGAAATCGGCAAAGCGGCAGCAGGTCGCGGGCCCAAGCGTTCTCCCGGGATTTCTGTCAAGCTGTCGGCGATCCATCCCCGCTATGAATTTTTACATGCAGAACGGGTGATGGCGGAAATTCCGCCCAAGCTGAAAGCCCTGTGTATGATGGCGAAAGAGTACGACATTGGCCTCACCGTTGACGCTGAAGAAGCGGATCGTCTGGACATTTCTCTGGACGTCATCGAAACCGTATTCCGCGACCCGGACCTTGAGGGCTGGACAGGATTTGGTCTGGCAGTTCAGGCTTATCAGAAACGGGCTATTCATGTCATTGAGTGGTTACGCACGCTGACCCTGGAAGTGGGTCGCAGCTTGATGGTGCGACTGGTTAAAGGCGCTTACTGGGATACAGAAATTAAGATGACCCAGCAGGCTGGTGTGGACGGTTTCCCTGTATTTACACGAAAATCCTCGACTGACGTGTCTTATCATGCCTGTGCTAACCGTTTGCTGGATTATCGTGATTCGATTTACCCCCAGTTTGCTACCCATAATGCGTACAGCGCATCGGTGATCATTGAGCTGGCCGGTGATGACAAAGACGGGTTTGAGTTCCAGTGTCTTCACGGTATGGGCGACACCCTTTACGATCAGGTTGTGACGCAGGAAAAAATTCAGTGCCGCGTTTATGCGCCGGTGGGTGAGCATGAAGATCTGCTGGCTTACCTGGTTCGCCGCCTGCTGGAAAACGGGGCGAACTCATCTTTCGTTAACGCAATTGTTGATGATGAAAAGCCGGTTGAATCACTTCTGGAAGACCCGGTCGAGAAAACCCAGCGTCTTAAAACCCGTTACAACAAGCAAATCAGTGCCCCACGCGATCTTTACGCGCCGGAGCGTGACAACTCCCGCGGTCTTGACCTCACTGATGTTAACGCCGTGCACGCGCTTCAGCATGAACTGGCCCGCTGGAAAAATTATTATGTGGTAACTGACGGTAAATTACCGGAAGGGGCCACGGCAGTCCTGAACCCTGCCAACAAATCTGATGTGGTGGGTTTCCATCATTATGCAGAACAAAAACAGATGACAGAAGCGCTGGACAAAGCCCACAACGGTTTTGCGGCCTGGTCAAAACGTTCTGTGGAAGAACGGGCGGACATTCTTGAACGCACGGCTTTTGCCCTTGAGCGTCATATGGGCGAACTGATTGCCATTTGTATCCGTGAAGCAGGTAAAGTTACGCAGGACAGTATCGACGAAGTCCGTGAAGCTGTGGATTTCTGTCGTTATTATGCTGTCCGTGCCCGTGAGCTGGACGAGGATCAGCGTTTTGTTCCCCGTGGTGTTGTGCTGTGTATCAGCCCCTGGAACTTCCCGCTGGCGATTTTCTTAGGTCAGGTGGTGGCAGCTTTAGCGACCGGTAATACGGTGGTGGCGAAGCCTGCTGAACAAACCAGTATGATCGCTAAACGTGCGCTGGAAATTATGCACACAGTGGGTCTGCCGGAAGATGCTCTGCAACTGATTATTGCGCCCGGCAAGCATGTCGGCAGTACATTACTGCCTGATGAGCGCATTAAAGCGGTGATGTTCACCGGTTCAACCCAAACCGGTACGTTGATTTCCCAGTTACTGGCAGAGCGGGGCGGTGAGCAGGTTCCTCTGATTGCTGAAACCGGTGGTCAGAACTGTATGATTGTTGATTCAACGGCCTTACCTGAGCAGGTGGTGGATGATGTGGTTCATTCCGGCTTCCAGAGCGCCGGTCAGCGCTGTTCTGCATTGCGGGTGCTTTACGTTCAGGAAGACATTGCTGATGATTTAACTGACATGCTCATCGGCGCGATGAAGGAATTGAGTATCGGCGATCCGGCCCTTCTCAGTACTGACGTAGGTCCGGTGATTGACGAAAAAGCTTTCAACAGCCTGAAACAGCACGAAGAAGTGATGCAGGATAAAGGTAAGTTGCTTTATCAATGTGAGATCCCGGAAGGTTGCACTGACGGTTATTTCTTCCCGCCAACTCTTTACGAGATCAAGAGCATTGATGTGCTGGAGCGTGAGGTTTTCGGTCCGGTCATTCATATCGTCCGCTTTAAAGGTAAAGAGATCGGCGAAGTGGTGGACAAGATCAACAGCACCGGGTTTGGCCTGACAATGGGCATTCACTCCCGCATTGAAGAAAGGGCAAACGAACTGGCTGCCCGCAGCCGTGCCGGTAACGTTTATGTTAACCGCAATATGATCGGCGCCATTGTCGGCGTACAGCCATTCGGCGGACGGGGACTATCCGGTACCGGGCCTAAAGCCGGCGGTCCGAACTATCTGCGCCGTCTGATGCAGGAGCGTGCTACACCGAAGCCTTCTCAGGTCGACGATATCGATAATCTGGATGCTGCATTGTCCGGTGAGAAGCAGGACGCCGAAGCTGCAACCCGCCTGATGAATCAGGGTGTTAATGTTGAAGCGCAATGGCGACATACTCCGCTGAACGACCGTATTTCTATGGTGCGTCAGTTACTGGCAAAGCTTGCCAGAGTCGACATTGTTGATGAACTGGCAGATGACTTAAACCGCACCCTGGCAACCGCCCGTCAGCAACTGACAACGGTTGAACGCACATTGTCCAAACCCACACAGCTGCCGGGGCCGACTGGTGAGTCTAACAAGCTTTACCTTGAACCCCGTGGCGTACTGGTTTGTTTCGCCGATAAAGGCGTGACATTCGAATACTGGACGTTGTCTATCGTGACTGCACTGGCAACCGGTAACGTTGTGGTATCAGTAGTATCTGATCTATTTTATGAAGAAGCGCTGGAATTCCAGAAACACTTCAATAAAACCGGTGCCGCTGAGGGGGTATTCCAGGTAGCAAGATTAAGTCATTTAAACGACTTACTTATGCATGAACATCTGGCCGGTGTGGTGGTGGATTCTCACACTGAACGTACTGCTCAGATTGCGGCCATGTTATCTTCCCGCAAGGGCGCTATTCTGCCGGTCATCACCGCAGAATATAACGATAACCTGATCCAACGTTTACTTACTGAGAAAACCATCAGTATTGATACCACCGCATCCGGCGGTAATACTTCGCTGATGACGCTGGTGGAAGACGACGAGTAAGTCCTTAAGGTCTGTCGTAAACACCACAAAAAACCGGTCCCGCTTAAAAAACGGAACCGGTTTTTTTAACTTTAAATAAAATGGCGTTGCAGGTTATGTCCGGCTTACATCCATTCTTCGTTACGACGGCGCTTCTTCGGCAGGAAGGTAAGGATCACGCCAAGCAGTACGCCACCACCGGCAACAATACCGCCCCAGGTAAACCACTTGATCATTTCATCTTTACTCTGCTGTTCCAGCTTATTGGTAAGACGGGTAATCTGAGTTGTCTGATCGCCGGTTTCGTCCTGAAGTTGTTTCAGTTCCTGACGGGTCGCGTTCAGTTGCTGTTTCAGCCTTTCATTCTCTGACTGTAAACCCTGTACGCCGGCTTCGCTGTCGGCCAGACGCTGAGTCAGCAACGGAATTTTCTCGGCATAAGACATTTCATTACTGATAAAACGGGTTTCTACCCAGCCAGTGCGGCCTTCATTATCTTTTATCTGCGTAAACTCTGTCTCGTTATTTCTGTCCAGTACAGTAATGGGCGTTCCGGCGGCCACAGAGCCTAAAATCCGGTAGTTCCGGCCCGCACCCGTATGAAGAAATACGAAAAGATCGTCGCGGATATAATTTGAAGAAGAAGCTTCCAGCTGCAGAGATTCTTCAATGGAATCCTCCTGTGCGAAAACCTGGATTGAAAGACCAATTAATGCGATGGTCAGCCATTTTCGTAACATAGTGCGTCCGTAGTTGTTTTAAGAAACTGTGTGATGTTATTGGCTGCAAACCTGAAAGGCAAGCGTACCCGCCACATTGGACCGGCAACCCGGCTGACAGTTCACTACGTTTGCACATTTGTAAGGTGATCATCCGTTGCGAAAAGTATTATACGAAGGTATTGTGTCGGAATACTGACACTTACCGACCTGCCTTTTTCTCTATGTCGGAAATAGAAATAAAATTTGTTACCCGCGACAATGCTTTACCTGCATTTGTCGAAAAAGTGCTGCCTGCCTTTGAGCAGGCTGGTTTCAGCATTTCCCGTGAGCCGGAAATGCGCTTGCAGAACGATTATTACGATACTGCAGACCACCTTTTCCAGCAGGAAAAGATGGGTTTCCGCGTCCGTGGTAATAATGGCCGTTTTGAACAGACCATGAAAACCCATGGCAAAGTCAGCGGCGGTCTGCATGAGCGTGCCGAGTACAATGTGGCCCTTGACGGTGCTGAGCCGGACTTGCGCCTGTTTCCCGGGGATGTCTGGCCGGACGACTGGCTGATTGAGCAGGTAAACGATAAATTGCAGCGCCAGTTCAGTACCCATTTCGTAAGAACCGCGTTCGATGTTGAATGGGACGGCGCATGTGTAGAAGTGGTGATTGACGAAGGTGAAGCCAGTACGGGTAAGAACAGCTCTCCTATCCATGAGATTGAGCTGGAACTGAAACAGGGCGAAGTGACCCACTTGTTTACACTGGCAAAGTTGATCACAGAAAACACATCTGTGCGCCTGAGCGATGTGTCTAAAGCTGCGCAGGGCTACCAGTTGCTTAACGGGCTGTCGCCGGTTATTTCCCAAATGCAGCCTTATTTAAAGCTGGAACAGGGTACAACAACCGAAGAGGCTTTCTGCCGGGCAGTGCAGCAAGCGTTATCTCACTGGCAGAAACATGAGCATCTGTATTTCGAAACCGGGTCTGTGAAGATGTTCGGCGAAATCGTTAAAAGTGCACGCCTGTTGTTGCAAACCGTATCTTTGTATCTGCCTGTTCTGCAGTGCCCGCAATTATTGTCAGTGCATCAGTTGCTGATGAAATATATGCAAGTCTGGTTATGGCAGGATGATCTGCAGAGCCTTCGCTATCTGTTGTCGAAAAAAAGCTTGTTTAATAAGTGTCTGAGTCGTTATCCGGCACTGACCAGTTATTTGCAGGGCAGAAAAGCCGGGTTAATTCATGCACACACACCTGATGAAATACTGTACAGTAAACAAACTAATACGTTAAAAGTATTAGTTGCTCAGTTATTGCAGGAAAAACCCTGGCGCCAGCATTCAACTGCATACAGCCTGCCGGTAATGGAACATGCACAGGGATGGTTATCTCAGGGCTGGCAAACGGTACAACAAACTATGCCGGGCAGCAAAACAATGACACCCGAAAATTATCTGGCCATTGGTGTACTGCTGAGACAAACCTTATGGAACGGTTTTCTGCTGGCTGATTTATTTGATGAAGAACGACATCATTTCCGCGCGCCATGGTTAGATATTCTTACCGGAATTGACGAATTAAAAGCGTTAATGATGCTGCGGGCCCTTGCTACTGAATCTGAGCTGGACGAACTGTCAGATGTATTCACTTGGGTGGATGATAAGATTGCTAATTTGATGCATGTCATGGAGAGAACCAGACAAGCCGGTATGCAGGGCGACGTATACTGGTAAGCAGGCCGTCTGGTCGCACAACGTTTCTTGAAGGAAGTGAGGTAGAAATACATTATGTTGCATCGCTACACCCTTTTCGTGCTGGTTTTGCTCTACCTGGTGATACTGGTTCAGTTCTTCAGGGAAAAGCACCGTGTTTCCGGTGCGCCATGGGTGCTGGCAGCCATGATAGTGTGGCCGTTCATTCTCACTGATGAATGGTTGCGTGCCTTCGGACAGGATGCCGCCGGACTGTCGGTGCTTACTGTATTTACCCCGTTGCTCTCACTAACCTTACTGTACCGTAGTGTCAAACTGCTGGTTATTGATAATGCCAGACCTTCTAAATTGTTACTGTGGCTGCCGGTCGCCCTGGCGCTGCTGGCAGAAATCCCCTTACTGTTTGTCAGCGCTGATGAAAAAGCGCAGTGGCTGGTCTCTTCTCCCACAGGTCATCCGCTGGACAACTGGCATATTTATCTGGTTTATATGGTCACCGGGTTCGGTATTCTGGTACTCGGGATCCTGATCACCGAACTGATACAGAATTACCACCGTTACCTGTCATCTCAGGTGGCTGATGTGCGGGAATTTCGTGTGCAGTGGCTCGGTGGTGCTATGGGAGTTACTGTTGGTCTGGCATTCTGCTGTATTTTGCTGGTCACAGCCGGTGCATTCGGTTTTTTCGATATTCACTTCTGGCAGTCATTGTTTAACCTGCTGTTTGCTATCGCCTTATTGCAAACGTTTATTGCTGTTATTCGTCCGCAACACACGTCTCCGTCGCCGCTGGATTATCACCGCCTTGACGATTTAAAAGCCGAACAGTGCATCATGCGGGAGGCGCTGGTTAAGGCTGAGCAGACAATGACGGATACAGAAGCATTTAAATCCCCCGGCTTGCAGCTCAAAGCCTTTGCCGGTCAGTGCCATGTGGATCCCACTACCCTGGTGATTGCGCTGAGGTTACTGGAAAAAAGAGATTTCAGAAGCTTTGTTTATCAGTACCGTCTGACCTATGCCAAAAATGAGCTTCTCGGTAGCGATGACTCACTGGCGGCGCAGGCGAAACGTCTTGGTGTGCATTCAGAACAGTTTCTGAGCGGTGTAATGATGAACCACATGCGTAAGCAAAGGTAGTCTGTTGCGCGTTATCACCTGACGCCTGAAAAAGCTGATGTCAGGTGAAGTGGCGGTGCAATACTGCGCCGGTAAACGAGGTACGTAAGTAAAATCCTCTGGGGCGGGTTTTTATTTTCTGTCCGTCAGCATCAAAGGCATCTGTCAGCACATTGCCACTGGCTGCTTTAGGACGGATGTGCAGTGCCTGACCAAGACGCGCAGTGATTTTTTCTACTTCCCCCAGCACAATCATTTCTGTGAGTTCTTCCCAGTCCTTTTGCAAGATTGCGTCTTCCCGGGCATCCGGTTGCCAGAAAAATGCCGTGGCAACACGTCGCTGTGCGAGGGGGATGGCGCGGTCACCTTCCAGTGGCACCCATAAAACCTGCTGAAGCTTATTGCGCACATTAGACGTTTGCCAGGTAGTACCGGGTTTACTTATCAGCGGCGCGTAACAAACATACGTGGTTTCCAGCGGAGTAAAATTCCCGTCAATAGGAATCGTTTTCAGCTCTACACCGAGTTCCGGGAAGTCCTGTTGAGGTTTTGAGCCGGCTGTGGCTCCCAGCCATTTTTCTATCAGCATACCCGGCCAGCCCTTGTGCCGTTGCAGATTTTCCGGAATGGCCACGTGCGCCAGCTCTGCCAGTTCGCCCAGTGACAAGCCGGCAATCCGGTAGCTGCGTGCCAGTAACTCTTCCGGTGTAGCGGGTGCGGTATCGGGTGGCTGCAAGAGACTCTCCGGGTAATATTTGCTGAATTAGGATTAATGCTTTGAAAGGGCTATAGTTTATGGAAGAATGCAGAAATAGAAAAGTTTATCGTGCCCGGGAGTCTATGTGATAGATGCCGACGGATTCCGTGCGAATGTGGGCATAGTGATTTGCAACAAAATGGGTCAGGTGTTTTGGGCAAGGCGTTATGGTCAGCATTCATGGCAGTTTCCACAAGGCGGAATTGATGAAGGGGAAACTGCAGAACAAGCTATGTACAGGGAGTTGCACGAAGAAGTAGGGTTAACGCAAAAAGACGTTACTGTTTTAGGTGTTACCCGCAACTGGTTGCGATACAAATTGCCAAAGCGATTAATTCGCCAGGGCAGTTCTCCGGTATGTATCGGGCAAAAACAGAAGTGGTTTCTGCTTCAGTTAGATTGCCAGGAAAAAGATGTCAATGTGCTCAAAAGTGGTCATCCTGAATTTGATGACTGGCGCTGGGTGAGTTATTGGTATCCCATCCGAAATGTCGTGTCTTTCAAACGGGATGTATACCGTAAGGTGATGAAAGAATTTGCCGGTGTTGCAATGCCCGCGGGTCAACGCGTGCAAAACAATCCGCCGGGGAAACCCAACAAACGTAACCGCAAGCGCCGGCGTAGCGGTTAAACAGGAGAGCATCTTCGTGGCTGGAACCGGGAATATACTCACCACGTTAAAACGCATCGTACAGGAAATGAACCAGATCCCGGATTTGGATCAGGCTTTGTTTCGTCTTGCGTCCCGGGTTAAGCATACAATGCAGGTGGACTCCTGCTCTATCTATCTTGCTGATTATGAAAAGCAGGATTTCGTGCTTAAAGCCACAGATGGTCTGCACCCTGATGCGGTGGAACTGGTCCGCATCGGATTCTCCGAAGGCTTGATTGGTCTGGTAGGACAGCGTGAAGAACCGCTGAATATCGAAAATGCGCATCAACATCCCCGCTTTAAGCATTATCCTGAAGTAAAAGAAGAAAACTACAACGCTTTCCTTGGTACGCCAATCATTCATCAGCGCAAAGTGCTGGGCGTGATCACCATGCAGCAAAAAGCCATGCGCCGTTTCGGCGAAGACGAAGAAGCGTTTCTCGTCACACTGGCCACCCAACTTGCGCTGGAAATCACCAATGCGGACATCCGCGGTGCACTTACGCCGAATGCGGCAGTGGAATCTGTTCCGAGACAAAAAAATGTGCGCGGCATTGCCGGCTCTCCCGGCCTGGCTGTGGGTACCGGTTATTCCACAGACAGTTCAATTTCCCTCCGTAACTGGGTGGTAAAACGCTGTACTGATAAAGATCTGGAAATCCGTCTGTACCGGCGAGGTGTAGAACTTACCCGTAAGCACGTTGATGATTTATCCGGTCGTCTGGATGAAGCAATTCCCGATGACGTAAAGTCCATTTTTCAGCTTTATCATCATTTGCTTGACGCCAACAGTCTGGGACGTGAAGTTGAAGCGAAAATCCGTGAGGGGTGGGATGCAGCTTCATCGCTGAAAATGGTGGTGGAAGATTACGCCGCTAAATTCCAGAATATGGAAGATCCCTACATGCAGGAGCGGGCAATTGATATTGTCGACCTGTCGAACCGGATCCTGCTGAACATTCTGTACGACAACAAAGGCAAGTCGCCGGTTAATAATGAAGTGAAAGGCGACAGCATTCTGGTTGCCGAAGAAGTCAGCGCCTCTATGCTGGCAGAGTTTCCGCGAGCTCACCTTAAAGGCATCATTTCTATCCGCGGGTCGAATAACTCCCACGCTGCAATACTCGCCAGAGCCATGGGTGTTCCTGCGGTTATGGGATGCCAGAACGTCTCCCCGGCACTGCTGAACGGTAAAGAAATCCTGCTTGACGGCTATGGTGGCGAAGTGATTATTTCGCCGGAAAAAACCATCCGTAACGAATTTACCCAGCTGATTGCTGAAGAAGCGACCCTGTCTGAGCGTATTGATGCTGAAGCAGGGCAGATATGTAAAACGCAGGATGGCTGTCGCATTGCGCTTTACGTGAATGCGGGTTTATCGGCGGAGATTGAAGCGACGCAATTTGCTAATGCAGATGGCATTGGCCTTTACCGTACCGAAATTCCGTTCATGCTCAGAGAGCGTTTTCCGTCTGAGCAGGAGCAGGTAGAGCTGTACCGGCAAATCCTGATGGCTTCACCGGAACAACCAATCACCATGCGTACGCTGGATGTTGGCGGTGATAAACCTTTGCCTTACTTTCCGATTAACGAAGAAAATCCGTTTCTTGGCTGGCGGGGGATCAGACTGACGCTGGACCATCCGGAGATTTTCCTGGTACAGGTGCGGGCAATGTTGCGGGCCAGTATTGGTTTAACGAATCTGCAAATCATGCTGCCAATGATCTCCTCTGTCGCGGAAGTTCAGGAGGCAAGACGTCTTATCGATCAGGCTTTCTTTGAAATCAGTGATGAAGTCAAAGACATGGATGTACTGCTTGAGCGTCCGAAGCTGGGTATTATGCTGGAGGTGCCTTCGGTACTTTATCAGTTGCCACAGCTGGCCAGACAGGTAGATTTCTTCTCTGTCGGTAGTAATGACTTAACGCAATATTTGCTGGCGGTGGACAGAAACAATACCCGTGTGGCCAGTTTGTATAACAGTTATCACCCTGCGGTGCTCAGTGCTCTGTATGATATTGTTAAGCAGGCGGATGCCAATCAGGTACCGGTTACTGTTTGCGGAGAGATTGCCGGTGAACCGGGCGGTGCCATTCTGCTTATGGGAATGGGTTACCGCAAATTAAGTATGAATGCCCACAACCTGCGCAAGATAAACTGGGTGGTACGCAATGTATCGCTGGAAGAGTCTAAACAGCTACTCATCAAAACCCTGACGGCAAGTACTCATGAAGAAGTGTTTGTTTATATCAATCAATATCTGGAACAGCGCGGGCTGGGTGGTCTGGTACGGGCAGGCTCCTAGGAGTTTACAGGAGCTGGTTGCTGCCGTGACAGATCTGGGAGAATAGTTGCTGCCGGTATCAAGAAACACAAATCGTCATGGTTCTGTGATACGCTACGCGCCTCGTCAATCCGGATGCGGCGCATGGACCCTTTTTTAATACTTTTCTTTTGCTGTATGGCCTTAGGCCTGGTTGTTGGCCTGCTCGCCGGGATGCTTGGCATCGGCGGCGGTCTTATTATCGTTCCCTGTCTTTCCTACCTGCTGGTACACTTCCTTGGCGTAAATACCGATACCGTCATGCCTATGGCTGTTGCCACCTCGTTATCGACCATTATTTTTACCGGTTTATCCTCCGCGCTGGCCCATCACAAACTGGGTAATCTCGACCGTCATATTGTTATCTGGAGCAGTATTGGTATTGCCTTCGGAGCCATAGCCGGTGCTCACGTCGCCAGCGCCATATCGGGACATACATTGAAAAATATTTTTGCTGTGCTGGTAATAGCAGTGGCTGCACAGATGGTATTTGGCCGCAGACAGGCTTCTTCTCATAAAGCCGGTAAACCCGCACTGGTTTCTGTGGGCGCGGGAACCGGTTGTGTCAGTGCATTAATGGGCATTGGCGGTGGCGCTCTGCTGGTACCGGCATTGGTGTGGTTTCAGGTGAATGTACGGCAGGCAATCGGCTGCGCAGCATTCAGCGGACTGGTCGTCGCACTGTTTGGTACCGCCAGCTTTATACTAACCGGTTCATCCGTCGACGGACTTCCGCAAAACTCGATAGGTTACGTGTATTGGCCGGCAACTTTAGGTATTGTGTGTACCTCGGTATTTACCGCCAATATCGGCGCCCGTCTGGGTCAGCGGATGAACACTGTTTTATTGAAGAAAATGCTCGCCTGCCTGCTGGTGCTGGTAAGTATAAGAATGATTGTAGGAATAGAATAAACCATGGCAGAAAGTAGTTATCTGGTCTTTCCCAACATAGACCCGGTCATATTTAGTATCGGCCCGTTGAGTGTGCGCTGGTACGGTATGATGTACCTTGTGGGTTTTGTGGCTGCTTATATGCTGGCGCAAAAACGCCTGTCACAAACTAACTGGACCCGTGACCAGTTGAGCGACCTGCTGTTCTGGGGATTTGTGGGGGTGATTTTAGGTGGTCGTATCGGCTATGTACTGTTTTATCAGTTCGGTATGTTCCTGGAAGATCCTACTTATCTTTTCAGAATATGGACCGGTGGTATGTCTTTCCATGGCGGGCTTCTGGGGGTACTGGTTGCACTGGCATGGCAGGCAAAGAGAATGAACGCCACATTCCTGCAAATCGGTGATTTTGTTGCGCCTCTTGTCCCCATTGGCCTTGGAGCAGGCAGAATAGGTAACTTCCTGAATGCCGAATTATGGGGGCGTCCTGCCGACGTGCCCTGGGCGATTATTTTTCCGGGCGCGGGAGAGCAGCCCCGTCACCCGTCTCAATTATATGAGTTCGCGCTTGAAGGTGTGTTACTGTTTACCATTCTCTGGCTGTTTTCTGCGAAGCCGCGTCCTACAGGGGCGGTAGGCGGTTTATTCCTGCTCGGTTACGGCTGTTTCCGCTTCATCGTTGAGTACTTCCGTGAACCGGATCAGCACATCGGTTTGTATTCCGTGGGTCTGAGCCAGGGGCAACTACTCTGTGTTCCCATGATCCTGCTCGGCGCCGGCCTGATGGTATGGGCTTACATGCGTAAATCGCCGGTACAAAAATCAGAACAATCATAAGAAAAAGCAAGTATGAAAGAATACCTCAAACTGATGCGTCATGTGAAAGAGCATGGCGTGAAAAAAGAAGATCGTACGGGTACCGGCACGTTAAGCGTATTTGGCTATCAGATGCGTTTCGACCTTGCGAAAGGGTTTCCGCTGGTCACAACCAAAAAGTGTCATTTGAAGTCTATCATTCATGAGTTGTTATGGTTTCTTAAAGGTGAAACCAACATTCGGTATCTCAAAGAAAACGGTGTTTCAATCTGGGATGAATGGGCCACTGATGAAGGCGAGCTGGGACCGGTTTATGGTCATCAGTGGCGCAGCTGGGATGCCGGAGACGGCACCACAATCGATCAGATTAAAGACGTAGTTGAGCAAATCAAAAGTAATCCCGATTCCCGCCGGTTGATTGTCAGTGCATGGAATCCTGCCGTATTACCTGATACATCTGTTTCGCCCAAAGAAAATGCAGCCAACGGCAGGCAGGCTTTGCCGCCGTGTCATACCATGTTTCAGTTTTATGTGCTGAACGGTAAATTATCCTGTCAGTTATATCAGCGCAGCGGTGATGTGTTCCTGGGTGTGCCCTTCAATATTGCCAGCTATGCGTTACTGACTCTCATGGTGGCGCAGGTATGCGAACTGGAACCCGGTGAATTTATTCATACTCTGGGTGATGCTCATCTGTACTCCAACCATCTGGAACAAACTGAGATCCAGTTAGCCAGAGAGCCGTTTCCGTCGCCGCAGATGAATATAAACCCGGCGGTGAAAGACTTGTTCGGTTTTACGTTTGATGATTTTGAACTGGTAAATTACCAGGCCCATCCGCACATTAAAGCGCCTGTTGCTATTTAAGGGACAGAAATGACCACTCCGGTACTGATTTGCGATGACTCAGGCTTCGCACGCAAACAAATGGCCCGTTCCATCCCTGATGGCTGGGATGTGAGTATTTCGTTTGCCGGTAACGGTCAGGAAGCCCTTGAGGCAATCCGTGCAGGCAAAGCCGATGTGATGTTCCTCGATTTAAACATGCCGGTGATGGATGGCTATGAAACCATGAAAGCCATCCGCGAACAGGATTTACCCTGTCTGGTGATTGTCGTATCCGGTGATGTACAGCCTGAAGCGCGGGAACGCATGGTAGCTTTGGGCGCGCTGGATTTTATCCGCAAGCCGATGGACAACAAGAAACTCACCGCGTTATTGCGTCAGTATGGTATTTACAGTGGTGACAGCAGTGCGCAGAACCGTACGTTGCAACTGGCCGGCACGCAAAAAAATACCGCAGATGAGCAACTGGATGCCTACCGCGAACTGGTCAATGTTGCCATGGGACAGGCCGGTGAGAGCCTTGCCCGGTTGCTCGGTGAATTTATCGATTTGCCTATTCCCAATGTTAACGTCATTGAAGCCACAGAACTGCATATGGCGCTGGCTGAAGCACACCAGAATCAGCGGGTTTCAGCCGTTTCCAAAGGTTTTACCAGCGCGGGCATTAAGGGTGAAGCACTGGTGATTTTCAGTGACACCAAAATGGAAAATATTATCCGGCTGCTGAATTACAACGACCAGGTCGCCACAGAAGATCAGCAACTCGAAGCGTTAATGGACGTATCCAATATTCTTACCGGTGCCTGTCTTAACGCATTATCAGCCCAACTGAATGTAACTTTCAGTCACAGCCATCCTATATTACTGGGACAGCACAGCGGATTTGAGACCATGTTGAACAATAATGCGAGTCGCTGGGGGAAAGTCATGGCGATTGAAATTGCCTATGCCATCAAAAGCCGGGATATCCGTTTTGATCTGTTGTTACTGTTTCCGGAGCAATCGATGGCTAAGATATATTCTCGCCTGGTCGATGAGGAATATGTAGCATGATTTCTGATGAACTGATTAGTATGCACTGGCAACAGGATCTTCTGAGCTCTGTTGAGGTAGGCATAGTAGTAATGGACAAAGATTTCACCATCGAAGTGTGGAATCAGTTCATGGAGAACCATGCCGGTCTGCGGCCGGGCCAGGTTAGCGGTAAAAAGCTTTTTTCTTTGTTTGATGAGATAGATGAACAGTGGCTGAGAAGTAAGGCGGACCCGGTTTTCAATCTGAAGACCCCTGTTTTTATCATCTGGGAGCAGCGTCCGTATCTGTTCCGCTTTAGCACTAACCGGCCTATTACATCTGATGCCCTTTACATGTTCCAGAATGTGACCATGTTTCCCCTTTCTTCACCGGATGGTACGGTAAACAAGCTGTGTATGCTGGTGTATGACGTAACCGATCAGGCATTGAGTAAGCTTCGGGTAGAGCGTCTTAATGACGAATTACAGCATATGAGCAGAGTGGACGGGTTGACCGGCTTATTCAACCGTCGCTACTGGCAGGAGCGGTTTGACAGTCTGTTTAAGTTGTCTCAGCGCCGTGAAACTGTATCGACTGCCTGTATGCTGGATATTGACCACTTCAAAAAGATCAATGATACCTACGGGCATCAGGCCGGTGATCTGGTGATAAAAACGTTGGCCAGAGTTATCCAAAAAAGCATCCGTGAAACCGATCTGGCCGGTCGTTACGGCGGAGAGGAGTTTGCGGTGATCCTGGTGGATTCAACGGCAACAAACGCGCTTAAGGTTGCTGAGCGCATCCGCCGGCTGGCGGAAGCCATGGTGATTGATCATGAAGGACATCAAATCCGCTTCACAGTCAGTATCGGCCTCAGTGAATTCCGCAAACCGGTCAATTCTTCTATGGCATGGCTGGAAGAAGCCGACCAGGCGTTATATATATCTAAGAATAGTGGCCGTAACCGGGTATCTGTATGGCACCACGAAAACGAAAAGCAAATAGGGCAGCTGCAGGGTTAAGACACCGCCAGCAGCAGCTTCATGGTATTTTTCAGTTCCTGATATGCTACCGGTTTCACCAGATGGTAACGCATACCTACTTCCATTGAGCGTTGTTTATCGCTTTCATAAGCACTGGCCGTAACGGCCACCAGATGGGATTTGCAGCCACGTTCTTTGAGTATTGTTGCTACTTCAAAGCCGCTCATATCCGGCAAATTGAGATCCAGTAAAATAATACTGAACTCTTCCTCGCCGGCTCTCGACAGTGCGCTCTCACCGTCCTCTGCAAGGGTAACGTCATAGCCAAGGTTTTCCACCATATCCCTCAGGATCTCAGCATTAATAGGCTCGTCCTCGACGATAAGCACATTGACTTTGTCTGACTGACTGAAAGATTTGCCTTTATTGAGACTCAGATGGTGAATGGAGTCGATAAAACGGTTCCTGTCGATGGGTTTAACAAACACCTGCCAGGCCGGAATGTTGGAGTTGGCAATGATATTGGCAATTTGCGGCGCAGCCGAAACCATAATGACCGGTGGCATCCGCTCACCCAGCATAGCTTGCAGATAATTGGCTAATTCAGCGCCATTAATGCCTGGCATGTAATAGTCGGTGATGATGCCGTCATAGGTTTTCAGTTTATCCTGATTGGCCAGTAGATCTGCGCCCGAGAGATAGGTGTCAACGTGATAGCCTTCACTCTCAATCATGTGAGATAAGTGAATGCGGGTGATTTCCTGATCATCAACAACAGCAAATTTTGAGGACGATACAGGCTTTTTCGCCTCGCGGGTATCTCCTTTGGCTGCGTTGAGCGGTACATTCAACGTAAACTCCGACCCGTTATGAAGTGCGCTGGTAACCGTGATAGTGCCGCCCGCCTGTTCCACCAAAGTGCGGGATGCATATAATCCGACGCCTGCTCCGCTGTATAATCTTGAATTGCCGTGAGCCTTGTAGAAGCGCTGAAATATATTATGCAGGTCGCTTTCGGGGATACCGATGCCGGTATCAACCACACGAATCGTCAACAACAGCTTTCCGTCACTGACAGACATGCGGTTGTATACTGATACTGAGCCTTCAGGAGTGAATTTAACCGCATTATCCAGAATATTTTTGAGTGCTTTAATCAGACTGGATGAGTTTCCGTTCACATAGTGGGGCAGAGTACTCTCGTTCTTTACCTGATAATGCAGGTTTTTTTGCTGGCAATTGTAAGCAAACTGGCTGAGCGCATCGTCCAGTAACCGGATGAGGTCAAAATCTTCGTTTACAAACACCTCATCAATTTGTTTCGACTGCATGCTATCCACCAGGTTGCTTGTCAGCATAAGCAGGCGATAGCAGCTTTGTTCTGCTTTCTGAATCAACTGACCCTGTTTGGATTGCATGTTTGGTATGAGCTCCAACGCCCCGATAATGGCTGAAATCGGCGAACGGAATTCATGACTCATACTGGCCAGAAACTCTTCCTTCGTAGTTACCACTTTAGCCGTTTGTTCACGTTCGAATTCCACATCCCGCTTCGCTTCCTGAACCAGATTAAATTGCTCCAGCACCAGATTTTTTAAGGGTCTGAAGAGCAACAGCACAGTGAGCAAAGATAAGCCCAGAGTGATGAACCAGATTCCCAGCAACATCCACTGGTTAAATCTCAGCTCACCAGTGAGTTGCTGTTCAAAAAGCAGTACTGCATGGTCGAGGTCTTCCAATAGCTCGGTGGCTTCAGAGAGGCTTACCGGAGACGCAGAGGTCAGAGCAGAATCCGGCATACTTGCAAGTTCCAGAGCCCTGTCAGCATATTCAAGGGCGTGGGAGTCAAGATCACTTTCTTTCGAAAAATAAAGCTTTTCCAGGGCACCGGATAAGGGGGTGAACAAGCCGTTCAGAGATTGTCTGGCAACCAGTACTTCATGGCTTCTGGCAAACTCCCGTGTCCGGTCAACGAGCTCCGACTTCAGTGATACTCTGCGGGCGCGGTCATCTTCAGACACAAGCAGGTTCTGCAGAAATGCAATGCGCTGAGACAACATGCGCTGCTTTCCTGCAATATTAATTATCTGAGGTTGTATTTGGGTCGAAACGAGATACTGCTGAGTCCATGCAAAGTACACTGTGAGTAACAGTGCAATGGCACTTAGTGCAACAAGATAAGTTCGCCTGATTTTCCCTTTTAAATCTTCAATGGTCAGCATGAACGAAGGTACGTGTTGATGTTTATAAAGCGTAGTTGTTAATTTTCAAATTACCAGAAACCCGGCATTATTGTGCCTGCTGTTCTGCTTTCATAATGTGGGGTTTTATCGCCCGCAAAAACAATAAACTGGGTATTACCATCAAGGCGGTAATGATGAAAAAGGTCGACCAGTCGCCGTCTAGCTTATCCACTATGTAACCACTGCCTGATGCCAGCAGGTTTTTCCCTGCCACACTTAACGACGCCATTAATGCGTACTGGGAGGCTGAAAAGGTGCGGTTACACATCAGCGAGATGAACGCGACCATGGCAACGGTACTCCAGGCGGCTGTGAAACCGTCGACGATAATCGTCAGAGCAAATAAGGTTTTATCCGGCCCCACCCAGGCCATCAGTGAAAACATCAGATTGCTGGCTGCCATGGCAATACCGGCAATAAACAACCCGCGATAAATGCCGTAGCGGATGGTTACCATACCGCCTATGACGGAAAACAATATGGTCACCCACCAGTTCAGTAGTTTGGAATAACCGCCAATTTCACTTTTACTGAATCCCAGCTCAATATAGAACTGAAGACTCATGCGTCCCAGAAAGGCTTCACCGATTTTAAACAGGAAGATGAAGAGTAATAGTGATAATGCCAGCCTTGTTCCGTTACGGGTAAAAAATTCGCGGAATGGTTCTGCCAGAGTAACAAAAAACCACGCGCCGGCTTTTTGCACAAAGCCTGCACTTTGCGGATCAGCGCCCAGGGCTTTCTGGTAATATTCTGTTGCAGCTTTGAGCTGTGCTGCACGGTCTGTAACCGGCTCCTGTGCAAACAGGGTGAATATCATAATGGTGCCCATTACGCAGGCCATCAACAAATAGATGTCATTCCAGGCCCAGCCTGTCCAGTCGGCAATGAAGAAAGGCAGTGCACCCAGACCGCCGTAACCGGTCCACCAACCGGCGGTAGCCATAGATGATCCTGCAGCCAGTTTCTCTCTTTCATCATCGTTAATAATATCGATCCGGTAGGCATCAATCGCGATATCCTGAGTAGCGGAACACAGAGCGATACTGAGACCAAAAAGGGCAACGTAGAATAATGAGTGAGTGGCGTTCAGCATACTCATCATTACACAGCAGGCTACGATGATTCCCTGCATCAGAAAAATCCAGCCTTTGCGCTGACCTAGCCAGGGCAGACGGATACGATCCAGAAGGGGGGACCAGAGAAAATTTATCGCATAAACCGCAAAAATACTGCCGAATAAGCTGATATCTGTACGGGATAAACCTTCATCTTTTAACCAGGCTGTCATAACAGAACTGATCATGACCCAGGGAAATCCGCTGGCAATACCGAACACAAAAATACTGAAAAGTCGCCGGTCAGCAAAGGACTGGATAAAACGCATAAGAAAACTTACCGGTCAGTAACCAAAAGAGTATTTGATCATGTAACGGGAGGAAACACAACCGCCGTTAGCAATTGTGAAAGGTCGTTCAGGGACGGATGCCTACGCAGTCGAGAGGACAGGCACCTTTGCCTTCCAGAAAAGCGGTGCAGGTGGTCAGTTCTTCCACCAGAAAGGGGTCGTACTTGAGTTTTTCTTCAGACCAGAAGTGAAGTTGATGCAGTACATGCCAGAATACACGTTCTCTTTGAGTGTATGGTTGATCGAGGTCGTAATGAACCAGGCTCCATTCTTCCATAGTGTCCCAGAAGAATATTTCTACCTCAGAATGTGGGATTTCGTCTTGCCAAAAACCGCGAAGATAAAAGCATAGCTGCGCGGCCTTGGTATCAACAAATGACAAAAGCATAGTCGGCGCTGCCTGATACCCAAATGATTAGTTAGTATAGTCGTTAACAGTGTATTTTGTGTGATTTGTAAACAAAAGTAAACAGGCTTTTGATTTCCTTGTAAAAAATCACCATTGACTTCCGCTTTGAAGCGCTTTACCAGCCGAGGTAATTTACCCAGCCATAAATTTCTTTGCTGAGGCTGTTACTGAACGCCGAGTTTCCGAACGTGCTGGCGAGATTTACTGATGCACCTAATTGCTTCTGCCGGTAGTGAAGTTTTAGCGCTTTCGTGGCGTCTGTCCGGCGGATAGCAGGGGCTCCGGCAGTCCAGGGAGTCGAACCCGGCAACTGTAAATCAAGTACCGGAAATAATGTACTGGCAAGTTGCTCTGATATATTTTGCTGAAGGCCACTTTGGGGCCAGTAGGGGCTTATCACCACCAGCCCATCGGGCGGGGGCACATTATCGGTAACGGCCAGGGAGAGAAATTGCGCTGCGCCCATTCCCTGACTGATCACCAGTCTGAACCCGGGTACATCATCCACACTGCGAAAGACTGCACCGGCTATCAACGCCATCATCGTCTGACTGGTACTGGCATCGGCTACCGGTGAACCCGCCCAGGCACGGGGATGCATCAGTGCACTCAGCGTATCACTGTCGCTTTGCAACTCATCACTTCCGGTGCCGTCCGCAGGGGGAGCTGTTTCTGCGACAGGGGTTGTTGCCAACGGATTTAAACTTACCGGAGACGGAACGATGCGGGTGTGCCAGCCCCACTGATTAAGTCTGGCAGCCAGTTGCTGCGCATTTTGTAAGGTCAGGCCCTGGTAGCCCGTATCCATAAAAATAATCGCCACACCGCGACTGAGGGTAGTGGTGGGCTGCGCGGAGAAAACCGGAATGTCTTCTTCACCGGCGAGTACGGTTTCGTACTCAGACGGCAAATACTGCTGACGAATATCGTCTGCAAGTATGCCGGCCCGTGTACTGCCGGTCAGCAATAAAAGAAAACACACTATAGAGCGGAACACTGCGACTCCGGTTAACAAATCTGGCTAAACAGGTTATCGGCAGTGCGAAGCAAAACTTAATCCGGGTTGATGACGTCTGAACCCGGAAGTGGCAGCGTGTCAGGTTGATAGTCCATGAATGGCACATCGCTGGTAAACCGTTTCCATTCTCCCGAAGAAGGATGTTGCAGGATCAGCGTTTCGGCATGGAGCTGAAGGCGGGGAGCCTTCGCTCTGGCTTCATCATGAGCATATAACCTGTCACCCAGAATGGGATGACCTAGTGACAGCATGTGCACCCGTAATTGATGAGAGCGGCCGGTGACCGGCAACAGCTCAACCCAAGTTTCCCCGTCAAGACGTTTGATAACACGGTAATGTGTTAGTGAGGGCTTACCATTCTCAAAGTCTACTTTCTGTTTGGGGCGGTTTGGCCAGTCCACAATCAGTGGCAGGGTTATACTTCCCTCATCATCCGCCACAGTGCCATCAACCCTGGCGTAGTAACGCTTTTTCGTCAGCCTGTCCTGAAACTGCTTCGAGAGCCGGCGGTGAGCCTCTTTATTAAGTGCCATTACCATAATGCCGGAGGTTGCCATATCCAGCCGGTGAACCACGGTGGCAGAAGGCAGCACTTTTTGCACGCGGCTGATAAGTGCATCTTTGTGTGCGGGCTGGATACCCGTCACACTTAGCAGGCCACTTTGTTTATTTGCCACCACAATGTCATTGTCGTAATACACCAGCGACAAAAAAGGTGACATGGGCGGATCGTAAATAAACGGCTTTTTACCGGCGGGCATACTCACGGATTATTCACCACGATACGCAGGCCTTCCAGTTGAACTGTTGCAGACTGCAGCGCGGCGGTTAAGCCCGTCAGCTGGGTCTCAATAAATTCGATTTCACTGTCCCGTATTGACGGATTCTGTGCTTGTAAATCCCGTAAGCGGCGGGCTTCTGCGCTAAGGGTTGCCTGCATGGTTTCAATGGCATCATGCTGAATTTGGTTCGCTTGTTGCTGAGCCGCTGCGGTGGCTTTTTCAATGTGCAGTGTCAGCGGTTGTTGCAATGCCTGAATCAGTTGCTGAACAATTTTTCTGCCGGCTTTACGGGGAGCGTCAAAGACCAGGTCTACCGGTTTTCCGTGGCCATCGGTACAAATGCGCAGCGGTGTTGCCGGCAGGAAGCGGCCCGGTTGCAACTTGCGATCTGCGTTTGCCTGAAGTACAAACAGTGACTCCAGCCAGAATGCCCCTTTCGGCAAACCTTTATCAGCGATAAACCCGACACTGGCTTTACCCAGTACATCCGTTAATACCATATCGATGGCATTGTGGACCAGCGGGTGGTCCCAGCTTAAAAAGTGCACATGCTCAAGCGTGGTGGCAATGCGGCGGCGATAGGTGACTGTCATACCTTCAGGATCCAGCCCCGGAAGGTGGTTAACCATCGATTCTGATGGTGTCAGAATGAAGCAGTCGTTACCTTTCTCTTCCTGATTAACGCCAAGGGCATCAAACAGGCGGCCCATGAAGCGGGACAGCTCAACAGATGCATCCTGCTCAACAATTTCTTCGAGCAGCCCGTCTACCTTACCTTCCCCTGACGCATTCAATTCCAGCAGACGATCGCGGCCGGCATCCAGTCTGGCTTTCAGTGTGTCATTCAGGGCTTTACTGGTGGTAACCAGTTCAGAAACCAGCGCTTCGTTTTCAGGGTCAAGGCAGGCTTCCACCAATTGCGCCTGCACTTCTTCGAATACACCTGAGCCTGTGGGGCAGGTATGTGAGAAAGCACCTAACCCATCACGATACCATTTCAACAGCACTTCCTGAGCAGACTGACTGATGTAAGGCACGTGGATTTGAATATCTTTTGTCTGACCAATGCGGTCCAGACGACCGATACGCTGTTCCAGTAAGTCCGGTGTAAGCGGTAAATCAAACAGCACCAGATGATGGGCAAACTGGAAGTTACGGCCTTCGCTGCCAATTTCACTACACAGTAAAATCTGCGCCCCTTCTTCCGGGTCGGAGAAATAGTGGGCCGCTTTATCCCGCTCTACAATACTCATGCCTTCATGAAATACACTCTGGCGAATACCGCTGCGGGTTCTGATCACTTCACCCAGTTGCTGTGCGGTGCGTTTGTCGGCACAAATCAGCAGAACTTTGGCAGGGCGGACTGAGGGTAAAAATTCCAGCAACCAGTCAACACGGGGGTCGTTATCGGTCCAGCTGTTAACCAGTGCGCTCTGGCGCTCCGGATATAACGCGTCGAAGAGTTCACCGCCGCAGACGGCACTGTCGTACATTTCCGGCAGAGGCAACGGATAGCTGTTCAGCATTCTTACCGGGAAGCCTTCAATACCGGCGCGACGGTTACGGAATAACAACCGGCCTGTGCCATGTGTATCAATCAGCTGGCTGAGAATGGCTTTACGTGTGGCCGGTTCATCCATATCGCTGTAGCGGCCGGTTATCTCAGGCGCGAGAGACGTGAGTTTTTCTCTCGCGTCTGCAGATAATGGCTCGTCTGTAAGTAACGGTGACACTGCTTCTGCCAGTGCACTGTACTGACTTTCTTCTTCAAGGAAGTGATTGTAATCATGGAATCTGGCAGGATCTAACAGCCGCAGACGGGCAAAGTGACTCTCATGTCCCAGCTGATCAGGGGTGGCTGTTAACAGCAGAACGCCGGCGGTGATTTCTGCCAGAGCCTCAATGCGCTGATATTCTTCAGAAGGCGCATCTTTGGACCAGGCCAGATGATGGGCTTCGTCGACAACCAGTAAATCCCAGCCTGCATCCAGCGCTTGCTGGTGGCGTTTAGGATTGTCTTTTAAGAAACTGATACTGCACAGTACCAGCTGGTCGTTCTCAAACGGGTTCGTGCCCGACTCGTCCAGCGCATCGCAACGGCTTTCATCAAAAATAGCGAAGGCCAGATTTACCCGGCGCAGCATTTCAACCAGCCACTGATGGACCAGAGAGTCCGGTACCACAATGAGTACCCGCTGTGCCCGGCCGGTTTTTAACTGGCGATGAATAACCAGTGCGGCTTCAATGGTTTTACCCAATCCCACTTCATCGGCAAGCAATACCCTTGGTGCATGACGGTTGCCCACTTCAGAGGCAATGTGTAACTGGTGAGGGATTAATTCAATCCGCGCACCGGACAAGCCAATCGTGCCTGATTTCAGGTACGCATGCTGATGTTCCAGAGCTTTCTGGCGCAGTTCGAACCACTTTGGAGTATCGGTTTGAAAGTTAAATAAACGCTGCTCCGGCTGGTTCAGCCGGATGTGATGGTCGAGAAAGGTTTCCGGCAGTCGCGCCGTTTCTTTGGTGTCTTCGCGCAATCCGTGATAAATCAGTACACCGTTGCTTTCTTCTACCTTTTGTATTTGTAAAGTCCAGCCTTCTTCGCTGGTAATTACGTCGCCTTCAGTAAAGATAAGACGGGTAAGAGGGGCGTTGTCCTTCGTGTAAATACGGCTGTCACCGGTTGCAGGAAAAAGTATCTCAACAGAACGAAAATCGACGCTGAGCACAGCCCCTAAACCTAATTCAGACTCAGTGTTACTCAACCAGCGCTGACCGGCTGAAAACGTATTTACAGAACTCATATTACCACCCTTTATTTTAGCGGCCGGTATTGTACTGAACACCGCTGTACGAATAAAGCCGTGAAGCACCATACCGGGTAAGTTTCACAGAAGTGTAGCCGAAGGCTGACGGACTGTTGATGAAATCCGGATCGGGTTTGCTACTTGCGCAATCAGAAAAGAAATTAATAGCCAAGCCGGGAAAACTGGATTATGGTTAATTTGAAGGTCGACGCGACATGGAGTTGAGCGTCCGGTTCGACACAGGCATCTTCTCCTTCGCGGGACTCTTGATTGCACGTCAGTAATCAGGCGGGCGAGGTTTTACTCTTGACGGAGCGAAGGATGCCAAGAAAAAAATCCACAGAAACAAAGATCTACGTTTTAGATACGAATATTCTGCTACACGAACCCCTTGCATTTCTCTCATTCAAAGAAAATGACGTTGTCGTTCCGATGACCGTTCTTGAAGAACTCGATTACATCAAAGACAGTAAAAAAGACGTTGCCCGTGATGCCAGAGTGTCTATCCGCTCAATGGAAGACTTACTCCATGACGCCACCCCGGAAGACATGCTGGCAGGCGTATCCCTCGAAGGGCTGGGTGCAGGAGAAAATAAACCCACTGGTGCACTGTCTATTTTCGCTGATTTGAATATGGCTGAATCCCAGCAAATATTTACCAGCAACGAAAATGACAACCGTATTATTAATGTGGCGCTGCATCTGCAGAAAACCTATGCACCCCAGCAAGTTGTGCTGGTGACGAAAGATCTGAACATGCGCCTGAAAGCAAAAGGCGCAGGGCTTGCTCACGTAGAAGACTACCGTACCGACCAGCTCATCACAGACATTAAATACTTGTCGAAGGGCTTCCATAAATTTGAAGGCAATTTCTGGGAAAAGGTGAAATCGGTGGAAAGCCGCTCGGAAGGCAGAGACACCATCCACACGATACCCCGTAATGTCATGGAAGATCCCTATATCAACGAATACCTGCTGGACGATACGCAGCAGTTCGCCGGTATTGTTGAGGATATGACTTCTGACGCGCTGGAAGTGCTCGATTTAGGATACGAGCGGTTAATGAGCCGTCATGCATGGGGCATATCTCCTAAAAATATTGGCCAGGCAATGGCACTGCACTCGCTGTTGGACCCGCATATTGACCTGGTTATTCTTACCGGGCCTGCCGGAAGCGGTAAAACATTGCTGGCGCTGGCTGCCGCCCTTGAAATGGTGGTAGAGAAGAACATGTACGATAAAATTATCGTTACCCGTTCTACGCCGGAAATTGCTGAGTCCATCGGTTTCCTGCCGGGCACTGAGGAAGAGAAGATGGCCCCCTGGCTGGCAGCCATCACCGATTCGCTGGAAGTCTTGCATAAGCATGATGAAAACGCGAAAAGCTCGATGAACTACATCATGGAGAAAGCGAACATCCAGTTTAAGTCCGTAAACTTTATGCGGGGGCGAAGCATCCAGAACTCCATAGTCATCCTGGATGAATCGCAAAACCTGACGGCTGCCCAACTGAAAACCATTATTACCCGGTGCGGGGAGGGCACTAAGCTGATTTGTTCGGGTAACCTGGCACAGATAGACAGCAATTATCTGTCAGCGGTAACATCGGGGCTGACCTATCTGGTAGAAAGGTTCAAGAATTTCTCCGGCAGCGCCACGATTAATCTGGACGGGGTGGTACGCTCACGTCTGGCAGAGTTTGCCGAGCAGGAACTCTGAGCTGAATTAACCCTTTCAGGCCGCCTCTGCGCGGCCTTTTTTACTGAATTTCTTCCAGCGTATATTTTTTCTGTGCTACGGCAAATTCAGAGGTTGGCGCAATTTCACCCACTTCGTATAACGCCGGGCCGGTGGGTTCAATCAACACGTAGGTTTTGCCGTCGGCTTTTATGGTTCTCTCGCCTTTGCGTGGTGTAAGTGCTATGCCCAGCAGGGCGTGGTCGGGCAATAACACCAGTACCATGGCAGTGTCCGGCAGAAAGGCTCTGGCGATGGAAGCGGTTAATACGGATTTGCTGTCACAGTCACCACGGTTTTCAGCCAGCAACTGGGCGGGAGGCGCAAAGCCTGAACCGTTACTTTGTGCCCGGTTATCCAGTGCGTCGTAGGGAATGCTTTGCACCCAACTGAGCAGAATATTGAAATATTCTCTGGCATCCGCCTGTGCATCCACTTTCTCGTAAAATGCTTGTGAGAGCGGGATCAGTGTGCCGGTCATCTCATTAATGTACCTTATATGATCCGGCTTGATGGCTTCCTGATTAAATGATGTGCGGTAGCGAGTGTAGTAGTGCTGGTGCAGGTAATCGTTGAATGCTTTTTCCTTCGCTTGCGCCAGCTGGCCCTGAATGGCTGCCAGTTTTTCCTTATTACGGGATTTCACTTTTATTGATACTTTGTCGCCCTGTTGCCTGATTTGAATATTGGCATCTTTAGGGTTGAACTGACGGGCCACATTCAGCAACTCTACCGTTACATATCGCATGGCAAGCTCAGGACGGTAATTTTTCTGTTCCCTTGGTCCCGCTGCCAGCTTTTTGTTATCCAGCGCAAAACTGACAGACTGGGTTCTGTCCTGAGCATCAAGCCACTTGTACTGGTACGTTGTCTGGCCGCCGGCAGTATTTTTTTTAAAAGCCGTTTGTTCTGCTATGGCGCCGGTAGCGGCAAACATAAAACAAAACAACCACCACCGGAGCAGAGAGATATTCATATCAGATCGTATCCATTTGCGCCGGGGCGCAATGCGTCAAAATCCGCCGGAACAATCTGCCCGGCAATTACACAGAGTATGGAACAAAACCTGAATTTAACAAAGGGTTAAGCAGTAAACCAGTCCAGCTTCTTATGCAGTGTGACTACGCTGCCCACAATAATGAGTGTAGGGGGCTTCATTTCATCCAGTTGCGGATGAGCGGTGATAGTATCGAGAGTACTGGTAATGACTTTCTGAGACTCTCTGGTTGCTTCCTGAACCAGCGCAATGGGCGTGGAAGCAGACAAACCGTGTTCAATCAGCTTGCTGCAAATAACAGGCAGGCCGGTGAGACCCATGTAAAACACGATAGTCTGATTTTGATGTGCAAGTGCCGGCCAGTTCAAATCGATGGTGCCGTTTTTCAGATGGCCGGTAGCAAAGGTAACAGACTGGGCATGGTCGCGGTGTGTTAACGGAATACCGGCGTAAGTACTGGCACCGCTGGCTGCGGTAATGCCGGGCACGACCTGAAAATCGATACCGGCGGCTATCAGTTCTTCGATTTCTTCGCCGCCACGACCAAATATGAACGGGTCGCCCCCTTTCAGACGGACAACACGGTTACCTTTTTTCGCTTCTTCGACCATCAGTGAATTGATTTGGTCCTGAGGCAGTGTATGGTTACTTTTCGCCTTGCCCACATAGATCTTTTCGGCGTCCCGGCGCACCAGTTCAAGAATGGCAGGAGACACCAGCCGGTCGTAAACCACGACATCCGCTTTCTGCATCAGGCGCAGGGCGCGGAATGTCAGCAGATCAGGATCACCGGGGCCTGCACCTACCAGATAGACCTGACCTTCAATTTTTTGTTCGCTTTGCGCTGCTGACAGTGCTTCCAGAAATTTGGCGTTGGCTTTGTCGTCCTGGCCTTTTTCTACCAGCTCGGCTATGTCGCCATCCAGTACGTCTTCCCAGAAATACCGTCTGGCCGTTACGCCCTTCAGTGAGGACTTCACTTTCTCACGGAATTTCTCGGAAAAAGCGCCCAGACGGGAGATATTTGCCGGTATCACTGACTCCAGCTTCTGACGTAAATAACGCAGTAATACCGGAGCGACACCACCGCTGCTCATTGCAATAACAATGGGGGAACGGTCAATAATCGAGGGCGTGATGAACTGGCAAAGTGGTGTGTTATCTACCACATTAACCAAAATGCCTTTTTCACGGGCAATATCATGTACATGCTGATTAATGCCGGTTTCGCTGGTGGCCACAAATACCATTTGCTGATCGGTCAGATCAGTATCCGCAAATTCACGTTCAATGAGTGTGACCCGGGGATTATCCGCGTAGGATTTTACGGTGTCGCACATCCATGGCGCGACAACAGTCACGCTGGCTTCGGATTTCAGGATTAACTCCAGTTTTCGGGCTGCCACTTCTCCGGCACCTACGATCAGGCAATGAGATTGTTGAGTGTCGATAAATAACGGGAAGTAACGCATGTGCCTGTGGATCCTGTAACGCTGATAATAACGCAGTGGTGATAGGACTATTTTGACGGGATTCCGTGCAAAGAAAAGAGTTGTTTTGTGCCTTCTTATTTCCAAATGGCATATAAAAAAGGCAAGCTATAACGCTTGCCTTCGAGCATTTAGTTTTTGCGGGGAGCCCGGCGCTTTGGCGGCGTATCGGACCACTCGCGGATAGACAACTTTTGTCCGGCTACGCGGGTGTTCTGCAGCAGCTCTTTGGTTTCACGGGGCATGCCCTGAGGCAAATCAACGGTGCTGAATTTATCATAAATTTCGATAGCACCAATGTTCTTGCTGTTGATATTCCCTTCGTTAGCAATTGCACCAACAATGTTACCGGGCTTGGCACCGTGAGTATGACCAACATCAATACGGTAACGCTGCATGCCGGCTTCAGGCTTGCTTGAAGCGCGCTTACCACGACGGTCGCCTCTGTCTCCGCGGGGGCCACGGTCGCCACGATCACGGGGGCCGCGGTCACCACGATCTTCCCGTTGTGGTTTGCTGTGCAAATCAGGACGGTCAGATTCTTTCAGTAACAGTGGTTCGTCACCTTGTGCCAGTTTGATCAGTGCGGCAATCAAACGCTCAGGCGAAGCTTCTGTTTCCTGTTGTAAAGATTCCACGATAGGCATCAGAGATTCCAGGCTGTCATCACTGGTTGCTTCGCTCACCGCGTGCTTGAACTTGCTCAGGCGCGTTTCGTTCAATTCATTAATTGAAGGAATCGGCATACGTTCAATTGGCTGACGCGTGGTTTTCTCAATGGCGAAAAGTAAACGCTTTTCACGGTGAGAAATGAACAGAATTGCTTCACCACTACGACCTGCACGGCCTGTACGACCGATACGGTGTACGTATGACTCTGTATCGTAAGGAATATCAAAGTTAACAACGTGGCTTACACGTTCAACGTCAAGACCACGGGCAACAACGTCTGTTGCAACCAGAATGTCGATAGCACCCTGCTTGAGTTTTTCTACTGTGCGTTCACGGGCATTCTGCGGGATATCACCGTTCAGTGGCTCAACATCGTAGCCACGGGCAGACAGTTTGTCAGATAATTCAACAGTCGCCGTTTTCGTACGTACGAAAATGATCATGCCGTCAAACGGTTCCACTTCCATAATACGGGTTAACGCTTCCAGCTTATGGTGTGGTGCAACCTGGCAGTAACGCTGACGGATAGTGCTGGCCGTTGAAACTTTCGATTCAATTTTAACGTGCTTCGGATTTTTCAGGTAACGCTGGGTAATCTTTTTGATTGGTCCTGGCATGGTTGCCGAGAACAGCGCAGTCTGCTTTTCTTCCGGAGCATGACTTAAGATGGTTTCAACGTCATCGATGAAGCCCATGCGCAGCATTTCGTCAGCTTCGTCGAGCACCAGAAACTTCAGTTCACTTAAGTTTAATGTTTTGCGGTTAATATGATCGATGATACGGCCCGGGGTACCAACAACAACCTGTACGCCACGTTTAAGCTGACGAATTTGGTTATCGTAAGACTGACCACCGTATACAGGCAGTACCTTAATTTTCTGCGAAAAGCTGGCATAAACCTGAAAAGCTTCCGCCACCTGAATAGCGAGTTCGCGGGTTGGAGCAAGTACCAGCAATTGCGGTAATTTTGCTTCCGGGTCGATATTTGCGAGCATTGGAAGGGCAAAGGCCGCAGTCTTACCTGTACCTGTTTGCGCCTGACCTAACAGGTCATGGCCTTCAAGCAGTAGCGGGATACTTTCAGCCTGGATGGGGGATGGCTTTTCATAGCCAACTTTCTCCAGAGCCTGTAGTATGCTTTCTGGTAAGTTAAGGTCTTTAAATGTCAGCTCGACAGTATTGGTCATTAATGATCCTGAATGATTATATGAAAGAGGTGGGCACGGCACACGCCGGCACGATTACCCGGAGTACCCCTGAATCATGTATCTTCTGTGAATCATGTATCTTGAGGTGGCGCGGGCTGTTTTACTAAAGAGGTATTATATTCCAGATAGGAGTGGAATACCAAACAAGAAAGTAAAGGTACAAAGGATGAATTATAACAAAACAGGAAAACGGATAATAGTGCCTCTGGCGATTGCTGCATGCTTATCTGCGGGTCTCACCGGCTGCGGCAAAAAATCCACAGAAGAACACCTTGAAGCTGCGAAGCAGTTCGCCAATGCGAATAATAGTGATGCAGCCATTATCGAGTTTAAAAACGCGATAAAAAGTAATCCTAAAGCACCTGAACCCCGTTTCGAACTGGGTAAATATTATCTGCAAACCGGTGACTTTGACGGCGCTGAAAAAGAACTTAACCGTGCACTGGATCTGGGGCAGTCTGCCTCGGAAGTGATTCCTTATCTCTCTGTGGCCTATCAGAAAACCGGCGCTGAAAATGCGCTGGCCGGTGTTGATTTTCAAATGGAAGGCATGACTGCAGTCGAATCTGCAGAAGTTGGCTTTTACAAAATGCAGGCCATGGCGCAACTGGGCAAGAATGAAGATGCGCTGGCGCTGATCGATCAGTTAGAAACCCTCGATACCAGTTCGGTGTATAAGGGGCTGGCGTTAACTTACCGTGATATTATCAATGAGAATGCAGAAGGTGCGCTCTCATCATTAAAAGCTCTGCGTGAGCAGGCACCGCAAAACAAAGATGTGTTGCAACAGTTAGGCAAACTGGCGCTGGCGACAGGTGATAAAGCGCTTGCCATGGATGCCTTCGGAGACTACGTAGAAGGTAACCCCACTGATGTAACCAGTAAATTTGCTTACATCACGCTGCTAATCGAAGCAGGAAAAACTGAAGATGCCGACCCGATGGTCTCGGAACTGCTGAACAACAACCCTCAGCATCCGTTACTTAACCAGTATAAAGGTATCATCGAAGCTAATGCCGGCAACTATGAAAAATCCATGAGTTTCCTTGAAACTGCCATGCGTAATGGCAATAACAATCCGGCGATCAGATTACTGGGCGGCTATGTGGCTTATCAGATGCAGGATTTTGCCGCAGCCAATGAGTACCTGTCTGAGGTGGCGCCTGCTTTACCTGCCGATCATCCTGCGTTACGCATGCTGGCCGACAGCTTGTTGCAGATGGGGCAGGGAGAAGACGCATCACAGATCCTGAACCGGGTAGAAGTTGACGGTGAAGCCGGTGCATCACTGTTTTCAAAAGCCGGTTATCAGTTGTTGCGTCAGGGCAACGTGGTAGACGCCAAAGCCATGATTGAAAAATCCGGCACCATGAGTGAAACCGCAGAAGACCTTGCCAGACTTGGTGTGCTGCAGTTATCGGTTAATGATATCGACGGGTTAGTGAATCTGGAAGCTGCCGCCAAAATGGCGCCGGAGTCTGTAGTGACGCAACGTACGTTGATCACGGCTTATATGACCACAAACAAACTCGATAAAGCGAAAGCCGCATCGCTGGAATGGGCTGAAAAAGAACCGGACAACCACACGCCACACTTATTCCTGGCGGAAATTGCATTTAAGCAGGGTGACAAAGAGGGAGCCCTGGCTGAAATTGAAAAAGCCAAAGCGCTTAATCCCGGTACCACTGAAATCGATCTGGTACAGGCCAGATTGCTTCTGTCTGAAAGCGACGTGCCGGCAGCAGTGGCGGTGTTAAATAATATTCTCAAAAAAGAACCGGGTAATGTACAGGCAAGAGATGTGTTATACACCGTCGCTGTACAGACTAATGAAGCCGATGCTGCCGCCGTTGCACAAGGTGTTTATGATCAGCTTCAGAAAACGCCGGATGATCTGAATTTACGTTTATTAGCGGGCCGTATCGCCTTTGCCAATAACGAAGATGACAGAGTGATGAGTTTGCTGGCGCCGGTACAGGCTACGGTCAAGACGCCTAAGTTATACTGGAACCTCAAAGGTCAGACGCTTATCCGTCAGAACGACGTGAAAGGCGCTGCGGCACATTACGATGCGTGGCTGAAACTCTATCCTCAGGACAAAACTGCTGTGCTGGGAATGTTGTTACTGTTAGATGCACAGCAACAATATCAGCAGGGGCTGAATCTCACTAATGCATTTCTGGCGAAACAACCTGACAGTCAGGTCAAATTACTTAAAGCCCATTTTCTGGCTATGACCCGCCAACCCAAGCCTGCAAAGGCGATTCTGGATGATATGCCTGAAAACGTTAAAGCGTTGCCCTTTGTGCGCAGTATTTACGCCCGTGTTGCTATTTTGGAAGGTAAGAGCGCCGATGCTGTGAAAGATGCCATGACGGCATATGACGCCAATCCGAACAGCCAGAATGCGTTACTGGTGGTTGCAGCATACGAAACGTCTGGTCAGGCACCAAAGGTGAACCCGTTTATAGACAGTCATCTTGAGGCACATCCGGCTGATATCCGCATTGCGATGTTAAAGGCGGAGCGGTTGATCGGCTCCGATAAAGAAGGGGCGAAATCTGTGTACGCCGGTATTTTAGAGCAAATGCCGGAAAACTTTGTGGTACTGAATAACCTGGCTTACCTGTACTACGAAGATGGTGAATTGAATAAGGCCATGGAACTGGCGCGTAAAGCCGTTGGCCTGCAGCCTAAAAATGCGGATTCAGTTGATACACTGGCGCAGATCCTTATTCAGCAGGACAAGTATGAGGAATCACTGTCTTTATATGAGTCGGTGGTTAATGATCAGCCTGTTGCCGATATTGTGTATCTGAACTACGTTCAATTGCTGCTTGATATGGGCAAAAAAGAAGTCGCACGCCGTAAAATGCGCAATCAGGAATTCACGACAACCGACGGGCAGAAGCGGGCGGAACGTATCCGCGTTCGCTACAGTCTGTGATTACCCGGCATTCAAAGGTAAACAAAAATCCCCGCTGAGCCGTCAGCGGGGATTTTTTTATGCTTCACCGTGATGGATTAAACTGATCAGTCCGGTGATTTTTGTAACTTGTTTACTGTCTCACGGAGTGATTTCAGTTCGGCCATCACATCATTCAGTGTGGGCTCATTATTTTCAGCGGCGGCTTCACGGCGGGCGGCAGCGTTTTCCTGCTCCATGACACCTACCACAATACCGATTACCATATTGAGAAACGCAAACGCCGTAAAGAAGATAAAAGTGAGATAGTACAGCCAGCTGAGCGGGTACACTGCCATGGTTTCATACATGACATCCGTCCAGTCTTCAAAGGTCATTACCCTGAACAGCGTCAGCATAGAAATAGTGATATCGCCCCACAGTTCACTGTTAATTTGCTCAAATAAGGTGCTGCCAACGGCGGCATAGATGTAAAAGATGATAAACATCAGCAGCATGACATAGCCAAGCTGAGGCAAGGCTTTTACCAGTGACACCAGCAAAATCCGCAATTCCGGTATAATGGAAATCATCCTTAAAACCCTGAACACCCTGACCAGCCGGCCTACGAGAGCAAGATCGGTGCTTTCAGCCGGGATAAGGCTGACAATCACAATCAACGTATCAAACCAGTTCCAGAAGCTTTTGAAGAACTGCTTTTTATTTTTCTCGCCCAGAAAGCGAATGGTGATTTCCGTCAGGAAAAAGGCACTGATAAACCAGTCGAGTATTAATGTTACCGAGGCAAAACCTCTTGGCATATCATAGGTTTTGGCGCCTACCAGTAAGGCGGAGATGATGATGACTGAGATGACAAAAATCTCAAATGTTTTATTAGAACGGATCCGTTCAAAGCGATTCTGGAGTTCAGTGGCTTTCATGATGTTGGCAAAATTACTACTTAAGTATAAATATTAAGAATCAAGAGTGTTTCAAAAATGCAGTTGGTTTTTCTACAATGTCATTAACGTTAACATCATCGAAGGCATGTATAATGGATGACTCATTATCAGGCTTGCAAGGAAAATTGCTGGATACCAGTGAAAAACTGGAGAATTTTATTCCCACTTCAGAGCATGCTTCCTCGCTGAAAGAGGACCTGCATGACTTGCTATCCATGCTTTCTGCGTTGCAATCCCATTCAGCAGACCCGGGCCAGTAATCTTATTTCATGCACATACGAAAAAGCCGTTTGCCCGCTAAGGCAAACGGCTTTTGCTTTTCTCTTCACAATTAACTGTTTTCGGTATCCGCCGGACGTAAACCTTTGTTAATCATTTCAATATCCTGTGCTGTCAGCGTACCGGCTGCCTGTTTCAGGTTAACTACCGCCTGAATGAAATCGTAGCGGGCACCAGCCAGGTTACGGCGGGCATCAAACAGGTTTTGCGTGCTGTCCAGTACGTCAACAATGGTACGGGTACCCACATCGAAACCGGCTTCAGTGGCTTCAAGTGCACTGCGGGCAGAAACCACAGCCTGTTCCAGTGCGCGGATTGTCGACATCGATGCTTTCACATCGTTAAACGAGCTGCGTACTGACTGAACAGTCTGACGATAAGTCAGTTCCAGATCCTGACTGGCAGAAATGTAGTTAAACTTCGCCTGCTCAGTTTGTCCCGATACGCTCAGGCCCTGGAAGATAGGTACGTTCAGTTGCACACCAACGCTGTAGCTGTCGAGGTAAGGCGTGGTGTTGTCGATAACTTCGTTACCTACAGTCGTTGTACTGTGAGTTTTGTCCTTACCCGCAGACGCAGTTAAATCCAGTGTTGGCAGGTGACCGGCACGGGCAGAAGAAATGTCTTCTTTCGCAATGTCCATCGCCAGGCGGTTAACCAGTAACGATAAGTTCTTCTCTTCGGCGGTTTCCAGCCATTCATCCGGGGTGGCCGGTTGTGGCATGGTTGCAGAGAAGTTCTCTGTATTCAGTTCGTACAGTCTGTCGTGGTACTTACCGGAAATTACACGAAGTGCTTCAAGTGCCAGCTCAACGGCATTTTCTGCCTGAATTTCCTGAGCAATGGTATTGTCGTAGTTAGCTTGCGCTTCATGCACGTCAGTGATCGCCGTTAAGCCCACTTCAAAACGTTGCTTGGTTTGTTCAAGCTGACGCTCAATGGCACTTTTCTGAGCTTTAACAAATTCCAGACTGTCTTTCGCACGTAACACATCAAAATACGCAGTGGTTACCCGTACAATCAGTTGCTGCATGGCAGAGGCCAGAGTGGCGTCGCTTTGTTCTGCTACTTTTTCCGCGCGGTCCAGACCTACCCAATTGGCGTGGTCGTATAATGACATGGAAAGGTTCAGGCCATAGCTGGTGGTATCACTGTCGGAGTCGATCATGGTGATACCTTCGCCTAAAAACTGGGCACGTTCAGCAGAAGACGTGGTATAACCTACGGTTCCTGAAATTTGTGGCAGCAAAGAGGCACGGCTGATGGTAATACCGGAGTAGGCAGCGTCCCGTTGCGCTTTGGCCTGATTTACAACCGGATCATTTGCCAGTGACTGCTGATATACTTGCAAAAGGTCGTCTGCAAATGCCGTTGCCGGAACACCTGCGGTAATACCTAATCCAACCATCAACGATAAGAGTGTTCGTTTCATTAATGTGCCTTCCTGTAATTATTGACGGTCCACTGGACTCATAAGCTATGAAGTGTATGAAATCACTCCGTAAACCGGTAGTCTGTTCTGGTAACAGGGCGTGTTTAACTGTAACAGAATATGTTATCGCCGCTTTTCTCTGTAAGCTTGAGTACGGCTTTTTACCAGAAAACCAAAATGGTGATTAAACAGCCGGTTTCAAGTTGACCAGTATCATAAGGCTTTTACATGCGAGAGTGAATGTAAATGAGCAAAAAAATCGGGATGTTTAACTCAAACGATATAAAGATTGAAGCAAAAACGCCACTGTATCAGGGCTTTTTTAAAATGGTGCGTTACGACTTCAAACACAAGCTGTTTGCCGGTGGCTGGAGCGATACAGTACGCCGTGAAATATTTGAACGGGGTCATGCCGTTGCCGTTCTGCCTTACGATCCTGATACGCAGGAATTCGTACTGATCGAGCAAATCCGGATAGGGGCAATGGCCACCAGTGATAATCCCTGGTTAATTGAAGTTATCGCCGGCATTATCGATGAAGGTGAAACCGAAGCGGATGTGTGTTGCCGTGAAGCTGAAGAAGAAGCCGGTATTGTGCTCAGGCAACTGAGTAAAGCTACCAGTTACCTCGCCAGTCCGGGCGGCACCACGGAGCGTATTCATATTTTTATGGCCACCACGGATGCCACTACCGCCAGCGGTATTCATGGCCTTGATCATGAGTCAGAAGATATCCGAGTTCACCGTGTGGCAGAAAAAGACGCCCTTGAATGGCTGGAAAATGGCCGCATTGACAACGCTGCTACCATAATTGCGCTACAATGGTTCTTCATGCATAAAGAAGTACTGTTGAAAAACTGGAGTCAGGTTTGAATCAGACAACGCGAAAATATGTACCACATCTTCCCAGCATGCAGGCACTGTGTGAACTGAACTACAGCCGTTTCCTGCGTTTGCTGCCGGACTGTGATACCGAATCGCTTGTCTACCGGTTTTCTGTGGCTGAACAGTTTACTTATCAGATTACCATTGATGAGGCTGCCCGTTACACCACCACGCTGACGGTTTCTCAAAACAGTACCGGCACGCCGGAATATCTTAAACCGTCTATGTCTGTCAGGTTGTATCACGATGCCAGAATGGCTGAAGTCATCACCAGCCAGAACACCGGCGCGTTTGCCCCGTCATACGATTATCCCAACAGCAAAATGCGCCAGCGCAACGAGAAACTGATGATTAATATCTTTCTGGCAGAATGGCTGCAGTTTTGTCTGAAAAATAAACCTGTGGTATCGGCCCCGGTTTAATGCGGCTGCTGCAACTTTCCGATTGTCACCTGTTCGCCGATCCTGCTCAGACAGCATACGGTGTAAATCCTTATCAGTCATTGAGCCGTGTGCTTGAATGTGCCGCCGGGGAAGCGCCGGACAATGTGATAATTACTGGCGATGTCAGCGGCGATAACAGCGAAGAAAGTTACCGGCATTTTCTGTCACTGATGGACCGGTATCTGCCCGGCTGTGAGTGGCGGGTCGTAGCCGGAAACCATGACAGTAACGCTCACTTTGAAGCTATATTCGCTGATCACATTCTTCATGCCGGCAACGCCTGGTGCATCAATAACTGGAAAGTACACGGGCTCGATACGCGTTTTCAGGGCGCCCGGGGACAAATTCTGCCGGCAGAATTGCAGGCGGTGAGTGCAGATATCAACAGTACCGCTGATTGTTTTCATTTACTGGTACTGCATCATCATGTTTTGCCTACCGGCAGCTGGATGGATAAACACGCCCTGGAAAACCCTCAGGATCTGCTGGCCTGGCTTGAGTCCGCTACCGGTATCGCTCTGGCAATACATGGTCATGTGCATGCCGGATTATGTTATGAAGCCGCCGGAATCTCCGTGCTGTCAGTACCCTCGACCTGTTGGCAATGGCAGCTAAACCCTGAATTTGGCACTGCTGCGTTACCCCCGGGATTCCGGGAAATTATGTTGTCGCCTGATGGCGAATGGACCTCTTCAGTCAGGAGAATTGAATGATTCACGTGTTGTACCTGCACGGCTTTCTAAGCTCACCTAAATCAGTAAAAGCGCAACAGACCCTCGCCTGGTGTGAAAAGCACCGGCCGGATATCACATTACATATCCCGCAACTGTCGAATTACCCTTCTCAGGTGGGGCTGCAACTGACAGACTATATTCAGGCCCATCCACAACTGACAGAAGCGGGTCTGCGTGCCATAGGCAGTTCAATGGGAGGCTATTTGTCTTCCTGGCTGGTGGAGCAGTACGGCGGCAAAGCGGTATTGATCAATCCGGCGGTAAAGCCATTCGAATTGTTGCTTAAATACGTTGGCGAGCATGTTAACCCGTATACCGGTGAGCCTTTTAAGATTGTGCAGGAAGATATGGCGATACTGAAGGCAATGGACAGCGACAGCTTAGCGGCACCGGAAAGCTATAAGGTACTGCTGCAAACCGGTGATGAAACCCTGGATTACCGTCAGGCTGAAGAAAAGTACGCTGACAGCGACCTTATCATTGAGCAGGGCGGCGATCACAGTTTTACCGGTTTTGAAAAACACCTGCCGGCTATTTTCCGCTTTCTTGATTAAAATCCGGCAGGGGGCTGTGTTGCAGCTTTTCCGCAAGTAAGCCGAACAGCCTGTGTCAGATGCCCCGCCGGACGCAAACGGGCAATTGCTCACATAACTGATGCCTGCTAACATCGTTTAAAACTGTGGCACGCCCGTGCCTATAATAAACAGCGTCCTGGAATAAGCAGCACTATGTCTAATCAATATAATTCCGAAGCGATAGAAGTCCTCAATGGTCTGGACCCGGTTAAACGCCGTCCGGGCATGTATACCGATACGATGCGGCCCAATCACCTCGGTCAGGAAGTTATCGATAACAGTGTGGATGAGGCGCTGGCCGGACACGCGACGAATATCAAAGTGATCCTGCATGAAGATCAGTCGCTGGAAGTCATTGACGATGGCCGGGGCATGCCGGTAGACATTCACCCGGAAGAAAAAATGTCCGGTGTGGAATTAATCATGACCAAGCTTCATGCCGGCGGTAAGTTTTCCAATAAAAACTATGCTTTTTCCGGTGGTTTGCACGGGGTCGGGATTTCTGTTGTTAACGCTCTGTCCACCCGCGTTGAGGTAGTTATCCGCCGTGACGCAAACGTCTATCAGATTGATTTTGCCAATGGTGAAAAGGCGGAAGAGTTACGGGTCATCGACTCCTGTGGTCGCCGGAATACCGGCACCCGTGTAAGGTTCTGGCCTGATCCTCAGTATTTCGATTCTGCTAAATTCTCTGTTTCCCGCTTAGTGCACAACTTACGTGCTAAAGCGGTGCTTTGTCCCGGGCTGCGCATCCGCTTCGACAATAAAGTCAGCGGCGATACCACCGAGTGGTATTTTGAAGACGGCTTGCGGGACTATTTGTATCAGGCGGTGCAGGAGTTTGAAACGCTGCCGGCAGACACGCCTTTTATCGGAAACTTCTCCGGCAATGCAGAAGCTGCGGACTGGGCTGTCATGTGGCTGCCTGAAGGTGGCGAACTGGTCACCGAGAGTTACGTAAACCTTATTCCTACTGCACAGGGCGGTACCCATGTTAACGGTCTTCGTCAGGGCCTGCTGGAGTCTATGCGGGAATTTTGTGAATTCCGTAATCTGATGCCCCGCGGTGTTAAATTATCTCCTGATGATATCTGGGACCGCTGTGCTTACATTCTGTCGACGAAGATGCAAGACCCTCAGTTTGCCGGTCAGACAAAAGAACGTTTATCCAGCCGTCAGGCATCAGCGTTTGTTTCCGGCGTGGTTAAGGATGCTTTCAGTTTGTGGCTGAACCAGCATACTGATGTGGCAGAAGCCCTGGCTGAAATGTGTATTAACAACGCCCAGCGCCGTCTGCGCCAGAACAAGAAAGTAGCCCGTAAGAAAGTCACACAGGGCCCGGCACTACCCGGCAAGCTCACAGATTGTTCCGGCCAGGATATTACCCGTTCAGAACTGTTTCTGGTGGAAGGGGATTCCGCGGGTGGTTCTGCCAAGCAAGCGCGGGATCGTGAGTTCCAGGCGATTATGCCGCTGCGGGGAAAAATTCTGAACAGCTGGGAAGTCGAGTCCTCCCAGGTGTTGGGTTCACAGGAAATTCACGATATTTCTGTTGCACTGGGTATTGACCCGGATTCTTCGGATTTATCCGGTTTGCGTTACGGGAAAATTTGTATTCTGGCTGATGCTGACTCCGACGGACTGCATATTGCCACGTTGTTGTGTGCCTTGTTCGTCCGTCACTTCCGTGCGCTGGTAGATGCCGGTCATGTGTATGTTGCCATGCCGCCGCTGTTCCGCATCGATGTGGGCAAAGAAGTGTTTTATGCGCTGGATGAAAGCGAGAAACAGGGTATTCTGGACCGGATTGAAGCAGAGAAGAAGCGGGGCAAAGTGAACGTGCAACGCTTCAAAGGTTTGGGTGAAATGAACCCTATCCAGTTACGTGAAACCACCATGGATCCTAATACCCGCCGGTTAGTTCAGCTTACCATTGATGACAGCACAGAAATGTTAGAGATGATGGATATGTTGCTGGCCAAAAAGCGCTCCGGCGACAGAAAGTCCTGGCTGGAAAGCAAAGGGAATATGGCCGAAGTGGTGTAATACCCCGCAGCCTTTATTAAAACTAAAAATAGCCACAAATGTCGCTATTTTTGTCTTGTAAGTTTCATATCAATATGGGGAATACCGTCTTCCAGATACATAGTGGATGTTGGCGTAAAGCCAAATTTTCCGTAGAAACCTGCCAGATGTTCCTGTGCGCCGATTTCAATATTCTGCTCCGGCCAGTATTCAGCGCAGTACGCTAATGCCTTTTCGATCAGAGTGTATCCCTGTCCCGAACCGCGACACTGGCTGGTTGTCAGCACCCTGCCAATACTGACTGACGGATAGCTGAGCCCGGGCGGTAACAAGCGTGCGTAGGCGACAATGTCTCCGTTCTCATAACCAAGCAGGTGACGAACACAAGCCTGAGTATCTTTATCATCCAGCTCAGAATAGGGACAATTTTGCTCTACGACAAATACATTTATTCGTGCCTGAACCAGGGCGTACAGTTGGGTGATTGTGAGCTCACCGAAAGTCAGGCATTGCCAGTTCAGCATAGTATTATCTGCATTGTCTTTAAAATGAATTAGGGGAATGTATCAGGCTTTCCGGATTATTGCACCGGCATTCCGCAAGCATAGTCTATTATTTCACCGGTATATCAGGTGGCACTATGTTCAATCTTTGCTAATTTTTGTATGAGGTGGCAATCAGGCCGCTTTCTTTTTTAGCGATCCGGCTTCGGAACATTTTTCAATGAAAGACATCAGCTTGCACGATAACGGATTTGAGGCCGTTTTCAGGGCCTCAAAAGATGGTCTGGGTATTTTCCGCGAAGGTATATTCTTCGATTGTAATCAGTCGATGCTGGATTTGGTCGGCATCGCTGATAAAGAACAGTTCATCGGCCTGACGCCTTTCGATTTTTCTCCTGAATTTCAGCCTGACGGCCAGGTGTCGGCTGAGAAAGGCGCAAAGCTCATTGAGCGTTGTATGGAGGAGGGGAGTTTACGATTTGAATGGCTGCACTCCAGATTCAACGGGGAGCCATTTTGGGCGGAGGTCATCATCACAAAAATGATGATGAACGACGAAGTTGTGGTGCACGCAAACTGGCGGGATATTTCTGAAAAGAAAAACCTTGAACTGGAAATCGCTGCACAGAAAGATGCCTTTGAAACACTATTCAATGAGTCAGTAGACGGATTATGCCTGCTCACCAGCGAGCACTATCTGGATTGCAACCGCGCCTTTCTCGAACAACTGGGATTCAGTAAAAAAGAAGACATTATTGGTCTGACGCCCATGGATATTTCGCCCGAATATCAGCCGGATGGCCGGCCGTCTGAAGAGGCTGCCGTAGAGATCATCGAAAATGCGTTTAATAAAGGTAGTGTGCGGTTCGAATGGGTGCACAAAAAAGCCTGCGGGTCAGAATTCTGGTGCGAAATTATTGTCACCCTGATTACCCTTGGCGGAGATGATGTGCTGTACGCCATCACCAGGGATATATCTGAAAAGAAAGCATTGGAATTACAAATTGTAGAGCGCAATGCGGCACTGAAAGACTCCAATGCCAGCCTTGAAACCATGATCAATGATTTGAAGCAAACTCAGGATAAGTTAATCGAGTCTGAGAAAATGGCCAGTTTAGGGTCGCTGGTGGCGGGGGTGGCTCACGAAATAAATACGCCGGTAGGCATTGGTCTGACGGGGGTAACCCAATTGATGGAAGAGTGCACAGATATCCGTCAGCGTTACGATAAAGGCAGCCTGACAGAAAACGACTTCGAAGACTTCCTTAACAGTGCCAATGAAATCGCTGATATCGTGAAAAAGAATCTGGTAAGAACCGCTCACCTGGTGAGAAGCTTTAAGCAAGTTGCGGTTGACCAGACCAGCGAGGAAGACCGCGAGGTAAACCTTAAGCAATACTTCGATGAAGTGGTGTTCAGTCTTGCCTCGGTGTTACGAAAAGCCAGTGTCGTGGTGGATATTCATTGCCCTGATAATCTCAATGTTATTACTAACCCGGGTTTGTTGTCTCAGGTACTGACCAATCTTATAGTCAATTCAGTCAATCACGGCTTCAGTGATCGGGATAGCGGGCACATAGCCATGACTATCAGTGAGCTGAACAGTCACGAATTTTTGCTGGTGTACAAAGATAACGGGAAAGGGATCAGCGAGGAAAATGCACCGAAAATCTTCGACCCGTTTTTTACCACGCGCCGGGGGACCGGCGGCACCGGACTCGGGCTCAATATCACTTACAATATTATTACGAATGCATTGGGCGGAAGCATTAAATGCAGAAGCAAAGAAGGCGAAGGCGTAGAGTTTACCATTCAGTTTAAAGTGACTGACCGGCTGTTGTAATGTTCAGCCCTTGACCAGTGACAACGCATTTGCGGTAAGAAAACGGGTGTTATTCCGTCCGCCTTTTTTCGCCGCATAGAGTGCGTCATCAGCTCTTTCCAGCACCACATGCCAGCCCAGATCGCCCTGTTCCATGGTGGCCATTCCCACACTGACAGACAAGGGAAGGGATTCGGTTCCCATACACAAGGGCGTGGACTGAATAGCGAACCGCACACGTTCAGCAATGGCTTTCACATCGCTGACTTTCAGCCCTGCCAGCATGATCACAAACTCCTCGCCGCCAAGACGGAAGTGATAGTCGTACTCCCGGGTGGCTTCCCTGGCGACATTAGCAATATGACGAATGGCTCTGTCGCCGGTTGTGTGTCCGTACTGGTCGTTTACATTTTTAAAAAAATCGATGTCGAAAGTGACAAACGCGAAGGAAAGCTGATTACGCTGGCAGCGGGTAAATTCTCTGCTGGCAGATTCATTCAGGGCATGCCGGTTAAACCAGCCAGTGAGCGCGTCGGTTCTGGATACGGTTTTAAGGGTAACCTCCCGTTTCCAGGCGTGAACAAATATTAATCCGAGTGTCAGACCGGAAATATACAACAGCACAACCAGTGAATTAGTGGTCTGAATAATATCGTTACCAAGGAACTCAAGGTGGTCAGGGAAAAGAAGAATTGCCACAGCACTGCCGGCGGTGTGAACAATGAAAAGCAGAATAATCGTCATGACAGCCCAATAACTCTTACCATGGGCCGAGTGTCTGAAGCGCCACAAGTGGAAGACACTCAGCAGGTTTAATGTCAACATAACCGGGTAGATGGCCAGCATGCGGAATTCCACATTGCTGCTGATTGCATCGTTAAAATGCATCAGCAAAACAAAAGCTGAAAATACACCAATGGAAAGGTGGCTGTTCACCGAGCGGGTTTGCGATGTAATCCCGCTGAGCACAAAACCATGGGCGGCGATATACAGTGTGTTAGATAACACAGGAGTAAGAAGCCAGGGCACGGTGCGAACAGACGCAACAAGGATTAACAGGCTGCAGGCGAGAAAACAGACGCCGGCCAGGGACCAGTCACGCATGGCTTTATCAGCGGTGTTGGTCAGAAAGAGAGCTGACAGCGTAATGGCCATCATTGCACTTAGTAAAACCGTGCAGAGGGAAAGCGTAAACAAGTCCATGTGAGTTCCACGTCAGGGAAGAAATATCGAAATCCGTGATATGGAAAAGTAATTTGCAGCAATACCGGATGCAATTCAATACTAATGCGATGAACGGATTAAGATTGATCCGAATCCGGGGTAAGGTTAGTTTCAATGAGATACCCGCTTAAACAAGGACATTCACACCCTATGACATCTCCCCGTGCAATCAGCCCGACAACCCGCGCCATTTTGTTTGATCATGACGGTACCCTCATTGATTCTGAACAGGTGCATTATGAAATCTGGCGAACAGTGCTCCGCCAGCATGGTGTGAGCCTGACGGAAGCTTTTTACAGTGATGTCATGGCCGGTATTCCGGTTGCCCAAAACGCAGTTGATGCAGTGACAACATTTAAGCTGCCCGTTGCAGCAGAAAGTCTGGCGGAAGAAAAACATGAACAAACCCGCCGTTATCTTGCAGAGCAGCCTTTTCCACTGATGCCTCATGCAGTACAGACCATTAAAAAGTGTTACCAGAGCGGGTATCAACTGGCCATCGTGACCGGTGGAAGCCGCATTTCAGTAGAGCGTACGCTGGAGGCCAGGAACCTTCGTCATATGTTTTCCGCAACGGTTTCCGTTGAAGATGTGACTAACAGCAAGCCGGCGCCTGATTGCTATCTGCTGGCCATGAAAAAGCTGGGACGCCAGCCTCATGAATGTGTCGCCGTTGAAGACACGGAACATGGTATGCGGGCTGCCGTGAACGCCGGTGTGCCTTGCGTCGTTATCCCCACAGTCCATTCAGCCGGACATAATTTTAACGATGCCACATCCAGATATTCATCCCTTCAGGCATGGTGGATGTTAGAGTCCTGATTGTCTGAAGACATACCGGGATTGAATTTATTCCGGAATTCACAAAGAATAATAACCTTCGGTTTAAGAGGCGGATCCGTTTGCGAATATTACGTGGTGTCATTATAGCGTTGCTGGTGAGTGTATTGCTGGTGGCGGGACTGATTGTACTGATGATAGAAAGTGAACCTGTGGTTGATGTAAAAGCAGCGGAACAGGTGGCAGATGCCGATACCGTACATGAACTGCTGTCTCAGCTGGAATCCAGTGTTTCAGATCGCCATCAGGGTCACACTATTACTATCACAACTCAACAGTTTGACTCCATTGTCGGCTTCTTACAGCGTGCCACGCCGGACTTCCGCGGTAAGGTAACTGTGCATCCCGATGCCACCCGTTTACAAGCCAGCATTGCTATTCCGGTGGACTTATTTGACAGCTACCTGAACGTTGATGCCACGATTTTGCCGGCTAACTTCCTGTTGCTGGATGAAGTGAAAATTGGCGATTTACATATACCCGGGCATTTGGCGGTAGGGTTGGCCGAGTGGTTGGTTAACCGCTGGACTAAAAGTGATATCGCCACTCAGGCAAGGGAGCAGATTGAAAAAGTCAGTATGACGGAACAGGAAATGATGGTCAGTCTGCGTCCTATGGACGGCTTCCTGCGCAATCTGAACGAAGTCAAAAATGGTTTATCGGTGGATCAGGACGACGAGCTGCGGGACTTAACGGCCTATTACCTGCGCTACATCTCTTTTCAGGATATTACCCTGGCGGATACCCCGCAACCGGCAGTAGATTTTATCCGTCTGACCATGAAACGCGCAGCTCAGCGAAGCACGCCTGAGAACGCGGCGGAACATAACCGTGCAGCCATTCTGGCGCTGGCAATTTTTATCGGCCATCACCGGGTTGCCAACTTTGTCGGAGACGTTCAGCCTGATGCGGATAAAGCCTTGAAACCGTTAACGCCACCATTACTGCGGGGCCGCAACGATCTTGCCAGACACTTCCTGATTTCCGCTGCATTAAAAGTATTAAGTGAGCAAGGCGTTACACTGGCCATCGGTGAATTTAAAGAATTGATGGACCGTGCTATGGGCGGAAGCGGTTATTCCTTCGTTGATCTGACAGCTGATATGGCCGGTATTGAGTTTGCGCGTGTTGCGACGTCACCGGTTCATGCTGTCCGGGTGCAGCAACTATTATCTGAAATGCATGACGACGATGTGATCATGCCGCCGGTTGACGGTCTGGCAGAGGGATTGTCGAAAGACCAGTTTATTGAACAGTTTGAGCGGGTAGACAGCGACGCCTACCTGCAGGAAGTGGCAAAGATAAAGGCCCGTCTTGCAACGGTGCCTCTTTACCAACTTGAAGAAAACTGAGGGCGGGTCAGGCTTTGCCTACCGCCTGAAACTGTGACAGGGTCGTCAGCGCCAGTTCTATCTTTTTCACCAGCGGAGCCAGGCCTGCTTTGAAGGTCGCTTCGTCAGCGTCTTTGATGGCCTGCCAGTCGCGGGCGATTTCTTCCACGTAGGGTGAAAAGCGTTTTGCCTGTGTTTCAAACCCGCTGTCTTCTGCGAATACTGCCTGAAACTTGCCTTTCTGAACCTGTTGTAACTGGTCCAGCACCGCATCGGCATCTATCGCTTTGCGGTAGAGGGTTTGTAAGGTTTCCTGAAGTTGTTCGTTAATTGCCTGCATGACTTTCCGGATTTCTGCTAAAGTTTATGAGTGTATGGTCGATAACGATGTACCCGTACTGCATCATTAATGATGTAGTACGCTGATGAAGGTGGGCAATTCTGCCTACTTTTTTACTTTGCTACAAGCAACAAAGGAAACTGGTATGGATATACAAGGTGCTGGTGCATCTGCAACATCCGGTGCGTCGCTTGAGTTGGCCTCTCTTAAAATGGCGAAAAGCCAGCAACAACAAGAGGGACAAGCAACGCTTCAGCTGCTGGAATCAGCCGCTGACGTACCAAAACCGTCATCCGGTAATCCGTCGTTGGGTGCCAACGTCGATACCTACGCGTAATTACGGGTGAATATGTAAGTCGACAGGCGTTTTGCCGGGCTGGCCGCCGATTTCTCTGGTGAGTTTCGGTACCAGAAAACCCGGTAAGCGCTTTATTACTTCCGCCATCAATGATCTGGCTTCATCGTCAGACACTTCAAAGTGGGCCGCGCCCTGAACTTTGTCCAGCAAATACAGATAGTAGGGCATCACGCCTGCTTCAAAAGACGCTTCCTGCAAATCTACCAGTGCATCAGCCGTATCATTAACGCCTTTCAATAATACTGCCTGATTGAGCAGCGTCACGCCATGCCTGCGTAATGCATCTAAACGGTCGTTCAGTGCCGGACTGAATTCATTGGCGTGGTTAGCATGTAATACCAGAATCGTTTTCACCGGCAATGACGTTAACCAGTCACTGAACTCTGCGTCCAGGCGTTGGGGGAGCACGACCGGCAGGCGTGTATGAATTCGCAATCTGCGGATATGGGGGATCCGTGATATTTCACCGGCCAGCCAGGCCAGATGGGTATCTTTTGCCATCAGCGGATCACCGCCCGAGAAAATCACTTCGTTAATGGCCGGATCGGCAGCAATATAAGCAATGGCGTTTTCCCATTCCTGTTTGCTCACCGCATTGTCGGCGTAGGGGAAGTGGCGACGGAAGCAGTAGCGGCAGTTTACAGCGCATCCGCCTTTTACAATCAGCAGTACGCGACTTTGGTACTTATGTAATAACCCCTTACCGGCAGTATCATGTTCATCCAGCGGGTCGGTGCTGTAGCCGGGGGCGGCTTCAAATTCCTGAGATAAAGGCATTACCTGGCGGAGCAACGGGTCATGCCAGTTGCCTTTTTCCATCAATGAGGCGAAGTGGCGGGGGACGCGCATGGGAAATAACCGTCTGGCAGCGCCGTGATGACCCAGTTGATCTACATCGAGATCCAGGTAGTCCAGCAGGTCTTCCGGGCGGGTAAACGCCATTGCAAGATCTTTTTGCCAGTTTGTCTCTACAGACAGCCGATTTTTAGGTATTATTTGCGCCACTTCGTATTTACACCTTATGTATTGGCAGAGAAAAATATGGCTTTTTACAGCACTAACGAATTCAAAGGCGGCCTCAAGATCATGCTTGACGGCGAACCTTGTAACATTCTGGAAAACGAATACGTAAAACCGGGTAAGGGTCAGGCTTTTAACCGCGTTAAAATCCGTAAGCTGATCTCCGGTAAAGTTCTGGAAAAAACGTTCCGCTCCGGTGAAACCGTAGAAGGCGCAGACGTGATGGATACGGAACTGGCCTACCTGTACACCGACGGCGAATTCTACCACTTTATGAATAACGATACATTCGAACAAATCGCTGCTGACGAAAAAGCGGTTGGCGAAAACATTAAGTGGCTGAAAGAGAACGATGTGTGCACCATCACACTGTGGAACGGCTCACCTATCACAGTAACTCCGCCTAACTTTGTTGAGCTGGAAATCACTGAAACAGACCCAGGCCTGAAAGGCGATACAGCGGGAACCGGCGGCAAGCCTGCTACGCTGTCTACCGGCGCTGTTGTTCGTGTACCTTTATTCGTTCAAACCGGTGAAGTTATCCGTGTTGATACCCGCTCCGGCGAATACGTATCACGGGCGCAGAAGTAATCTGAACCCGCTGCCGGCCGGTACGCACTTACGTGCACTGGCCGGATATATTCTTATGCCCTCTCCGGCCTGATAATTCCCGTATCCGATCTCATGTCATCAAATACTCCCTGGCAACCCACCGCATCGCTGAATAATTTGCGTAAGCGGGCTGAACTGCTGCGCCAAATCCGTGATTTCTTCGCCTGCAGAGATGTGCTCGAAGTCGATACACCATTGCTAAGCCACGGTACCGTTACCGATGTGCATCTGGCTGCCTTTTCCAGTGAATTTGATCACAGCGACACAGGCAGAAAGGAAACCCTGTATTTGCAAACGTCGCCGGAATACGCCATGAAACGGCTGTTGTGTGCAGGCTACGGTTCGATTTATCAGATATGCAAAGCGTTTCGTCATGAAGGGGCAGGGCGCTTTCACAACCCTGAATTTACTATGCTGGAGTGGTACCGTACCGGCTATGACCATCATCAGTTGATGGCAGAAATGGACACCCTGCTGCAACTGACATTGTCGACCGGAACTGCGGAAAAAATCAGTTATCAGGATGTATTCCTCAGGGAATTAAACGTCGATCCTCTTACCGCCACAGTTGAGCAACTGCAGCAAATCGCTTTGCAATGCGGGCTGGATATGCATGCCGGCATGCCGGAAGACGCAGACACCCTGCTTCAACTGCTGTTTAGCCTTTACATCGAGCCCCGTATTGGCGCTGCCGTACCCTGTTTTGTTTATGGCTTTCCAGCCTCGCAGGCAGCACTGGCAAAAGTGAATGAAGATGACCCCCGTACTGCTGATCGTTTCGAAGTGTATTTTAAAGGCGTGGAACTGGCGAACGGGTTTAATGAACTGGCTAACCCCGCGGAACAGCGTCAGCGCTTTCTTAACGATAATGCACAACGCCGTCAAACCGGCTTACCGGAACTGCCGGTGGATGAGCATTTCCTCTCTGCGCTGGAGCAGGGATTACCTGACTGCGCCGGCGTGGCACTGGGTATCGACCGATTGCTGATGCTGAAAACAGGTGCTGAACATATTCAGGACATCATTGCGTTCCCCGTATCGCGGGCCTGAATAAATTCCCTTATCCTACCCTGACAGTATTATCTGCTTTTTGAACGATTCCTGAAATCAATCTGTGATAATTTTGCAAAGTTTATGGCATGATATGTTATATCATCGATAAAACGCTGATGTTGTCGACAAAATGCCGTTGACGTTAACGCTAATTCGCCTGAAAATGTTATAACATTACGAAACAGGCGATAACTCAGTAGTTAACGGAAATCACCATGCATACTCCCTCTCTTATAGCTGTTGCTTTGATGACAGCATTCAGCAGTGCCGCACTGGCCACGACAATAACAGGTAAAGTCACTGATCAAGCCGGCGCTCCCGTTGCAGGAGCAGAAGTCTCAGTAGAAGGTTCAAGGCGCGTAGTCTATACCGACGAAAATGGCATTTATTCAATGGATAATGTCACCGCACAAGACGTCCATATTCATGTGGCAACGCCGAAATATCTGCATGGTGATAAAGATTTAGGTCCCGTTTCTGAAGACCAGCAGGTTAACTTTACGCTTCTGCCAGCTTCCATTGAGAACATCACGGTAACTGCTACCGCAATGCAAACCTCTGTACTGGAAAGCGTGACGCCGGTCTCGGTTATCGGCTCAGAAGAACTGCGCAGAAAACAACAGCCGACTTTGGGTGAAACACTGAAAACTGTTCCGGGTGTGCATTCCAGTTACTTCGGACCGGTCTCAAGCAGTCCGGTCATTCGTGGTGCCGGTGGTCCGCGGGTGAAAATCGTGCAGAACGGTCTGGATGTATCTGATGTATCACGAATTGGTCCTGATCATAACGTAGCGGCCAGCACTTCCAGTGCCACTCAGGTGGAAGTACTGCGCGGTCCTGCCACATTACAATATGGCTCCGGCGCGATCGGCGGTGTGGTCAACGTGGTCGACAAACGTATTCCTCAGGAAATGCCATACGGCACAGAAGGGGAAGCAGAAATGCGTTATTCCACCGTGGACAACGGTAAGTTCGGTAAGGTGGACGTGACCACCGGAACCGGCAATGTGGCATTTCACTTCGATGGTTTCAAACGCAAAACGGATGACGTGGATATTCCCGGCTACTCAGAGGCTGAGCCGGATGATGATGCCACTTACGGCACACTGGCCAGTACAGATATGGATACAACCGACTTCAATGCCGGTATCAGCTATGTAAAGGATGAAGGCTTCTTCGGCTTTTCTGTAGAAAAACTGGATAACCTGTATGGCGTGCCCGGTCATCATCACCACCACGAAGAAGAAGAGGAAGCGGCAGAGGAAGAAGGCGCAGAAGAAGGTACCAAAATTGATGTGGATATGACCCGCTATCAACTGGCGGGTGAATGGCATTCGCCCACTGCCGGTATTGATAATATCCGGTTCTCTGCTGCTTATACAGACTACACCCACGTTGAAATTGAAGATGGCGAAATTGGTACGCAATTTAATAATGAAGGCGTGAATGCCAAGCTGACGATTGCCCATACCGGTATTGCCGGATGGCATGGTGTATTTGGTTTCCAGCTAACGGACAGCGATTACGAAGCGATTGGTGAAGAAGCATTTTCCCCGCCAACCAGCACAGATACACAAGCTGTTTTTCTTATTGAACAGAAGAAAGTGGGCGACGTGACTTTTGAGTTGGGTGGCCGTCTTGAGCAAACCTCCTACGATGCGGATGACGCTGAAGTGGAACTTCATGTGGAGCACCTTGACGAAGAAGAGCATGAGGAAGAGGAAGAACATGAAGAAGAGGCTATGGTCTTCAACTTCCCTGACTATGACTTCACCAGTGTTTCGGTATCTGCCGGTGCAAACTGGGAATATCAGCCGGGTTACTCTGCCGCACTGACATTATCCCGCAATGAACGTGCGCCAAGTCAGCAGGAATTGTTCTCCGGTGGTCAGCACATTGCGACCCGGACTTATGAAGTCGGGTTGGTGTATCAACTGGATGATGAAGGTGAGTTATCTGACACGCTCAGAAGTGTAGATGAAGAAGTCAGTACCAACATGGATCTCACATTCCGTAAATTCAGCGGCAACTGGGGTTACACTGCGTCACTGTTCTACAACCAGGTAGACAACTACATTTATGAAAGTGGTACAGGCCTGATTGCTGTAACCGAAGAGCATGAACACGAGGAAGAAGGGGCAGAAGAGGAAGGTCATGAGGAAGAGGGCACACCGGTGTACTACTTCCGGCAATCCGATGCTGACTTATACGGTATGGAAGCCGAGGTGTTCTACAACATTACCGGTGAATGGCGTGTGGATTTATATGGTGACTACATTCGTGCCAAACTGGATAACGAAGACTTGCCACGCATTCCGCCTCTGCGTATCGGCTCGTCAATCCGTTATCAGGGGCAATCACTTTCCGGTGAGGTGGGTGTGGAATGGTATGACGACCAAACCCGTACTGCACCATATGAAACTGCAACTGATGGCTACACCTTGCTGAACGCTAGTGTTGAATATGACATCGCATCTGCCGGGGTGGACTGGGTGCTGTTCGCTACTGCAGACAACATCACAGACGAAGAGGCCCGCGTGCACACGTCGTTCCTGAAAGATTTAGCGCCGCTGCCCGGCCGCAACTTCTCGGTGGGTGTAAGAGCCGTGTTTTAAGTCCCTGGCATGCCGGCATGGTGATGTGTGTGTTCGTGTAGTAACTGAATCTGTCAGTTTGCTGCGTGAAGCCGGGCCGGCGAGACGCTATACTGACTCCCGTTATGGTTTTCCATTGCGGGAGTTTTTTTGTTAAAAGGCACATCTTTGATTCTTTCTACATCGCGGCTGCATCTGCGCAAGCCGGTGGCTGATGATCGCAACTGGATTTTTGCGTTAAATCACGACCCTCTGTGGCTACGTTTTATTGGAAACCGGGGTGTACATACACTTAAAGATGCGAACCGGTATATTGATAATGCGCTGGTGCATTTTGAAAACCATGGCTATGGCTTGTTTGCCGTAGTAGATAAATTAACCGGTAAACCGTTGGGGATGTGTGGTTTGATAAACCGCGGTATTTTCAGTGCGCCTGATTTAGGATTCGCCTTGCTTCCGCAAGCCCGCGGGCAGGGGATTGGTGGCGAAGCCGGTGAAGCGGTTATCAGCTATGCCAGAGACACCCTTGGCGTGACTTACCTCACTGCGATGACTCATGCTGATAATACTGATTCTCAGAAACTGTTAATGAAACTGGGCTTTAAGAAGCGGGGCAATCTGTTTATGTCAGGTGTCTTTGCGCAACATTTTTTCTGGCTGGATTTAAAAACGCGGCAGCGCTGAATTTACGCGCTGCCACAGCGTCAGCTTTTTTACACCGCCGGAAGTAAAGTGACAGATTTCAGAATGATGGGCTCTTTAGGGGAATTCGGTTCACCCAGCGCCGGCTGATAGTCCAGCTCTACTTCCATCATTTTTTCCACAACAGCTTCGCCTTCCACAATCATACCGAACACGCTGTAACCCCAGTCTCTGCCGGGATCCAGGTTGGTATTGTCATTCATGTTAAAGAAGAACTGTCGTGTCGCTGAATGCGGGTCGTTCTGGCGTGCCATGGAAACCGTGTACATCTTGTTGCTCATGCCACTGCCGGATTCGTTGAAAATCGTGCCGTAATCCGGCTTTTCATCAAACTCAGCATTGTAACCGCCACCCTGGACGATATAGCCGGGTACAACACGGTGAAAAATGGTGCCGTTATAGCTTTTCTTATCAACGTAACGCAGGAAGTTATTCACGGTGATAGGCGCACGGCGGCGGTACAGTTCGACGACAAAATCGCCCATTGTGGTTTCCATTTTCACCCGCGGGTAATAATTGTCCGGCTGAATTTGTGAGCCGTCATCTTTTGGTTTTGCTGCAATAACCGGAGTGGTTACGACAACTAAAGCCAGCAGCAAAGCACGCAGCATAGCATTCTCCCTTTAGCGTTTTGCACAACTTAAAATAACAAACTTCTGATGGCTGGCAACTTGCGTTACGCCACCAAACAAGCGCTTTAATTTAACATGGTAATCGAGATGGCGGTTACCCACCACCACCAGATGTCCACCTCTGGCCAGACTGGCTTTGGAATCTGAAAACATTTGCCAGGCAATGTGGTCGGTTATCGCGTTCTGCTGATGAAAGGGCGGGTTGCAGAACACTTTACTGAATCCGCCCTCCACAGCCTGTTTCAAAGCGTCAAGGCAGTTCGATGGCACAAATTCACATTGCGCCAGTTGTTCAGGAAAGTTCTCTGCCACGTTTTGTCTGGCTGAGGCCAGCGCCATGAATGACTCATCAACAAAGGTGATCCGCGCCTGTGGTGCCAGTGCCAGCGCGTTCAGACCTAAAATGCCGTTGCCGCAACCAAGATCAATAACCCGTTCGTTGTTGGTCACGTTCATATGATCAATCATGAACCTTGCCCCGATGTCTAAAGAGCGTCCGGAGAATACATTGGCATGGTTGGAAAGTGTCAGCGTTACGCCGTTCTGGCTTTTCGCTGTCCAGCGCACCGGATAAGGAGACTGTACGGGCTTTTTCAATATCGCTTCATCCGGCTTTGCAAAAATAAGGCGGGATTTTTTCTTTGCCAGTGAAGTGGTGGTGTGACCGGTGTATTTCTCAAACAGTTCCAGCACATTTTTCGTGATGGCCTTCACTTTCGCACCGGCCACAACACGTGTTTCAGGCGTGATGACCTTTTGCAGCATAATTAACTGATGTTCCAGCAACGCCAGAGTACGGGGTATTTTTATAATCACCGTTTGCGGGTTTTCCGGCAACGGAGCAAGGCAATCTGCAGCTTTCAATGGCGAGGCTACCAGTCCGTTGTCATCCAGTGTGGCGGCAATATTGTTACCTTCCAGGTTGTCAGCCAGCGAGCGGTGAGCAATCCATGAATCTGAAATCCAGCATGGATTATCAGTGGCATACCAGCAGCCCAGGGTGCCGAAGTCATCATTAAATATGATACATTTGCCGGGGCCTTCAGGGGCTTCTGTGGCAAGATAATCGATGATCAACTCATCGGCGCTGTCCCAGGCCTGTAAACTGACATGCTGATGTTTTGCCGGGTGGCGTATTAAGTTCAGTTCGCGGTCGCGAAATACAAAGGCTGTGTTGTCGCTCATGCTGTGTTGTCGCTCATGATAACGTTAATCGGGTTCCGGATTTATGCAATTTTCACTGTTCGATGATGGCTGTAACGCCGGCGCTGCGCCTCAGAAACTGGCGTTACCCGGCGCGGATGTTACTTACATACCGGGCTGGATAGGACCGGATGATGCTGACGCGTTGTACGCATCGCTGGCCTCATCGTTAAACTGGTCGCAGGATACCATTAAACTGTTTGGTAAGCCGGTTAAAATTCCGCGTCTGCAAGCCTGGTATGGGGATGCTGTCAGCGAGTATTCCTACTCCGGCCTGACGATGGTACCGCGCCCCTGGACCGCTGATCTGCTGGCGTTGAAAACCCGTTGCGAAAACACCGCCGGTTGCAGGTTTAACAGCGTGCTGGCGAACTGGTACCGGCACGGGCAGGACAGCATGGGCATGCATGCCGATGATGAAAGGGAGCTGGGCGAGCAGCCGGTTATTGCATCTGTGACTCTCGGTGAAGCGAGGCCCTTTCTGTTTCGTCACCGCAGTGGTGCTCCGTCAGTGAAGATCAGTCTTGAGCATGGCTCACTGCTAATCATGCAGGGTGACACTCAGCGCAACTATCTGCACGGCATCAACAAGACGACCCGGCACGTTGATGGTAGAATTAATCTAACTTTCCGATTTATCTATCCCGCTGTGCCGGAGCAGAACCCATGCAAAATGTAAAACAGTTTATCGAACAGCAACTTAATGATGCTCTCACACCTGTGTATCTTGAAGTGCTGGATGAAAGTCATATGCACAATGTGCCCGACGGTGCCCAGAGTCACTTCAAGGTAACAGTGGTGTCGGAAGTGTTTGTTGACGTACGTCGGGTGCCCCGTCACCAGAAGGTGAACGGGTTGCTGGCCGAAGCTTTACAGGGACCGGTACATGCACTGGCTTTGCACACGTATACCCCTGAAGAATGGGAAGCCAGAGGCGGCAGTGTAACCCCGTCACCGGATTGCCTGGGTGGCAGTAAGTTGGGATAATTTTCCATAATTTTTAAAGAGAAAAAGAGCACGCCGGTCGTGCTCTTTTTTGTTTTTTGACCCGCCGGGAAGAGGAGGGATTTCAAACCGGCGTCCGGTTCTGTCACTTGTCTAAAATTGTTAAACAATAGTTGTAAAATGATATCGATGTCATTAATGTAAAGGTTCTAAAGTGGGTGTAACAAATAATTAACTTCTTGCAGGCTCAACGGGACCAACATGTTGAGCCTGTTTCTTACCGGAGAGAGGAAACAATAATGACTTCGTCACTTACCCGTCGACATTTTCTTAAAGCCGGTCTGGGCGTAGCCGGTGTGCTGGCAGCGCCGGGACTGATGGCCAACGCGATGACCGGAGGCTGTAATGCAGCTTCTGGCAGACCTTACGGCGTTCAGATGTACATGCTGCGAGACATGTTTGCAAAAGATCCCGCCGGTACAATTAAAAAACTGGCTGCAGCCGGTTTCAAGCAGCTTGAAATGTTCGGTGTAGGTGGCTCAGTGAATGCAGAAGGCGCGCCGCTGTTCGGTTTAAGCATCGATGATATGGCAGATCTCATGGCAGAATATAAGCTGACAGTGCCGTCTGTACATATTAATTCCGACCTGGAAGACATTGAATATATTAAGGAACTGGGCAGCAAACTGAATATCGATTACTTCATCGAGCCCATGGCCGGCGAGTTCCTGAATTTCAAAGATGGTAAAGTAAACCTGAACACCCCTTCTTCTGTTGACGAAGTTAAAGCTATTGCTGCACGACTGAACAAGCGTGGTCAGACAATGGAAGAGCTTGGCTTTAAGTTCGCATATCACAACCATAACTTTGAGTTCGATAAAGTGGACGGACAGGTGATTTTCGACATCATGATGGAGAACACCGACCCGGAGCTGGTTAAAATTGAGCTGGATTTGGGTTGGGTGGCTGCAGCCGGTCATGATCCTGTTGCCATGCTGAATAAATACAAAGGCCGTGTTATCGGCTGTCATATGAAGGATTACGACGGCTCGGTTCCGCTGAGTGACGATCCGCGTATGATCATTCCTGAGATGTCACGCATCTCAACCCCGGGGGACGGCAAATCAGACTTTGCCGCCATCGTTAAACATCTGAACGAAAATGACGTGAAGTACCGCTACGTAGAAGTGGATGTAACAGATACGCCGTTTGAAGATGCTGTGCGCGGACTCTGTCATCTGAGTGCGTTAGGTTAACCGTGGATCAGAATAAGGAACGTTTGTTATGAAAAAACGGCTGTTTGCTTTGTCTGCTGTTGCAGCAGTAATGTTAAGTGCCTGTGGTGAGAAAGTGGCTGAAACTCCTGCGCCGGTAGCTGAAGATGCATCACCGCAGGTAACGGTTAAAAATGGTACGCTGCAGGGCGTTAAAGATGATGATATCCGCGTTTTTAAAGGGATCCCTTACGCAAAACCTCCGGTAGGTGAAAATCGCTGGCGTTCTCCTCAGCCCGTTGCAGACTGGAACGGTGTGAAAGAAGTGCTGGATTACGGTAACGACTGTATGCAAAAGCCGTTTCCAAGTGACGCTGCACCGCTAGGGAAAGAGCCTGCGGAAGATTGTTTGTACGTTAACGTATGGACACCGCTGGAAGATGATATCAAGCGTCCTGTGGTTGTGTGGATCCATGGTGGTGGCTACGTGAATGGTGGTGCATCGCCTGCTACCTATGACGGCAGCGAGTTTGCCCGTGCCGGTGTGATTTTTGTCAGCTTTAACTACCGCCTTGGCCGGTTTGGTTTTTTCGCACATCCGGCGCTTTCAGCCGCTGAAGAAGGTCCGTTAGGCAACTACGGTTTTGAAGATCAGATAGCCGCCATGCAATGGGTGAAAGATAACGTGGAAGCTTTCGGTGGCGATAAGAATAATGTCACCATCATGGGCGAATCTGCCGGCGGCGGTTCTGTACACAATCTTATGCAGACACCGGGTGCACGGGGTACCTTCCAGCGGGCGATTATTATGTCCGGTGGTGGCCGTTCATTAACCGGCGAACGCAGCTTAACGGAAGAAGTAAACGGTCAGCCCTCTGCGGAGCAGATTGGCGTTAATTTCGCTGAAAAGAATGGCATTTCCGGTAATGGCGCAGAAGCGCTGGCTGCTTTGCGGGCATTGCCGGCAGATAAAGTAGTAGATGGCCTGAATCTGATGGCACTGTTCCAGCCTCCCGGCGGTGTACCGACGTATGTTGGCGGCCCTATTGCTGATGGTGACATTGTACAGGGCAGCACCCAGTCATTGCTTGAGCAGGGTAAAGTCGCGAAAGTGCCGGTAATGGTGGGTACGACCAGTCAGGATATCGGATTCAACATGTTCCCGGATAAAGAGGCATTGTTCGCCTCATTCGGTGAGTACGCGCAGGCAGCGAAAGATGCCTATGACCTTGAAGGAACCGGTGAATTACAGGATATCGGAGCGGAAGTGGCTCAGGACCGTATGATGCAGGAGCCTGCAAGGTTTGTTGCTGAGCGTATGACGGATCTGGACGAAAATGTGTATATGTACCGGTATGGTTACGTGGCAGAAAGTGTCCGTAACGGGAAGGGCGCCCCCCATGCCAGTGAGATCCCGTTTTTCTTTAAAACGGCTGACGTGAAGTATCCGGATGCCACTGAGCAGGATCTGAATGCCTCTGAACTGGTTTTCGACTACGTGGTGAGCTTTATCGAAAATGGTGATCCGAATGTGTCCCGGTTGCCGGAATGGAAGCCTTATGACAATGAAGCGCATAACATCATGACGTTCACCATGGACGCTACAGCGGTGCATGGTGAAGACCCCTGGACAGAGCGTCTGGATGTGGTTCAGCGTTCAACCGAAGCTGCTCAGGCAGCCATGCGTTAAGCGTGTTTTTCGGCAGTATTTAAACGTAAAAGAGCGCATAAATATGCGCTCTTTTTTGTTTTCATTATCTGTTCATTACGCAGGGGCTTTATTTCAGGCCACTATACCAGGTTCAGAGCAGTCAATGTTCCGAATGCCAGTGCTGTTACCGGTAATGAAACCAGTGTGGATACAGCAATAATACTGGCAGCCAGCCGGTGGTCTCCGCCCATATTTCTTACCATTACATAGCTGGCAGCGGCTGTCGGGGCAATCGACAGGAGCAGCACTATCCCCAGGCTCATTCCGGTAAATCCGGCAAGATACGCCAGCCCTACCATCAGCGCGGGATAAAGAATGCACTTGCTTACTGTACTCAACGTAATATTAAACCAGTCGGCGGAGAATGAGCGGAACTGCAGCGAAGCACCGGTACAAATGAGCGCAAGAGGTAAAGTTAACTGGGAAACATATTCACCGGTTTTAAGAATGGCGTCAGGCAGCGTCCATGAGTAATAGGAAAAGGGCAGCGCCACGACAATGGAAATGATCAGCGGATTTTTAGTGATACCCTTGATTTGTTTGCTCACAGAGCGGTGGCCGGTCTGATAAAAGTTAAGCACAATCACAGACAAAATATTAAATAAAATTGTGACACAGCCCAGGTATACAGATGCGGCAGCCAGCCCTTCGGGCCCGTACGTATTGGCGCAGTAAGCCAGGCCGATAATACCCATATTGGCTCTGAAACCACCCTGAACCACAACACCTCTTGCCTGATAAGGCGTCACCGTCATCCTTGCCGTAAGCACCAGCAGAGCACACATGATGAGTGTGCCGGCAATACCCACCCCAATCAGTGGAAAGTTTGCGGCATGGGCAAAGTCGGCCTGACTGATAGATAAAAACAGCAATGCAGGTAATGTGACGTTGAAAACCAGTTTAGAACCGGCTTCAACAAAACTCTCGTTCAGCCATTTTATGCGGAAAAATAACCAGCCCATCAGCAATAAAATCAGCACGGGTAATAGGGTTTCAGTGATAAAGGAAAACATGGGTAGTCAATACAGGAGATGATGGCGGCCATTATACCAAGATTTTCGATACTTGAAGGCGCTGTAACAGCAAAATCTGTTGTATTCAGCGTATTGATTCTTCCGGTAAAGCGATCCAAAGCTGCGCTCAAAAGGAATAAAGACTATCTGTCAGTGACCCTTCGTTTCTATGCAATCCGATCACATCAGGCCATCCGTGTTGCGACTCATGGCTTTTGCCGGACTTTCCGGTTTACTTCTGCTCGCTGCATGGGCACATCTTGACCCAGTGCCCGCCATCGATAAAAGCATTATGTTGATGTTCCGCCGTGCCGGAGACCCGGGGCAGCCAGCAGGGCCGTTATGGCTTGCGGTACATTTCCGTGACATGACCACCCTGGGCAGTAACTGGTTTTTAATTGTGATCACCGGCCTGGCAGCTCTGGTGTTACATAAAAAGGGGCAGACCCGTCACGCTGTTTTTCTGATAACAACAGTACTGTCCGGTATGGTTGTCAGTTTTGCACTAAAATATGGTTTTCACCGGCCACGGCCAGATCTGGTTCCTCATATTACGAAGGTATACACCAGCAGTTTTCCTTCAGGCCATGCCATGATGTCATGTTTAACGTATCTTTGTCTTGCGTTCACCGGTGCATCAGTAAGTGGCAACCCGTCGTTGACCCGCTGGTTTTCCGGTATTGCCATGTTAATTATTTTGCTGGTCGGCATGAGCCGTGTGTTTCTGGGGGTTCACTGGCCCACTGACATTCTGGCAGGCTGGTGCGCGGCTGTCCTCTGGCTGTCACTGGCTTTAATGACGGCGGCACACGTACGGCGAACTGGATGAATCATTTACTGCCTGATGTGGCTTTTACCACACGTTCCGCCACATCAATCAGGCGACAATTCTGATCCATCGCTGTTTTTTGCAGGCGTCGGTAAGCCTGATCTTCGGTTAGTTGCCATTGCTGCATAATAAGCAGTTTGGCACGGTCGATACATTTTTGATCGGTAATCGCCTGGCGGGCTTCCTCCAACGCTACTGACATGTTTTTGATGTGTTCAGTCTGATCGCATAACAAGTCGTAAAAAGACCGGTGTGCGGATAAATTTTCCGCATTGGAAATGGTATCCGGACCGGACATTTCTGAACCCCGTAAGCCCGGCATTTGCGGATCAAACAGCATTGTCAGTGGTGTGCCCGTTGGATTAGGTTGTTGTTCCAGCGTTTTTACCCGTTGATGATGATTTTTCAGCTCGGCATCTGCACGACTGACCAGCTCTGAAGCCAGTGAAATGAGTTTGGCGGTCAGAGCTTCGTCAATGGATTGCATGGCATCAATGCGGGTGGTGGCAATGTCATACCATACTTCACTGATTTGTCCGTCAATGGGACTGCCATCAGCCAGTTGTTTTATCATTGTTCGCAGGCGGGTAAGGTCGGCCTGGGCATCGCTCTGACAGATGACTTCCCATTGCTGCAGCGTTTGCGGATCCGCAAAAGCCGTAAAAATGTCAAAGCTGTGTTGCTGATCCTGCTGCAGTTGATCAAGGCGGTCGCACAATGACTTATTAAAATGGGTTTCAGCAAAGCCAATAGCACCCCAGGCCCGCTCTTGTCCGGCCAGTTCTTTACCCTGTAAAAAATTGAACAGCGCCACCAGAAGCCGGGTGATATCCGGATCGCTCGCTACGTCAGCGGCCTCAAAGATAACCGAGAGTAAACCCGTTACCAGCCGGCAGTATGCCTGTGTTGACTCAAGGGATGTCAGTGCCTGTTCAGCTACCTGATCCCGCAGGGAAGAAAGGTTATCCAGCCCTTGTAGCGCCATGGTGATGCTCACCAGTAAGCGCATGTTAGCGGCACTTTCATCACCTGAGAGATATAGAGATTTTAGCTGGCTGCGTAAGGTTTGTTCGGCAAAATTACTGTCTGCAATCTGATCTTCCCGTTGCTGACCAAACCGTTCCCCTTTCGACGCAAGATATACGTTACTGATACCGCGCTCCCGCTGGAGTTGATGGATCATGTCTTTCACTGAGGTCACCAGTTTGCAGTTGGATGCCAGTTGATTAAGTGCGTGAATTTCGGCGTGCTTTGCCGCCAGTAGGAACCGTTTTGTCGCTTCGCTGAATACTGCCATGGTGGTGCTGGTGTCTTTCTGTGGTGGTCGCAATCGACGTTGCCTGTTTATAAGATTTAGCAAAGCCTGTTCCACCATTTTAACCTGTTGATAATTAGGGATTAGTTTCCTCTGGCTAACTTGTTAATACGCAATCCGTTTGGCTTTGACGGAATTTTCCCCGTTTCACAGGAAATTGCGGATCTTCATTGTGCGCGGATGAACTTTTTTGGTGCAATAAATAAATGAATGCTCGGCAAGTCACACGTGAATATTCATAACTGTCAGAAAAATAATGACAATTTAAATCTGGCCTTTTCCTTGCTGTTTAAAATTGCAACACGGGGTTTTGCATACAACACAATGTAAACTTGGATAACGGCGTCCAATACCACACTGGAAACAGTGCATGGTTGGGCGTTTTTTTGTGCCCGCATTTTGTTGTGTGCAACACATGTCAGCGACTAAACAACACACAACAAAAAGGTATACACAATGGCTTACTTACTTCCGAATGAATTTGTAACCAAGATGGTGGATGCGGGTGAATCCAAAATTTACATGTCTACCCGTGATACATTAATCCGCGGTTATATGGCCGGCGCAATCCTTGCTCTGGCAGCGGTTTTTGCAATTACGATTGCTGTACAAACCGGCGTATTTTTAATTGGTGCGGTGCTGTTTCCTGTTGGCTTCTGTATGCTTTATCTGATGGGATTCGATCTGTTAACCGGTGTTTTTGTACTGACACCACTGGCCTGGCTGGCGAAACGGCCCGGCGTCACATGGTCTCAAATTCTCCGTAACTGGGGGCTGGTATTCTGCGGTAATTTTGCCGGTGCACTGACAGTGGCGTTCATGATGTCATTTATCTTTACCATGGGTTACAACACTGATGGTGGTGCTATTGCAACAAAAGTAGCCGGTATCGGTGAAGCCCGTACCCTGGGTTATGCTCAGTACGGTATGGAAGGCTGGCTGACCATTTTCATCCGTGGCATGTTATGTAACTGGATGGTATCACTGGGTGTAGTAGGTGCCATGATCTCAACCCACGTGAGCGGTAAAATCTTTGCCATGTGGATGCCAATCATGTTGTTCTTCTTCATGGGCTTTGAACACTCTGTGGTAAATATGTTCCTGTTCCCGTTCGGCCTGATCATGGGCGGTGATTTCTCTGTAATGGATTATTTCTTCTGGAATGAAATCCCGACGGCTCTGGGTAACCTGGTCGGTGGTCTGGCGTTTACAGGTTTAACGCTGTACAGCACGCACTTCCGTACTGCTCCCAAGCGTAAGCTGGCTGCGCAATCTGCACCGGTAGCAACAGATTCAAAACCTGCTGCAGTTTAATGAAGATTTGCCGGATATTCTCCGGCACACAGGGCTTGCCGGGCAATGTCCGGCAGGCTCAATTCAAACCTCTCACTGAGCTGCTTCAATATGCTTAGTTTATCCATCGGTCAATATTCCAGTGCAGGAGAAAAGCCGCTGAACCAGGACAGTTATGGTTTCAGGCTTCCCGAAGGTGAATTGCTCACATTTAAAGGCGCTGCGGTGGCACTGGCAGACGGCATCAGTACCAGTTCAGTGAGTCACATTGCCAGTCAGGTATGTGTTAAACACTTTCTCGAAGATTATTTTTGTACCTCAGATACCTGGACGGTCCCCCGTGCGGCTACGCAAGTTATTACAGCAATAAACCGCTGGTTACTCGGCCAGAGTCGCAACAGTCCCTATGCCGGCGAACCGGACAAAGGTTACGTTTGCACATTCAGTGCACTGATTTTTAAACACCAGCGTGTACATATATTTCATCTGGGGGACGCCAGAGTGTACCGGCTGCGGGGCAGGGTGCTGGAGCAACTTACCCGCGACCACCGTCAGATGATAAATGGTGAAAAGCACTATTTGTCCAATGCCATGGGCATTAATGAATCATTGCAACTGGATAAAGACAGCCGCTCTCTGAAAGAGCAGGACTGCTTTCTTCTGCTCACCGACGGTGTGTATGAGTTTATCGATGAGGCCAGCCTCTGCAGTGTAGTGACTGAATATGAGCATGATCCGGATGAGGCAGCGAAGAGGCTGGTGGAAATGGCCTTTGCCAGAGGCAGTAACGATAACCTGACAGCTCAGATAGTCAGGGTAAATACCCTGCCAGCAGCCCATACCAGTGCCGCCGGGTCTGAAGAGGAAGAATTACCCATTCCCGGTGTCCTGCAAAGCGGGGATTTTCTCGATCAGTTTAAAATTGTTCGCAACATCTATCACAGTGCCCGCAGCCACGTTTACCTGGCTCAGAACACAGCAGATGGCAGCCAGGTGGTGCTGAAAGTGCCTTCTGTGGAAATGGCACATGAACTGGCACATCTTGAAGCATTCAGGATGGAAGAGTGGATAGCAAGGCGAATTCACAGCCAGCATGTGGTGAGCGCCCCCGATCAGCAGGCTGCCAAAACAGCATTGTATACCGTGACAGATTTTGTGCCGGGACAAACACTGGCCCAGTGGCTGAATGATAACCCGCAGCCGGATCTGGAAACTGTCCGCATGATCATTGAGCAGGTCGCCAGGGGATTGATGGCATTGCATCGCAAAGATGTTCTCCACCGTGATATCAGACCTGAAAATATCATGATTGATATCAACCATCACATCACACTGGTGGATTTAGGTGGGGCTTCTGTTGCCGGTATCAATGAATTTACCGGTGATAATGATGATATTCCCGGTACAGCTATTTATGCAGCACCGGAGTATTTTCTTGGTCAGGGTGGCAGTGAACAGTCTGAGCAGTTTTCGCTGGCGGTGCTGACCTACTATTTGCTTAGTGGCCGCTTCCCCTATGGCACGCAGGTTGCCAAATGCAGAAGCGTGACATCACAGCATAAATTGAAATATGAAAGCGTGTTAGATCCGAACCGGAGCATTCCCTTCTGGCTTGATCACACGCTAAGAAAAGCACTGCATCCCAATCCGTTCAAGCGCTATGACGCACTTTCAGAGTTTGTGTATGCCCTGAGACATCCGGATGCAAAATTTCTCAGCAGCGAGAGGCCGCCCCTACTGGAGCGCAATCCCGTTGCTTTCTGGCAGGGAGTCAGCGGTTTACTCCTTTGTCTTATTCTCGTTCTCTTACTGGAACGATTTTCACTTATCTAACCCGTGGAGCCCACTATGATTACTGACAGACAGCAAGTCACCGCAATGATTATGAGCGCAAAAGTCACTAAAGGCATTAAATGGTCGCAGGCCGCAGAAGTGATCGGCGAGTCGAAAGAATGGAGTACTGCAGCATGCCTGGGCCAGATGGCAATGACCAAAGCGCAGGCTGAAGCCACCGGTGAATTATTCGGGTTATCAGAAGAAGCCGTCGCCTGGTTACAGATTGCACCTTATAAAGGCTCTCTGCCAACGGCTGTTCCTACTGATCCGTTAATTTACCGCTGGTACGAACTGGTGAATGTGTACGGCACCACACTGAAAGAGCTTATTCACGAAGAGTTTGGCGACGGTATTATGAGTGCCATTGATTTTGAAATGGACTTAACCCGTGAACCTGATCCTAAAGGCGACCGTGTGAAAGTGGTGATGTCCGGTAAATTCCTGCCGTATAAAACTTACTGACCGTAGTCGTAACTTAAGGCGAGACGGCATCATGAAACTCGATGGTGCCGCGTCATGCCTTTAAAAGGATATTTTGAAATTAAATTATTTACGTACCACGTAAAGAAACCAGCCTACGAATACTGAAATCAGAATTGCGAAAAAACCAAGCAGGGGCAAAATCGAGAATACCCAGCGGCGAACTTCATCAGGCTCTGCTTCCACGCCGAGTGGCAGGTACATTAACCCCACAGATGTAACGATGAAAATGGAAAGTGCTGAGGTAAGCGTGGCGCGCCAGAATGGCCTTGGCATGAACCAGTTCACGATAAAGGCGACAACAATGGCTACACCTGCCAGAAGATATGCAATCAAGGGAGCTCCGTATTAGCTTAGCAAAAACGCACAGTTTGACAGGTCACCCGCCAAATGCAATTGCTGAACTCCGCTTTTGCACGGTAAATCATGGATGATTATTGGCGGGCTGGCGAAGGTTCAAGAAAGCCGCAGGCAAGCAAACGCTGTGTCAGGGCGACACGTACATCATCACCTATCTCACCCGGAATATCAGCAACCCTGAACGCAGACGTTGTTATCATGAATTGCAATTGTGCTTTTACGCCAGGGTGAATCAGTATTTGTTCGCCGGGAACAGATAAATCAAGAATATTGTCTGTCTCTACTAACTCGGCCATGGCAAGGGGACTGCGCTGAACATAAGTATTTACGGAGACAGGATGCCGCGCAGTCGCTGACGGCGTCAATTTTGGCATATCCTGAATCAGTCGTGCCCGCTGGCGTTTAAGTGACTCCATAATAAACTGATCGTGTTGTGCAGCACTCAATAAGCTTTGCAGATGCTCCTTTACCTGCTGAGAAACCTGCTCCAGTGCATTATGTGACGCAAGGCAGTCCGCTCTCGGGCCTATATCTTTCCGCAACGGCAAACTAACTTCAGTTAAATGGTCCAAAACAGCATTAACTGTATCCCTGACGGTGACCGGGACAAAGCCAATGGATAAGTGGATTGACTCTGAAGTCGACTGCACAGTATGGACGGTGCCCCGTGGCAGATAGATAAGATCGCCTGCCTTCACATCGACTGTTTGATAATGGGGCATTTGAGGAGGGAGTGAACCCGCCTTTTTCCATCGCGTAGGAAAGGAAGGCGGTGCGTCGGAAATAAACCAGCGTTTTGTGCCTTCCAACTGTATAACAATAACATCCACCTCATCGTGATGCACCGGAGCCTGTGCGCCCTGATGACTCCAGAATACGACGACACTGACCGGTGATTGAATGAGCTTTTCAAGTGACCGGGTAAAATTCGTAAGGTCAGGTGACAGTCCGGTGACATCGGGTATGCGGACTGTGTAGTCACGCTTAAAGTGATCAGAAATCAGCTGATAAAAAGCTTGTTCGTTTTCAACTTCCGTTGCCGCAGGAGGGGGCAGCTTGGGGGCATGAGAGTGACAGGTTACCGCAGGAGCATACCTGCGATGTCCCTGAAGTAATTTTTCCCTTGGAGATGTACCGCCAATCGCTGCTCTGAAAGGATTGTTGTCTTTAATTATTAGTGGCCTTTTACCCACATAGGAATTGAAGAAATCGTCGTAACTGACCGGGTTCAGGACCCTTTGCAGCGCTTCCCTGGCGTCTGAAAGCATTGGTTTTCCTCCAAAAATTCTCATACTACATTAAGAATGGTTGGATAAATGTAACCTTTTGTAAAGAAATTTGAACAGTGAAACACTTAGTGAATTCAGCTTGAGTTATTTTCCCGTACCAGCCTCATTGTGTTTTACTGTGTTCTGGTGAGACTATCCACCAGAATGAACGGTCACAGCAAAGGCACAATTTCACAGGAGTAATTACTGAAACCGTCCCTGGCTTCATTTGCTTGCCGGCCGGTTAGCTTTGTAAAGTGTAATCGAGAGTGATTTTGGCGTTCAGCAATTTAGAGATCGGGCAGTTTTCTTTTGCGCCCTTCGCGATATCTGCAAACTTACCTTCATCAATCCCGTCTACTTTAGCTTCAAGGGTTAATGCAGATTTCGTTACGGTAAAGCCATCACCGTCTTTTTCCAGTGTGACCTCAGCATCAACTTTTAGATCACCGTTTTGATAACCTGCGTCTGATAACGCAAACGACAACGCCATGGCATAGCAACTGCTGTGAGCAGCAGCAATCAGTTCCTCAGGATTAGTACCGCTCTTGTCTTCAAAACGTGTATTAAAGCCATAAGGCTGATCAGACAAGGCACCACTTCCGGTGCTCACATGACCTTTGCCTTCTTTACCCAGCGGCTTATAGTGCGCAGAACCAGTTTTTACAATTGGCATAATTTCTCCTTTTTCGGGAACAGTGACGGGAAGCCTTTCTGGCCAGAAAGGGAATTCACATTTAAAACTCGCGGTAAACCCATCCCTGGGCGCTCGGCAGCCGCATCCATGCGGCTGACGGTTTTAAATGTGAATTCCCACTCTGTCCGCGGCTTCCCCGAACTAATCCCGAATGCAGTCCTTATGCCGTCAGCTATACTTTGTGCTGCAGCCCTTGCCATGAAAGAGCTGTATGTAATTTGGCTGCAAATTCTCTGCCTTACATTTATTGGAGATTACTGTAACCCTTACAGAGCCGCTGTACCTTTTTCTGGCAGCGTACAGTGACAGCGTGACAGCCGGTTTTAACATTCTGTTAAAGGACTTTGCAGGTCGATGGTGATAGAATCGCCGACCGTTTTCTAACCATGTACTGAATAATTGGACACCCATGTTTGATTTGATTAATAGCAAAGACAGCAATGTTAAAAACGACGTGCTGTCTGGCATTACTGTCGCACTGGCTTTAGTACCTGAAGCTGTGGCATTTGCCTTTGTTGCCGGTGTAGAACCTATGATTGGTTTGTATGCGGCCTTTATGATGGGCCTCATTACGTCTGCCATCGGTGGTCGTCCGGGCATGATTTCCGGCGCAACAGGGGCAATGGCCGTTGTAATGGTGGCACTGGTTGCAGAGCATGGCGTGCAATATCTTTTTGCTGCTGTGGTGCTGGCAGGCTTGCTGCAAATTTTGTGCGGGGTATTCCGTCTGGGTAAGTTCATCCGGCTGGTACCCTATCCGGTGATGCTGGGCTTTGTAAATGGCCTCGCTATCGTTATATTCCTTGCCCAGTTAGGTCAGTTTAAAGTGCAAAATGCGCCGGGTTCACTGGAATGGATGCAGGGCACCATGCTTTACATCATGCTGGGTCTGGTGGGGCTGACAATGGCGATCATCTATCTGTTGCCTAAGCTGACAAAGGCTGTTCCAGCCTCGCTGGTGGCTATCGTCACCATTACGCTGCTGGTACATGGTCTGGATTTAGAAGCCCGTACCGTTATCGATTTTGTCCGTGATTTACTACCGGCAGATCAAAAAGCCACGGCCACACTGGCCGGTGAGTTGCCAACATTCTCTATCCCTATGGTGCCGTTCACCTGGGATACGCTGATGATTATCCTGCCAACTTCAGTCATTTTATGCCTGGTTGGCTTAATTGAGTCACTGTTAACTCTCACACTTATCGATGAGATGACGGATACCCGTGGTCGCGGAAACAAAGAATGTATTGGTCAGGGTGTGGCGAACACCGTGAACGGTTTCTTTGGTGGTATGGGCGGTTGTGCCATGATTGGGCAGTCGATGATCAACATCAACTCCGGTGGCCGTGGCCGTTTGTCAGGGATTACTGCAGCGGTAGTGCTGCTGGGCTTTATCCTGTTTGCAGCGCCGCTGATTGAAATGATTCCCCTTGCTGCACTGGTAGGCGTTATGTTCGTGGTAGTAATCGGTACCTTCGAATGGGCATCGTTCCGCATAATTCGTGGTGTGAATAAGGAAGATGCATTCGTGCTGTTCCTGGTAACAGCGGTAACCGTTATCTCTGACCTCGCCATTGCTGTTGTTGTTGGTGTGATTGTGTCGGCACTGGTTTTTGCCTGGAAAGCGGCCCGCTACATTGAAGCAAAAACCCACATCGATGACGATGGCTGGAAGGTTTATGAGCTGCGCGGACCGGTTTTCTTTGGTTCGATTCATCACTTTAAAGAGATGTTTGATGTAGCTAATGACCCGAATGACGTGGTGATCGATTTTAATAACAGCCGCATCTGGGACTCTTCCGGTATCGATGCGCTGGACAGTCTGGCCGGTAAATACGAAGAGCAGGGTAAAAAGCTGCACATCCGGCATATCAGTTCTGAGTGTCGTGGCCTGCTTACAAAAGCCGATAAGTTTGTTGAAATTAATGTCAATGAAGACCCGCGTTATCGGGTAGCAACGGATAAATTAGGTTAAGCCGGTTAGTTGCGCCAGAGGTTGCCGGTCAGGACAAGGCTGGCACTAAAATAGTGCAATTGCAGTGTTAAGGTGCGTGTTTCCGGAAGCAGAATACGCATCTGAATCGCGCAGTTTAAGCTAACTTATTGATCTGTAGACATTGCTCAAACTGGCATCATACCTGCTATATCCAATACATAACCGTAAGTGATATCACGTAGATATCCACATAGCGTGAAGTTAAAGGCCGGCAAGAGCCTGACGCTGTGTAAGGAAACAATTTGTGCACGTTAAGTGCGTATCAGGCAAAGAAGCCCATGTTCAGTTTATCTGAGTGTGGGCTTTTTTTATGGCTCAAAGAAAGGGTTAAACAATGACAACATCAACAACACATCCAAAAGTACTCGTTATCGGTAACGGGATGGTTGGTCACCACTTTGTCGAACAACTGGTCGCCAGTGAGTACCCCTGTGACATTACAGTGTTAAGTGGCGAAAACCGTCTGGCATATGACCGTGTTTATCTTTCTTCGTGGTTTACCGGTGCAACGGCAGCCGATCTGGCCATGACAGATGAAGAAACTTATACCAAGTGGGGCGTTAACTTTAAGCTGAATGCCCGGGTCGAAAGCATTGACCGTAAGAACAAAACCGTCAGCACCAAAACTGACACCTTTGATTATGATGTGCTGGTGATGGCAACCGGTTCATATCCGTTTGTTCCACCTATTCCGGGTAACGACCAGCCTCATTGTCTGGTCTATCGAACCATTGAAGATCTTCAGGCCATCGAAGCCTCTGCTGCCGTCAGTAAAACTGGCGTGGTAGTAGGCGGAGGATTGCTGGGTCTTGAGGCAGCAAACGCACTGAAACAAGCCGGTGTAGAAACACACGTGGTTGAGTTTGCGCCTCAATTGATGGCCGTCCAGCTGGACGGGCAGGGCGGTGATCTGCTGCGCACTAAAATTGAAGATTTGGGCGTAACAGTACATACACAAAAAGCTACCCAAGTGATTGAGGCCGGTGAACAAAGCCGCTACCGCATGGTGTTTGCCGACGGCTCACACTTAGAAACCGACATGATTTTATTCTCTGCCGGTATACGCCCGTCGGATGCTCTGGGCCGGTCAGCGGAGCTGGCAGTAGGCGAACGTGGTGGTATTGTCATTAACAATCAGTGCCAGACATCTGACCCCGACATCTATGCTATCGGTGAATGTGCGTTATGGGACAACCGTATTTTTGGTCTGGTTGCGCCAGGCTACACCATGGCCCGTGCGGTTGCAGCAAACATCGCCGGTAAAGAAGGTGAGTTTGCCGGTGCTGACATGAGTACCAAACTTAAACTTATGGGCGTAGAAGTGGGCTCTATCGGTGATGCACATGCCAGAACCCCGGGCGCACTGAGCTATACCTATCACAACCAGCCAGACGGCGTTTACAAAAAGCTGGTGGTTGATGCGGCTCAAAAGCAGGTTATCGGTGCTGTGCTGGTAGGTGATACCAGTGATTACGATACCTTATTGCAATATGCGTTAAACGGCATTGAACTGCCTGAGCACGCTGAATCGCTTATTCTGCCTTCATCGTCAGACAAGCCTGCTCTGGGCGCTGATGCGCTGCCGGATACGGCGACTATCTGTTCTTGTCACAACGTGGCGAAATGCGATATTTCGGCAGCCATCGACGGCGGTTGCTGCAGTGTTGGCGACGTGAAGTCAGCGACCAAAGCGGCAACGGGTTGCGGTGGTTGTGCGGCACTGCTTAAAAATGTGGTGGACAGCGAGCTTGAGAAACGTGGTGTGGAAGTGTCAAAAGCCATTTGTGAGCATTTCAACTTTACCCGCCAGGAGCTTTACCACATGGTAAAAGTGGAAGGGATCCGAAGCTTCGATGCACTGCTTGAAAAGCACGGTACCGGTTTGGGCTGTGATGTGTGTAAGCCGGCAGTGGGCTCTATTCTGGCTTCAGTATGGAATGACTACATTCTTACGCAAACTAATTTGCCGCTGCAGGACACCAACGATACCTACCTGGGTAACATGCAAAAAGATGGTACTTATTCCATTGTACCCCGTGTACCCGGCGGTGAAATCACCCCGGAAGGCCTTATCCTGATTGGTGAAGTGGCGAAGAAATATGGCCTGTATACCAAGATAACCGGTGGACAACGTATCGATTTATTCGGTGCCCGTGTAGAGCAGTTACCTGATATCTGGCAGGAACTGGTCGACGGTGGTTTTGAAACCGGCCACGCCTATGCCAAAGCACTGCGTACGGTTAAATCCTGTGTGGGCAGCACCTGGTGCCGCTACGGTGTACAGGACTCTGTAGGTCAGGCTATTGATCTGGAAAATCGTTACAAAGGCCTGCGTGCACCTCACAAAATCAAATTTGCAGTATCAGGTTGTACCCGTGAATGTGCAGAAGCACAGGGCAAAGACATTGGCATAATTGCAACGGAAAAAGGCTGGAACCTGTATGTGTGCGGTAACGGCGGTATGAAGCCCCGTCACGCAGATTTGTTCGCCACCGATATTGATGATGAAACACTGGTCAAATATATCGACCGTGTACTGATGTTCTACGTGAAAACAGCTGACAGATTACAGCGCACATCGGTGTGGATGGAAAACCTGGAAGGCGGACTCGATTATCTTAAATCTGTCGTGATTGATGATGCACTGGGTATTTGTCAGGAGCTGGAAGATCAGATGCAGGCTGTGGTTGATGCTTATCAGTGCGAATGGAAAACCACACTGGAGTCACCTGAATCACGGAAGCGTTTCCGTCAGTTTGTGAACAGTAAAGAAAGCGATTCAAACATTCAGTTTGTAGACGAGCGTGGTCAGATCCGCCCTGCCACAGAGGCAGAGAAAATTGCGGGTACATCGCGTATTCCGGTAGAGCTGGTTTAAGGAGACAATATCATGCAAGCATCTGTAGAAATCATGCCGCGCTGGCACGACATCTGTGAACAAAGTGACCTGGTTGCCAACAGTGGCGTGTGCGCCCTGATTGACGAACAACAGGTTGCGATCTTCGCCTTGAACACAGCCGGCGGCACCAACCTTTACGCAGTCTCAAACTGGGACCCGGTAGGTAAAGCCAATGTGATATACCGCGGCATTGTCGGTTCTGTTAAAGGTGAAGCCGTGATTGCCTCTCCTTTGTATAAAGAGCATTACTCTCTGGTGACGGGGAAATGTGTCGAGAATGAAGCAGTCAGCCTGTCTGTATACGATGTCCGTCTTGAAGACGGCCGCGTACAGGTTGCACTGTAAGATTCCGGTTTAAAAGGTCTGCTGACCACCATTAAAAGCACAGGTAACTACCATGAATCACGCCCGCGCCACAGTAATTTCAGTACAGTCTGCCCCTAAAAGTGTTGCCAGGACACCAACGCTTGCGCAGACAACGTGCCCTTACTGTGGCGTTGGTTGTGGTGTGGACATCACGCTGGAAACAGCAGGCAATAAAACAACGCTTAAAGCCCTTACCGGTACGCCTGAACATCCGGCCAACTTCGGCAGATTATGTGTAAAAGGCACCAACCTGCTTGAAACCAATGATCTTAATGGCCGCCTGACTCAGCCTCAGATGGGCGGCAAGCCGGTATCCTGGGACACTGCAACCAGCGCCATTGCTGAAAAAATGCAACATGTGATTGATGAGCATGGCCCGGATGCTGTGGCGCTGTATGTTTCAGGACAACTGCTCACTGAAGACTACTACGTCGCCAATAAGTTTATGAAGGGGTATGTTGGCAGCGCGAACATCGACACCAACTCACGACTTTGTATGTCTTCTGCGGTTGCCGCGTATAAACGAGCTTTCGGGGAAGATATCGTACCGTGCAACTACGAAGACCTGGAGCAGACGGATTTGCTCATCCTTACAGGCAGCAACGCTGCCTGGACACATCCGGTGCTGTTCCAGCGTATGGAGCGGGCAAAACGACAAAATCCGGATATGAAAGTGGTTGTGGTTGACCCGCGGGCAACAGATACATCCACGCTGGCCGATTTACACATTCCGTTAAAACCGGGCACTGATGCAGTGCTGTTTAACGGTCTGCTGCATTTTCTGGCACAAAACGGTGGCCTGGATACTGATTTTATTGCCGCTTCAACCAGTGGTTTTGAGGCGGCACTGTCCAGTGCGGCAGAATATTCGCTGAGCCGTGTGGCTGAAGAATGTGACGTGCCGGAGCACGATATACTGGCACTGTTCACGCTGTTCCTCGAACGTCAACGAGCCATTACCTTTTTCTCTATGGGTATCAATCAGTCCACCAGTGGTGTAGATAAAGGTAATGCCATTATCAACTGCCATCTGGCGACAGGCAAAATTGGCAAAACAGGCAGCGGACCGTTCTCCATTACCGGACAACCTAATGCCATGGGCGGCCGCGAAGTTGGCGGACTGGCGAATATGCTGGCTGCTCACATGGATATTGATAACGCGCAGCACCGTGATCGGGTGCAACGTTTCTGGCAGTCGCCCCGTATGGCTGAAAAGCCGGGGTTAAAAGCGGTTGATCTGTTTAAGCGGATTAATGAAGGCAAAGTGAAGTTTGTCTGGATCATGGCCACTAACCCTGTGGTGAGCATGCCAAACCGCTGTGAAGTCGAAGCGGCACTGAGCAAATGCGATATGGTTGTGGTATCGGATATGGTGACCAAAAACGATACTCTGAAGTTTGCTCATATTGCGCTGCCGGCATCCGGCTGGTCAGAAAAAAACGGTACAGTAACCAATTCAGAAAGACGTATTTCACGCCAGCGCGGTTTACTGAAACCGGCAGGTGATTCCAGACATGACTGGCAGGCATTATGTGCTGTGGCAGCAAAAATGGGGTTTGCAGAACATTTTGATTACCAGCACCCGGCTGAAATTTTCGATGAACATGCCCGCCTGACCGCTTTTGAGAATCACGGCGACCGTGCTTTGGATTTGGGCGGCCTTAGCGGCTTAACAACTGCACAATACGATAACTTCCGTCCTGTGCAGTGGCCGGTGCCGGAAAAAACAGTAGCCGGCGCGACGCGCTTGTTTGCTGATGGCGCGTTTTTTACCGCAGATAAAAAAGCCCGGTTTATCGCGATTTCCCCCCGTTTGCCTGAACAGCAAACCACATCAGCATTTCCGTTTGTGCTTAATACCGGTCGCAGTCGTGAACAGTGGCATACCATGACCCGTACCGGTAAAGCAGGGAAATTACTCAAGCATGCACCGTATTCTCAACTGTCTTTGCACCCTGAAGATATAAAAGCGCTGGGACTGTCAGCACAGGAACTGGTTGCTGTGAACAGCGCCTGCAATACCGGTGAACCGGTTATTTTACCTGTGGTTGAAGACAAACAGCTGCGTAAAGGCAATTGTTTTGCGCCTATTCACTGGTCTGCTACCTGGGGCTCTAACCTGACACTTGGTGCGTTGTTTAATGGTGCCCACGACCCCTTATCCGGACAGCCTGAACTGAAACAGGGCGCGGTGAGTGTTGCCGCAGTCAGTTTTAATTTACACGGACAAATGATTATCAGCGACGCTGATGTGGCAGCGGCTCTGTCTCCGGCTTTTGATTACTGGGCGAAAACCACCACCGACGGCGGCACGGCCTTCCGCATCGCCAGCAACAACGACACCGTGAGTCTGTTCAGCAATTTGAAAAGCGTGCTTCCCGCGCACTGGTTACTCGTTACCCGTCAGCATGAAAAAGGTCTGACGGTCATCGCAACCAGTGAGAATCGTTTTGTTTTTGGTTTATGGCTGGAAAACAGCTACCGGGCTTTACCTGATGAGTGGCTGGACAGTTGTTTGCAACAGGACGACATCTCTTCAGAGCTGCTGGCTAATCTGTTGCGCGGTACACCTGATGAAGCGTTCCTCAACGGAAAACTGGTATGCAGTTGCTTCTCCGTGCGGGAAAAAACCATTGAAACTGCCATTCAGGCAGGTTGCTCCTCTGTCGACGGACTGGGCAATGAACTTAAATGCGGTACTAACTGCGGTTCCTGCAAACCGGAACTGCAGAAGATGCTCGACAGTTATTCTTCTACTCAAGCTGCAAAAGCAGTTACACCTGAGGTGCTTCTCCATGATTAATTCAGCCATCGCAAAACTGCCGCAAATGTTCTTCCGTAAGCTGATGACCGGCCAGCAACGTCACCGTGTCATGCAGCCAGCGACGCCGGCATCCCTGACGGATGAGAAAAAACAGGGGCAGGTATTTATTGTCGGCGCCGGCCCGGGCGATGCAGAGTTGCTGACCATCAAAGCATGGAAGTGCCTGCAGCAGGCCGATGTGGTGCTGTTTGACTGGCTGGTGGATGAGTCTGTCATTGCAGAAATTCCCCGCCATGTGAAAACGGAATTCGTGGGTAAGCGGGCAGGCAAACATTCAATGGTGCAGGATGACATCTGCAAGCGGGTGGTTGAGCTGGCGCAGTCAGGATTAAATGTGGTGCGGCTAAAAGGCGGGGATCCGGCAGTTTTTGCCCGTACCTGTGAGGAAACCGCTGCGCTGGAAGCCGCTGACATTCCGTTTGCCATTGTGCCCGGGATCACTGCCGCTTCAGGGGCTTCGGCTTATACCGGCATTCCTTTGACAGAGCGCAACTGCGCGCAGTCGGTGACATTAACCACCGCCAGTTTTAAAGATAAAAACCAGATGCCCGACTGGGCAACGCTTGCAGATACCATGCAGCGTCAAACTGTTGTGGTGTACATGGGATTGTCCCGGTTGAGCAAAATCACGTCTGAGCTGGTGGATGCCGGTATTCGTGAAACCCTTCCGGTGGCGGTGATTGAGAACGCTTGCACTCCCAACCAGCAAGTGATCACCGGCACTGTTTCTTCTATCGCTGAAAAGGTAACGTCAGCAAACCTGCAAGGTCCTGCTTTGTTGATCTTCGGAGAGGTGGTAAAGTCTCGCCAACAGGTCTCCACAGCACTGCTTCAGCAGGTAACCCATGTCGCAGGAATTTAGTCAGTACATCAAAATAATAGGAAAGGGTCAGAAAGGCAGCCGTAGTCTGACCCGAGAAGAAGCATTCACCGCGATGAGAATGCTGCTGGCCGGCGAAGTGACCGGTGATCAAAGGGGCGCATTTTTAATGTTGCTCCGTACCCGTGAAGAAACTCCCGAAGAAGTCATTGGCTTTGTTCAGGCATGCCATCAACTTATCCCGCAAGATTTAGCCACACTCAAACCTGACGTAGACATTGGTTGTTATGCCGGTAAAAGACGCCAGTTGCCCTGGTACCTTTTATCTGCAGCTTTGCTGGCAAAAACAGGAAAACGGGTTTTTCTGCACGGTGCCCATGAACCCGGTTCCGGTCGCTTATATGCCAGCCACGTGCTGCCAACGCTGGGCTTGCAGGCTATGACATCAATCAGCGAAGCGAAGTCTCAACTGGACAGCTTCAATGCCAGCTATCTGGATTTAGGCGTGGTTCTGCCGCCGCTAAATACTCTGATAAAGCTCCGCGAAGTCTTTGCGCTGCGTTCCTGTGCGAATACGTTGGCGCGGTTACTGAATCCTACGGTAGCCCCGTATTGTGTGCAGGGTGTTTATCATATGCATCTTGATCATAAACACCGGCACGTCAATGAAGCCTTCACTGCGTGGGATTCATTGTGTTTCCGGGGAGATGGTGGCGATCCGGAAGTGAATAGTGAAAGGCCTACGGATTTGTTTATTACCCGTAAAGGTGAGACGGAAACGGCGGTGTTACCTGCTTTTACGGAAAAGTGGGCCATGAAAGACAGGGATATGGACATTGCTGATATGCTGGCCTTCTGGCGCGGCGATATTCAGCATCAATATGGTGAGCAGGCCGTTCATGCGACCCTAGTGAGCTATCTGATGCTGACAGATTCCTTATCATCAGAGGAAGCCGCGACGCAGGCTGTTACTCTCTGGCAAAACAGAGACAAGCAAGCTTTACCTTTCACTCAGTCTTTGTAAGGCTGAGTTCTTCATCCTGCCGTTACCGGCAATATTCTGCATTTTGTGGCGCAAATCAGGCAGTTTAACTGCCTTTTTTGTTAATTTAATGTTTATTTACACCTTAATGATACACGTCGGCGGGTTTCTATTTGCATCCCAATTGAGCGCAATGCGCGCTTTTTGTGCACAAATTTGAAACAGCCTTTACTGTTCCTAATGCTGTATTTTTCTAAGTAATTGATATTAATAACTTTTAATTTTTGGCATACCTGATGCAATAACCAATTTGCGATAGTTACTGCTTATTAAAAGAACATTCATAGTAACGCGCTTACAACTTATTCTTGCTTCAAAGTGATTTGGAGTGCGGCAACGAAGCCCACCACCTTAGCGGTCATTCGCTAAGGTGGTGGGTTTTTTTTTGGCAACGAGGAACCCACATGAAAGCGTCAAAACCGTTATTTGGTCTGACAAAGAAAGTAAAAGCGCTGGCATCTACGCTGGCTCTGTCGTTGACAATGGCAGGCGCAAGCGTCTCAGCTGTTACAGCACAGGAAATTGACTGGCCCGAGAAAGAAGAGCTTAAATTCGGCTTTATCAAACTGACTGATATGGCACCTCTGGCTATTGCTTATGAGAAAGGTTTCTTCGAAGACGAAGGTTTGTATGTCACGCTGGAAGCGCAGGCAAACTGGAAGGTTCTGCTCGACCGTGTCATTGACGGTCAGCTGGATGGTGCACATATGCTGGCCGGACAGCCTTTGGGTGCAACCATCGGTTTCGGAACTGAAGCGCACATCATTACTGCATTCAGCATGGACTTAAACGGTAACGGTATTACCGTCTCCAACGACATCTGGAAGGAGATGGAAAAGCACATCCCTCAGGAAAACGGTCAACCGGTTCACCCGATTAAAGCGGATTATCTGAAGCCGGTAGTCGACAGTTACCGTGAAGCGGGCAAACCTTTTAATATGGGCATGGTATTCCCGGTATCCACCCACAACTACGAGCTGCGTTACTGGCTGGCGGCCGGCGGTATTCACCCGGGCTTCTATGCACCGCACAAAGGTGACACATCCGGTCAGATTGATGCTCAGGCACTGCTGTCTGTGACACCTCCGCCGCAAATGCCGGCTACCATGGAAGCGGGTACCATTTACGGTTATTGCGTAGGTGAGCCGTGGAACCAGCAAGCCGTGTTTAAAGGCATTGGTGTACCGGTTATTACCGACTATGAAATCTGGAAAAACAACCCGGAAAAAGTATTCGGTGTCAGCAACGAATGGGCCGAAAAGTACCCGAACACGCACCTTCGTGTTGTAAAAGCGATGATCCGTGCAGCGATGTGGCTGGATGAAAACAACAACGCTAACCGTCCTGAAGCGGTAAAAATTCTCTCTAAACCTTCTTATGTGGGTGCAGATGAAGCGGTACTGGCGAACAGCATGACCGGTACGTTTGAATACGAAAAAGGCGATAAGCGTGAGGTGCCTGATTTCAACGTATTCTTCCGCTACAACGCTACTTACCCGTACTACAGCGATGCAATCTGGTATTTAACGCAAATGCGTCGTTGGGGTCAGATCTCTGAAGCGAAACCTGACAGCTGGTATATGGACATGGCGAAGAAAGTGTATCGTCCTGACATCTACGCTGTCGCTGCTAAAGCGCTAATCGCGGAAGGCAAAGCGAAAGCTGCAGACTTCCCTGATTTCGACTCAGAATCTGGTTTTAAACCACCTCAATCAGAATTCATTGACGGCGTAACGTACGACGGTACTAAGCCCAATGCTTATCTGGAAAGCTTTGGTATCGGCCTGAAAGGCGACACCGTACTTTAATTACGCATACGGGAGACGAACATGAGCAAGTCAGCGTCATTAGTCACATCCATTGGATTAAAAGAAGGCAATATGGGCAAGGTCATATTATCAAACCTGCAAGCGTTGTTGTTGCCAGTCATTGGTTTACTGCTTTTCCTTGCCGTCTGGAACGGGGTAGCAAAAACCATCGATACGTCACTGGGCCAGTTCCCTGGTCCGGCACAGGTATGGACACAGGCGCTGACTCTCATGGACGAACACAATGCGCAACGGGAAAAGGCTGACGCATTCTACGAGCGACAGGAAGAACGTAATGCAGCGCGGGCAGCAAAGGACCCGGACTATGTACCGAAAATTCGTCCTTTTACCGGCGCACCAACCTTCTTTGATCAAATCTGGACAAGCTTGTACACCGTTATGGTCGGCTTTTTTATTGCGTCGCTCATCGCTGTACCGGTAGGGATAATGTGCGGACTAAGCAAGTCTGCTTATACCGCGATTAACCCACTTATCCAGCTTTTCAAACCCGTGTCTCCGTTGGCCTGGCTGCCATTGGTAACGATGGTAGTCAGTGCCCTTTATGTGTCAGACGACCCGATGTTTTCCAAGTCATTTGTCACTTCTGCTTTCACAGTATCACTGTGCTGTTTGTGGCCAACACTGATCAATACGGCAGTGGGGGTCTCTAACATCGACAAAGACCTGGTGAATGTAAGCCGCGTACTGCGTCTCAAGCCGCCTACACACCTGACTAAAATTGTTTTACCTGCCTCAATTCCGATGATCTTTACCGGTTTGCGCTTGTCGCTGGGTATTGGCTGGATGGTATTGATTGCTGCAGAAATGCTGGCACAAAACCCGGGGCTGGGTAAGTTCGTGTGGGATGAGTTCCAGAACGGCAGCTCAGAATCACTGGCCCGTATTATGGTTGCTGTACTGACTATCGGTGCCATCGGCTTCGTACTGGACCGCATCATGCTGATGTTTCAGCGCATGGTGAGCTGGGACAAAAACAGCGTATTACGCTAATCAGGAGAAACAGATATGACTGCAAAACATCTTGAACTGACGCAGGTAGGTATCGATTTTCCTACCCCGAAAGGCCCGTTCACTGCTTTACGGGACGTAAACCTGAAAATCAGCAAAGGCGAATTTGTATCACTAATCGGCCACTCAGGGTGCGGTAAGTCCACCGTACTGAACATCGTTGCCGGTTTACATCAGGCAACTTCCGGCGGTGTCATCCTGGACAACGCTGAAGTGAAAGAGCCCGGTCCGGAGCGGGCGGTAGTATTCCAGAACCATTCTTTGCTGCCCTGGCTGACCGTTTACAAAAATGTAGAGCTTGCTGTTAAGCAAACTCTGCGTGGTAAGTCTAAAGCCGAAATAAAAGACTGGGTGATGCACAACCTTGAGCTGGTGCATATGACCCATGCGATCGACAAGCTGCCTTCGGAAATTTCCGGCGGGATGAAACAGCGTGTTGGTATTGCCCGCGCACTGGCTATGGAGCCCAAAGTGCTGCTTATGGACGAACCCTTCGGTGCCCTTGATGCACTGACCCGTGCCCATTTGCAGGATTCACTGATGGACATCCATGCTGATCTTGGGAACACCGTCATCATGATTACCCATGACGTGGATGAAGCCGTTTTGTTGTCTGACCGCATTGTGATGATGACTAACGGTCCGGCTGCAACGGTTGGTGAAATTCTGGATATTAATCTGCCAAGACCACGGGATCGTCTGGTGCTGGCAGATAACCCGGAATACAACCATTACCGCCATGAAGTACTCACCTTCCTGTACGAAAAACAGAAAAAAGTTGAGCCGGTTAACAGCCGTCAAAAAGATTCAAAAAACACTAAGGCTACATCAGCAAAAAAGTCTGATGCTGCCTGACTAAAGCACACAGTTTAATAAAAACAATAGGATAGCTCAGCCGCAAGGCACGGGCGGGCTATCTCTGTCTCAAAATCAGAGGAACACACGATGAAACTAACTGCAATGTACCCGCGCACACTGCTTGCTGTTGCGCTCACAGGTGTCTTTTCCCCGGCTATGGCAGCCGACTGGTATGACGCAATGAAAGAAACCACTGCCACGGCAGCCTTTAATTTGCGTTACGAGGGTGTGCAACAGGATAACGCGCTGGCTGACGCCGATGCCCTGACGTTACGTACAATGGTGGGAATTACATCCGGTAGCTACAAAGGTTTTTCTTTCACTGCTGAAATGGAAGATGTGCGTATTGCTTTAGGGCAGGGCGATTACTCAGTGCCACCGGCCGGTTACCAGGCGGGTGAATATTCCGTTATCGCAGACCCTGAAACCACCGAGTTGCACCAGGGATTTGTACAATATAAGAATGAAGGCCTGACCATTAAAGGCGGTCGTCAGATCATTGCACTTGACGGTCACCGCTTTGTCGGCCACGTGGGCTGGCGTCAGGACTGGCAAACCTTCGACGGGGTAACCGCAAAGTACACGTCAGGTAATATGTCTGCATTTTACGGGTATGTTACCCAACGTAACCGTATTTTCGCTGAAGCGGCAGACCTGGACAGTAAAGATCACCTGCTGAACCTGTCTTACAGCAGCGATATCGGTAAGTTCACGGCGTATGCTTACTTACTGGAAGTGGATAACGGTGTTGATAACGGACTCGATACCTACGGCATCAGCTATGCCGGCAGCACCGCAACGGATTCCGTGAAATGGATTTATAATGCTGAATATGCCACGCAAACCAGCGATACCCCCGCGGCCAGCTATGATGCCGATTATTACATGTTAGAAGGTGGTGCAGTGGTTTCCGGCATCACGGCTAAAGTGACTTATGAAGTGCTGGGTTCAGACAATGGCATGTACGGCTTCTCTACACCGCTGGCGACCCTGCATAAGTTTAACGGCTGGACGGATCAATTCCTTGCTACACCGGCACAGGGTCTGGAAGACCTGGCCTTTACCGTCAGTGGCGGTCTGGCAGGTGGTAAATGGCTGGCAGCTTATCACGCGTTTGATGCAAATGAAGCCACTGAAGGGGTCAGTGATCTCGGTAGTGAAATCAATGTACAATACGTCACAAAAGTAGCTGAGCATTTCACACTGGGTCTGAAATACGGTACGTATTCTGCCGGTGATATTAAAGTGGACACTGATAAAGTATGGGTTTGGATCGGCGCGAAATTCTAAGTCATGAAACCGCAGGGTTAGTTCTCTGCGGCGGCAAGTCATCCAGAATGGGGCGGGATAAATCCCGCCTGACACTGAATGGTTTGACGCTGCTGGATACTACCCTGCAAACATTGTCAGGTGTTTGTGAGATGGTTTACACCCTTGGCAAAACAGACTGTGATTTTACCGATTTATACGAAGATAAAGGGCCGGCCATGGCCCTTTTCAGTATGCTCGGCCAAGCCCGTATTCAGGATGATGCCAGATTACTGGTTATGCCGGTAGACATGCCTCTTTGTACCACATCGTGCCTGCAGGCAATTCTGCAGGAGAGCCGCCAGCGTAAGACCAGCGTATATACCACTGATGCTATCATGCCACTGGTGATCTGCTACTCGCAGCAGGGCATGAATAACCTCAAACAATGCGTTAAAGATCAGTCCTCATTATCTCTGCGAAGATTACTCAATTGTTTCGGCTGCGAAGCGGTAGCCCTGCCACAATTTGCAGACGAATTGATGAATGTGAATAACCCTGACGACTGGCAGCAGGTGCTCGACAGAAAAGGCAGTGAGTAGGTTTGTCTGAACGAAAATGAAAAATTACGTAAAGTGGTGAATGCGGCGGAACCTTATATGATGCGATTCCGGCCGGCTTTTTTTGCATCGTAAAGTGCTCTGTCAGCCTCATCAAATGCCTGCCCAAATGGAGCGCCTGTAGTTGCTTCAGCGACACCGAAGCTACAAGTGGCAGTAAACTCAAAACCAGTAAACGAAAGTTGTGAGATGTTTTCTCTTAACGTAGCGGCAACCTGTCTGGCCCTGTGTACATTTGTCCGGGGTAAAAGTAAAACAAATTCGTCTCCGCCAAACCGCCCGAACACATCACTTTTGCGTAATTTTTGACGCACACAAATAGCAATCTCTCTGAGTACATTGTCACCCACAGAGTGCCCGTAGGTGTCGTTAATCACTTTGAACTTGTCCACATCAAAAACAATCAGGCTGACCGGCTTGTCGTAACGGGCTGCGTATTTCAGCTGCTGTTCAGCCAGAGCCGTGAAGTGTTCACGGTTTAAGGCCTGCGTCAGATAATCTATATGTACTTTTTCAAACAGTGCCCGGTTGTCCGCTGCCAGTGCAGGGACGCACATAGTAAAGTAAGCACTACAGGCGATGACATTGATGCCGAACTGGTAAATATAGGCCTGCGTGTCTACACCAATAACCGCCACTATTGCCGCAGTCAAAACACTCACTGCAGCCAGGCTGATACTGGCTCTGAATGGCGTCTCAGTAAATACAATCCAGGTGACAGGAATAGCGAGAAAGAAAATGAAGCATGCTATCTCCTCTGAGTTAAGCCATTCTGCCGTGACTAAAATTATGCTTAATAGCAGACCTGTCAGTACCAGTTTCCAGATAAACGTCGAAAGGGCTTTCGGGCGATCATAAAAATTAATTTCCGGCATGAATGAGTAACGTGGAAATAAACGGGTGACTATACCGGCAAATATCGGGGTCATAACTACAACACCCGTCATATCCCCAATCCACCAGGCAATCAGGCTGTCAACGCCATCGTAAGAATAAATCAGAGCCAACCCGCTTGCCGCCAGAATCAGACTGCTGACAGCGGCAATCAGCAAAAATCTGGTCACAAGAGTGACTAAGTTAAAAGACGCTGAAAGCGCCATCTGGCGCTTAAGCAGTAACGCGCCTCCACCATACAGGAACGTGTGCAGGGTAGCGAAGATACTGCCGGAAGCTAACAGTTCAGCGGTATCCCTGGCAGTATTAAATAAGCTGTTTTCCCAGAATGTAGAGAGCATGCAGGCAAGCCATACAGCAAGCGTTGCAGATCTGCTTCCCATGAGTAAGAAAGCTGCAAAGGTAAGTCCTGCAGGAGGAAACCAGAGACTCGCGTGCGGTGCATACTCCAGAAATACAGACAGCCTCCAGAGCAATAACCACAGTGGAAGCAGCAGACAACATTTAATGACAGCAGAGAAATTTAACAAGGATCCAGCACAGCATACGAGTATCTATACTTCCATCATAAAACGACCCTCTTGTTGTTCCAAACAAAACTGGAGCTTTTACCTGAAGACAAAAAGGTAAAGAGAAAAGTACAGTGCTTGTCTCATCGTGTGAGAGCGATTTGCAGACATCCCTCAGCTCAAACAGGCTAAGCCTTGTCACCGCTTTTCAGCCATCCCTTCTCAACGGCCACATCAAGCTGTTCGTTCACATAGCGCCATAAGCCCGGGGCGGCTTGTTGTAAGTGGGCGTTGCGGGCAAGAATTTTCTCTTTCGCTACCCCGTGACGCACCCAGCTTCCGCCTTCTGCTGCCATGTTCTGAAACACCGGTAATACTCTGTCCATGGCTTTGGCAAATTTAGCGTCGGGTGTTTCTGCAGCTTCAAACTCGTGCCACAACGCCAGCAAGGTTTCGCCCTGGCCCTTGGGAAGTAATCCGAAGATGCGCTCTGCGGCGGCAAATTCTTTTTCTTCCTGCTCAGCATGATCGGCCGCTTCAGCAAAAGCGAACATATCGCCGGCATCGATTTCAACCAGATCGTGGATAAGAATCATCTGTATGACACGGTGAATATTCACGTTTTGTTCTGCGTACGGTGCCAGCACCGATGCCATTAACGCCACGTGCCAGCTGTGTTCGGCGCTGTTCTCCTGTCGGTCACCATCGCAGGGCAGGCGGACCTGACGTTTCACGGCTTTGAGATTATCGAGCTCACGGATAAAAGTGGCCTGAGCCTGAATATCTGTCATAAAAGGGTTCCTGTGTAGCAAAGAAAAAACGCGCCGTTCGGCGCGTTTTAAGTGATTTGTAAAAAGCTTACTGTGTAGACAACCACACGATCAGGTCTTTCACGTCATCCATGGTCATGCCCTGGGTGAACGTTGCCTGATAACGGCCATTCACGATGAAAGATGGCGTACCACGAACATAGGCGCGGTATTGATCCTGCAACTTGATGTTCTTTTTCACCATGTTGTTTACGCCGAAGCTGGCAGCCAGCTTATCGAACTCAGCCGGATCAACATCGTTAACTACGAAGAGGTTTTTCAGATCAGCCAGATTTGTCACCGGGGCACGTTGCTCATGAATGTATTTGAAGATTGCGCCGTTCAGCTTGTCTTCTTCTTTCATTGCACGGCCAATCATCATGGCTCGGGTAGCATCGTTCTGTGCTTCTTCTGAGGCACCGGGCATAAAGTTTACGTGAATTTTTGTGAACTTGGTGCCGGCAGGCAGATCTTTCTTAATTTCAGCTACAACCGGCTCGAAGCGGTAGCAGTGACCACACCAGAATGAATGGAATTCATACACTTCCGGTTTGGCTGTCGCCGGCTCATCCAGTACTTTATAGTGCGTACCTTCTTTCCATTTAACGTCATCTGCACAGGCCTGCAACGGGATCATCAGTGCCGCCAGCAGAAATAAACCTATTTTTTTCATTGTTTAACAATCCGTAAAACCAAAATACAAAAAAAGAGTACCACAGCAATTCCCGTCCGGGTAGCGTACGCGACAAGTCGCTCACATCTCAGGGCTAGTAACCCAGTTTTAACGGCGGTTCATGCAGGGCTGCCAGCTGTTCCTTCAGTGCCAGAATTTGTCCTTCCCAGTATTTGTCTTCGGCAAACCAGGGGAATGCACGGGGGAAAGCGGGATCTTCCCATCGCTGTGACAGCCATGCCATATAGTGCACCATACGCATCGCCCGCAGAGGTTCTATCAGGGTAAGCTGGCTGTTATCGAATGAATGGAATTCTTCATAGGCTTCCACCAGCACATCAAGTTGCAACATCTGTTGCTGCCTGTCACCGCAAAGCATCATCCACAAATCCTGAATGGCCGGACCGCTGCGGCAGTCGTCCAGGTCGACAAACATGGGACCATCACGCCACAAAATATTGCCGGGGTGACAATCGCCATGTAAGCGGATAAGGGTTGAATTATGGTAGCGCTGGCGGGTTTCTTTGATCAGCGGATCGAGAATAGCGAAAAAAGCGGTTTCCAGATGTGACGGCAGCAAGCGGCTGCGGGTAAGCACATCTCTTGGTGCATCCAGAAAGCTCTGAGTATTCAGCTCTGGCCGGTGAACAAAAGGTTTGGCCTGAGCCACACGGTGAATACGGCCAATGAAGCGTCCCATCCATTCAATCTGATCAAGGTTGTCGACTTCAAACTGTCTGCCGCCTACCGACGGAAATATCGCAAAGCGGAATCCGCAAGTCTGCTGCATAGTTTTGCCATCGATGGTAAGCGGGGCTACCAGAGGAATATCGGCACCGGCCAGCTCCAGAGCAAAGGCATGTTCTTCGAGGATCTGTTCATCTGTCCAGCGACCGGGACGGTAAAATTTGACCACCAGGCGCTGACCGTCTTCGGCTTTAAACTGATATACGCGGTTTTCGTAACTGTTCAGCGCCAGTAAACCGGACTCAGGATAAATGCCACAGGTTTCCAGCGCGTCTAAAACAGTATCCGGGCTGAGCCCGGAAAAGGCGAAATCACCCTGAGGTGTTTCACCGGTAGAGGAATTTTGTTGGTTCATTGACTTCCACAACATTGCCCTCAGCGTCCTGAGTACGGACACGGAATGATATTTCCGTTACCGCCTCGCTGAGGTTCTTCGGAGAGGTTTCCAGAGATATTGGCATACTGAAGACTTCTCCGCCACCCACAGTCACGGTTGTGTCACCCAAAATGTTGTAATCGGGCAGGCCTTCAACCTGAATGGTATAGGTGTGGGTGTCCTGAGATTTATTCAGAATCTTAATGGTGTAGACGTTTTCCACGTTGCCTTTACCGTTTTCCCTGTACAGAGAATTACGGTCGCGGATTAAATCCACTTCCAGCGGCGTGCGGGTGGCAATGTCGGCAATCAGTAACCCGACCATCAGCAGCAGGACAATCAGGTAGCCTATCAGTTTGGGTCTGACGATATGAGTGGTTCCGCCGGTCAGCCTTTCCTCAGAGGTAAAGCTGATAAGTCCCTTCGGATAATTCATTTTCTCCATAACGCCGTTGCAGGCATCCACGCAGGCGCCGCAGTTAATGCATTCGTATTGCAGACCGTTACGGATATCGATACCGGTGGGACACACCTGCACACACAAGTTGCAGTCTATGCAGTCTCCCAACTGTTTTGTCGCCAGATCTTCATGACTGAGTTTGCGGGGGCGGGGTCCGCGTTTTTCACCACGGTTGTAATTGTATGACACGGTGAAGGTGTCTTTATCAAACATGGCAGACTGGAAACGGGCATACGGACACATGTGGGTGCACATGATTTCACGCATCCATCCGGCATTACCATAGGTACAGAAGGTAAAAAACAGAATGGAAAATACTGACCAGAAGCCGGCATTGAAGGTGAAAAAATCGATAAATAACTGTCCGATTGGCGTGAAGTATCCCACAAACGTCAGTGAGGTCAGCAGGGCGATGGCAATCCACGCGCTGTGCTTGAGTGTTTTGCGCCAGAACTTGTCGAAGTCCATGGCCCTTTCATCCAGCTTGATACGCTTATTACGGGGACCTTCAATTTTCTCTTCGCACCAGATATACATGTAGACCCAGGTAGTTTGCGGGCACATAAAACCACACCACACACGGCCTGCAAATGTGGTAACAAAAAACAGGGCGAAAGCACCGACGATAAATATGTACGCTAGCAGGGTAAGGTCCTGAGGCCATAAAGTCAGACCGAAGATGGTAAACCGCTGCTCCATGATATCGAGAAGAATGGCCTGATGGCCGTCATAGCGGATCCAGGGGATCACGGCGAATAAACCCAGGAAGATAAAACCGAACAGGCGGCGGAACGTTTCGATGGGGCCCTTCACCGCGCGCACATAAATCTGACTGCGTGCAGACTGACGCTTATGACTTACGCCGCCGGCGGGCTGGTGTACTTTTACCGTGGATACTTGTTTTACCTGAATTTGTTCGCTCATTAGGCAACCTTAACTGGCACAGGTGTGTAGTGTACTGCGGGCAGTATAACAAGTGTATGTCCGCCACACTTAATATAGATCAAATAAACCCTTTCTGTGCATACTACTCAGGCTTATAAAACCTCATAAATAAGTATGAAAACAAATCTGTTGCACTTGACGTTAAGCGGTTAAATTATCTACAGGGCTAATTGTCACCAATGATTTATTACCGGGCGGGGAACAGGCCGGGGTAGTCAGAAAACAACAGGAAAAAGTAAAGCAGATGTGGCGTAGTTTTGTGGTAGTTTCAGAGATTGTAGTACTGGTCTTTGTGCTTCGGTTACCCTTCGTCCAGTACATGTTCAAAGATGCACAGGATGTGGTCGGCCAGTGGTATGCCTATGTGGCTACCTGGCAGGACAGAAATGAACTCGCTGAGCTTCACACAATCAGTGCAGCACAACGGGGCCAGCTTCGTCCCTTCCAGCAGGAATACGTGGACGGCATCATGGCGAGCCGCCACAGTGTGCAAATCTTCCATAAGAAATTCTGTGGTACAGACAACATCAATCCTTATATCCACGGTGCGCAACTGGCGCAGTTTTGCCACTCAATAGAGACCACCGGCCTGCTGGCGATGGACTACTGAACGCGGTTCAGCTTCCATTCATCTTTTCATGCTTTAATAATGGTGATTTAGCGGAACAATCTGCTTAATCACTGCTCTAACAAAGTGTCTGCTTATTGTCTCCGTGCGGGATTTCGCATGAGAGGCGCGGTAAATCCACTCAAAGCAGGCACCGGATAACCGGAGAATGTTTTCGCCGCCCGCGGGCAACGCGGCCGAAATTATCGGGGAGATGCAAAGCATGAACACATTGATTAGAACTGCACTGGTTTCTCTGACCGCCGGCAGTTTACTGCTGTCTGTACAGGCATGGTCTGCCACCACAGAAATTACCTGGGAAAAGCCGGAGAAGTACACTGATGTACGTCCTGCTAATGAAAGCCGGGTGAAGTTCCGTGAGCGCACATTTAAAGCGCTGGACGAATACTTCGCCAAACTGGCAGAGAAGCTGCCTGAAAAAGACAAGCTTGCGATCACGGTGACAAATCTGGATCTTGCCGGCCAGGTGTGGCCAAGCAGCTTTGTTTTTGGCAATGCTACCGGCACCGATGTTCGCATTGTGAAACGGGTGGACATTCCGCGTATTAAATTCAGCTACACCCTCACTAACGAAGCGGGCAAAGTCGTTAAGAGTGCAGATGTTGACTTAAAGGATATGGGATTTTTAGATAACCCCCGTACCTTCACCCAAAATACGCACCTGGGTTACGAGAAAGCCATGATAAAAGAATGGTTCAACGAAGAGATGGCCAGCGCGCTGGTGCAAAACTAACCCGTTATCCCGCAACTTTCTTCATTGCCCTGAATTCTCAGGGCACAACCCCTTCCTTGTACATCAATTTTCTCTGATATTCCTGCATCCCTTTGTTTCCAGGCAGTACAGACCATGTGGTCAAAAAAGTACCGCTGCTGGCCAAAAAATTGTCATTTCTTTGTAGTAATTTCTTTATACTCTGTAACTGCACTTTGGGATAGTTTCTAATTACAAGCAGGAGCACTAATAATGAAAGCACCAATCCTGCTTCCTCTCGTATTGGGGATATCAGCATCTGCCATTGGCGATGAACTGCTTATTTCTCAGTATGTTGAAGGGAGTAGCTCTAATAAAGCGATAGAAATCTATAACCCGACAGACAGCGCGGTATCACTGACTGGTTATACACTGTCCATTTATTTCAACGGAAAAACTGCAGCGGGCGCAAACATTGAACTTTCAGGTTCAATCGCAGCGCAAAGTACACAAGTTATTGCCAGTTCAAGTGCCGGAGACACTTTGAAGGCATTGGCTGATGTGCTGACTTCACAGTCCATGTTCAACGGTGATGACGCCATTGTTCTGACTGACAGCAGCGGTAACGTACTGGACAGTATTGGCCAGGTTGGCGTTGACCCCGGTTCTTCCTGGGGCAGCGGCAGTGTAACCACAGCGAACGACACACTCATACGTTTAAGCAGTGTTGCCGGTGGCGATACTGACCCGTTTGATGCCTATGATACGTCGGAATGGGAAGGTCTGGCTCAGGATGATTTCACAGGCCTGGGCAGCCACGATTACACCGGCAGTGGTGATGACGGCGGTGATGATGGCAGTGGCACCGGCGGCGGTGACGAAGACTTAAGCGGTGTTTGCACAAACTGTCCTGATCTGGACAAAGTTGCAGATGCCGGTGAATTTGATGCTGCTACATACTACGCGGCGGTTCAGGCTGAAATCGATGCCAGTTCCGACACCTCTGTTATCCGTCAGGTACTCAGTGAAACCATTTCCGGTCAACGGGTACTGACTTATTCTGAAGTCTGGACGGCATTAACGGAAACCGATGAAGATCCTGCAAATCCGGATAACATCATTCTGATTTATTCCGGCAAATCGATTCCTAAGTCAGAAAACGGCTCCGGCGAGTATTCCAGCCAGCCTGACTACTGGAACCGTGAGCACAGCTGGCCAAAGAGTCATGGTTTCAGCAGCTCGTCAAATGAAGCTTATACCGATATTCAGCACCTGCGTCCGTCTGACATTACTGTAAACAGCAGCCGCAGCAACCTGGATTTCGACAATTCCGACAACGCCCTTTCTGAAGCGCCGGCCAACCGTATCGACAGTGACTCTTTCGAGCCACGTGACGAGGTAAAAGGCGACATCGCGCGGATGATGATGTACATGGATATGCGCTATGAAGGCGCCGGCAGCGATGTTACGCCTGACCTGGTACTGGTTGACCGTATCACCTCAAATGGTGAAGCGGCGCTGGGCAAACTGTGTACGCTGATTGCCTGGAGCAATGCTGACCCGGTAGATGCTGACGAAACCCGTCGTCACAGTGCCATCTATGAATATCAGGGCAACCGTAATCCGTTTGTCGACCATCCTGAATGGATCGACTTATTTTACGATGCAGACAGCTGTGGTGATGTAACCGCGCCCGATCCTGAGCCGGACCCTGAACCGGAGCCCGATCCGGAACCACAACCTTCCGGCAGCGGTGCACTGATGCTTACCGGTGTATTTGACGGCCCGTTATCCGGCGGTACACCTAAAGGTATCGAATTACTGGTAACGCAGAACATTGATGATCTCAGTGTGTGTGGTGTCGGCGGCGCGAATAATGGTGGCGGTTCTGACGGTCAGGAATTCACTTTCCCTGCGGTATCAGCTGTGGCCGGCCAATTCATTTATGTTGCCAGCGAGGCCACAGGGTTCGCAGACTTCTTCGGTTTTGCACCGGATTACACCAGTGGTGCTATGTCTATCAACGGTGACGATGCCATTGAAGTCTTTTGTGACGGCGCGCTGGTAGATTACTACGGTGACCGTGATACTGACGGCACGGGCACAGACTGGGATTATCTGGACAGCTGGGCTTACCGTACCGGCGGCAGTGCTTCTTCAACGTTTAACATTGCAGACTGGCAGGTTGCCGGTACCAATGTGTTTGACGGTGAAACCAGCAATGCCACTGCGGCAATGCCTTTCCCGCTGGGTTCTTACGTAGCTCCGGCCACAGAGCTTTTCTTTTCTGAATACATTGAAGGCGGTTCTAATAATAAAGCGGTTGAGATTGCTAACCTGACATTGTCTGACATCGACCTGAGTACATACGATGTGCAGATTTACTTTAACGGGTCGGCCTCTGCCGGTCAGACATTCACTTTAACCGGCACACTGGCTGCGGGTGATGTATTTGTGCTGGCGCATACTTCTTCGGAAGATCCAATCCTGAATGTGGCAGACATGACCAGCGGCAGCGTTCAGTTCAACGGTGATGATGCTGTTGTGCTGCGTAACAATGGCGTGATCATTGACAGTATTGGTGTTATCGGAGAAGACCCCGGTTCATACTGGTCTGGTGGTGACGTGCGTACACAAAACCGCACGCTGGTGCGCAAGTCTTCTGTTACGGAAGGCGACAGTGATGCCTATGATGCGTTCGACCCCAGTGTTGAATGGGATGCGTACGCTCAGGATACCTTCGATTACCTCGGTTTCTACGGCACCGGCAATGATGATGGCGGCAACGCATCATTAGGTATTTGCGGTGACGAAGCGACATACATCAGTGCTGTACAGGGAAGCGGTGACAGCTCACCACTTTCAGGTCAGAGCGTGATTGTTGAAGCCATTGTGACCCATGTGACACCGGCTCTGGACGGTTTCTGGATTCAGGAAGAAAGCAGCGACAGTGACGGCGACGAGACAACCTCTGAAGGTGTGTTCATTGCCAGCTCTTCTCTGGCCGGCTCTGTCACTGAAGGTGAGATTGTCCGTTTAGCGGGTACGGTTGGTGAAGACTACGGCCGCACAATGATCACTGCCTCTTCAGAAGCCCTGTCCTGTGGTTCCGGCTCTGTATCTGCAGTGGCGATTACTCTGCCTATGACAGATGCTTCCGGATTTGAAAAATATGAAGGTATGCTGGTAACCAGTAACGAAAACTGGGTGATCAGCAATATCTATCCGTATTCTGACTTCGGTGAAATCTGGGTGTCTACAGAGCGTCTGTTCAACCCTACACAACTGTATGCACCGGGTTCTCAGGAAGCGGCAGACCTGGCGACAGCCAACGGGCTGAACAAGCTGATCATTGACGACAATGCAGACGGTTATGCGTCAGAGTGGATGCTGCCTGCAGGTGGTTTCACACCTTACAACACTATCCGTTCCGGCGACCTGATCACCGGTGTAACCGGCGTGATGGACTATGGCTATTCTGCATACCGAATCCGTCCGGTTGAGGTGCCGTCTTTACTGGCTGATAACTACCGTGAAGATGCGCCAGTGGTATCTGAAGGTAACCTGAAAATTGCCAGCTTCAACGTACTGAACCTGTTCAACGGTGACGGTAATGAAGGTGGTTTCCCAACAGAGCGCGGTGCAGATTCCTATGCAGAATATCAGCGCCAGCTGGCGAAAATTGTCAACGCGCTGGTAGCCATTGATGCTGACGTACTGGGTCTGCTGGAACTGGAAAATGACGGTTTCGGTGCTGACAGTACAGTGGCTCATCTGGTTGATGCGCTGAATGCGGAATTCGGTGAAGGCACTTACGCCTATGTAGATGCCGGTGTTGAACAGTTAGGCACCGATGCGATTACATCAGGTATTCTGTATCGTCCTGCCGTGGTTACACCTTCAGGTGCACCGCAGATTCTGATGGAAGCGAACAGTCCTTCTGATGAGGAAGGCGTGTTGTTTGCAGACTACGGTAACCGTCCGTCGCTGTCACAACTGTTTACACACACTGAAAGCGGTAAAACCTTTGTGGTTGATGTTAACCATCTGAAATCGAAAGGTTCAAGCAGCAGCTGTCAGGAAGACGGTAATACCGAACAGGGTTTCTGTAACCGTAAGCGTACCCGTGCCGCCATGGCCATTGCACAATGGTTGCAAAGCACTTATCAGGACACGCCGATGATCCTGCTGGGAGACTACAACGCTTATGCTCAGGAAGATCCTGTGCAGGTACTGGCAGAAGCCGGTTTTACCGACACCGTGTCTGAATTGAAAGGCAGTGCGTCTTACAGCTATACCTATGACGGCCTTGTGGGTACGCTGGATTACATGTTCAACAACGCCGCTGCCCGCGATATGCTGGTGGATGTTACTGAATGGCACATCAACAGTGATGAACCGGAGTTCTTCGATTATAACGAAGAATATAAGCCGGCTTCATTCCTGAACGAGCTGCCCTTCCGTGCGTCTGACCATGATCCGGTTATCGGTACCTATCAGCTGGACGCAGATGTGCAGGCAGTGACAGGTGACTGGGACGGCGACGAAGACGTGGATAACAATGATATCCGCAGTTTCATGTTTGCTATCATCGCCCGTCAGGCTATCGACATGGCTTTCGATTTAAATAATGACGGCAAAGTGAATACCCGTGACATCGCAGTAATGCGTTCGTTATGTACACGCAGCCGCTGTGCGACGGAAGACGCGCAGAACAACGGTGCCCGCCGCAATCTTGGGGCGCTGTTACGCAGCAGATAAATACTGCTGATTTGATATAAATGAGAAGGGCGCCTTGCATTGCAGGCGCCCTTCTTTTTTATCTGTGGCTATTGTTGCCAGTGATAATTAGCGGTAGTCAAACTCACTGCCACTGACGGCAAGTACATTCTCAGCGCCGCTTAACATGGCTGACAAATGCGCGTCCCGCCGTGGCAAGATACGTGCAACGTAAAAATCTGCACACTTTTGTTTCGCTGCGGCAAAGGTGGGATTGTCTCCCTGCGCGGCTTTATCTGCCATGCTGTACCAGCAAAGACCAGTTAATGAATACGCTGTGTATGCCAGATAATCACAGGCCGCAGCCGCTACAAATACCGGATCTTTGTCCAGGCAGGCAGTGGATGCATCCATCCAGCTGCTCAGGAGAGTCTGCGCATTCTGTCTGGCGTCTGAATCTGTCATAGCGTCAACAAGTCCGCCGAACACATCGTAAGTCGCTTTCAGCATGTTGCCGCCATCGCGGGTCAGTTTTCGGCCAATTAAATCCAGCGCCTGTATGCCATTGGTACCTTCATATAACTGGGCTATACGCACATCCCGCATCAGTTGCTCCATGCCCCATTCCCGGATGTAGCCGTGTCCGCCGAATATCTGGATCCCCAGGCTGGTGGTTTCCAGCCCCATATCAGTGAAGAATGCTTTGCAGACCGGGGTCAGAAATTGCAGAACCTGACCGGCGTGCAGTTTCTCGTCCTCTGTCCCGTAGTGCTCCGCATCCATATACTTTGCATACAACAGTGATAAAGCGCGGCAGCCTTCTGTTAACGTTTTCTGGGTGAGCAGCATACGGGCCACATCAGGCTGAAATACAATAGGATCGGCTTTCGCGTCCGGTTGCTGTACGCCCTGTGGCGCGCGGCTTTGCAGTCTCTCTCTGGCATATGTCAGTGCGCCCTGGAAAGAGGCTTCTGCAGCACCAAGCCCCTGCAGACCTACCTGAAAACGGGCATCATTCATCATGGTAAACATACAGGCCAGGCCCTGGTTTTCACCGCCAACCAGCCAGCCTGTCGCACCATCGAAATTCATTACACAGGTGGGGCTGGCTTTGATCCCCATCTTGTGTTCAATACTGCCCACAGACAGCGAGTTAGCTTCACCCGGTTCTCCCTGACTGTCCGGCATAAACTTCGGCACCAGAAACAGGCTGATCCCCTTCACACCTTTCGGCGCATCAGGTAAACGTGCCAGCACCATATGGATAATATTCGACGTCCAGTCGTGGTCGCCGCCGGTGATGAATATTTTGCTGCCGGTAATGCGATAACTGCCGTCGTCCTGCGGCTCAGCTTTAGTGTTCAGCAAAGCCAGATCGGTACCGGCCTGTGGCTCTGTCAGGTTCATGGTTCCGGTCCACTCTCCGGACACCAGCTTTGCCAGATAAGTGGCTTTTAAATCCTCACTTGCATGGCGGCTGACAGCCAGAACGGCGCTTTCTGTCAGCATAGTCGTCAGGCGCCAGCTCAGGTTGGCTGAGTTCAGCATTTCATGCACCGGCACCGCCATGGTGTAGGGTAATCCCTGACCTTCGTAGTCCACCGGACCAAGCATGGCGTTCCAGCCATTGGCAACATACTCTTCATAGGCCGCAGCAAACCCTTGCGGCGTGGTTACTGCACCATTTGCAAACGTACAGCCGGCTTCGTCACCGCTGCGGTTTAGCGGTGCCACCACGTCTTCTGCAAATCTGGCTCCCTGAGTGAGCACTTCGCTGGCAAGCTCAAAATCGAAATCTTCCAGTCCGGTCGATTGATAATGGTCACTGACGTTCAGCCAGTCCCGCAACAGAAATTGAAAATCCGCCAGTGGCGCCTGATATTGCGGCATGGTTCACTCCAAAGTTAAACGCTTGTTTGAATTTTAACATTATATGCACAAACTCACCGGACAAGATAGCCTGCAGGTTTTAAATTTAGTGTTTGTCATCTGAATGAAAGCATAGTCTATGAGCTGAGAAAGGGCAGCGGTAGCCGTACCAGCGTGAATTAAGCAGACCGGTTGCGGGGTAATCCTGATTATCCCTTTAAGCGTAGTTATGTGATGACAAAAAGTGCCTGGTCAGACGCTCTGAGTTCAGGTATGTGATTTACAGGGAATGAATTGCAATTTCGTAAAGATATAAACGGACTCCGCGCGCTGGCAGTGATTGCCGTGGTGCTTTTTCATTATCAACCGGAATACCTGCCCGGCGGTTTCGCCGGCGTCGATGTGTTCTTTGTGATATCCGGTTTCCTGATGACTTCCATTATCAGCAGGGGGCTGGATAAAAAAACCTTCGGTACCTGGCGGTTCTATTGTGCCAGAGCTAAACGTATCGTTCCTGCTCTGACAGCGGCTTGTCTGGTATTACTGGTGTGCGGCTGGTTTGCTGTCACGCCGGTTGATTATGCAGCGCTGAGTAAGCATATTGCGTCCAGCCTGACTTTTGTTTCGAATATTGTGTACTGGCAGGAGGCCGGTTATTTTGATGCGGCATCGACGCAAAAATGGTTGCTGCACACCTGGTCACTGTCTGTGGAGTGGCAGTTTTATCTCCTTTATCCACTGATACTCATCGGGTTGCGTAAGCTGTGCGGCAGTAAATCTCTCCGGCATGTTGTGCTGGCTCTCACCCTGCTGGCCTTCTTAGCTAACGTGTGGCTGTCTTTTGCTTATCCTTCAGCAAGCTATTTTTTAATTTCTGCACGGGCCTGGGAAATGCTGGCCGGCGGAGTGGCATTCTTCTATCCGTTAAATGTTTCAGACAAAACACGGGGTTACCTTGCACTGGCGGGACTGGCGCTCATCGCAATAACCTATTTTGTTATCAGCGAAGATAACCTCTGGCCCGGCTATCTCGCATTCTTTCCGGTTGCCGGCACGTTTATGGTTATTCAGGCGCGGGACGAAAAGAGCGTCATCACCACCAATGTCGTCAGTCAGAAACTGGGATTGTGGTCTTACTCCATCTATCTCTGGCACTGGATCATTGTGGTGGCGAACAATATTTACCACCTTGAACTGTCTTTCTGGCTTTTTGTTGCCCTGACTACTCTGGCAGGCTGGTTATCCTACCGGCTGATAGAGCAGCACCACCGGCCCCGGCGTTACTGGTTGATGTTCATCCTGACCCTTGCGGGAAGTTTATGGGTTTACCAGCAACAGGGAGCGCCGGAACGCGTGCCGGAGAAATTCCGTCACGATGCTCTGTCTTACCATGAAACCTATTATGGCGGGGCGGGCTACAGTGCCGATGAATGGATTTATTTTCATGCGAAGGACAATGACTACAAGTTTATTCTCATCGGTGACAGCTATTCTCTTCAATATGGCCGTACGCTGAGTGATAGCGGGATCCCGGTGCTCGGACGGTTTTATCATGGCTGTCCCTTCTTTCCCACACTGGCCAAATATGAAGAAGGCGGTGAACTTGAAGCTTGCTCAGATCAGTTTGAGGAAGTGAAACAACGGATAGAAGGTAACGACAAGCCGCTGGTTCTGGCCCAGTCATGGGACAGCTATCAGGAAAAAATTATGAAAAAAGACGCCAGTAATAAGCTGGAGCTTACCGAAGAAGAATATAACGACAAAGTCATCGCTGAAATGGAAACCTTTATCTCAAGGTTGGGTGACAGAAAGTATTTTCTGGTTGGTGTGCCACAAAAGGCGTGGGTAAATGCTTACGAATGTCTGGCCAGGCAGTCTCTTCCCGCTGCCGGCTTTTTTCCTGTATGCAGCAGTACTCAGCCGAAGCAGGACTACTCCGTTAATAGCCGCCTGAAGCAATTTGCTGAAGCGCACAGTAATGTGTGGTACGTGGATCCTGATGCCGCCCTTTGTGAAGGCGAAACCTGTACCATCATTGATGACGGGAAACCGGTTCACTCAGACCGCTCTCATCTTGCGGTGCACGGGGCAGGAAAAGTCTGGCAGGAATTGATGCAGGTGATGGCGTCTGCTGATGTCAGCCTGGCGACGGAGAAGCCCTGACCGCCTGAGATTGTCAGTTATGAAACTGAACGCTGCCGGCACGGTTCATTTTTACTTTTCCGTCAACTGCAGGCATCCTGTTAGCCATTGTGAAGGCGAAAGCTGAAATAGGAAAAGTAATGCAACAATCATCACCTGTTTGCGTGGTCACCGGCGGCAGTTTAGGTATCGGTCTGGCCGTCTGCGAAAAGTTTGCGTCCGGGGGATATCAGGTCATCAATTTAGATATTCGTGATTTCGATAACCCACCTGAGCACGCGCAATGGATGCAGTGCGATGTCACCAGTGCTGCAGCGGTCAGTGACTGTATCAGTGACATTGCAGCGCGTTTCGGACGTATCGATTGCCTGGTAAGCAATGCGGGTATGCATTTCTCTGCCACCATCGAAGACACTACGCCGGAAGACTTCGATAAGGTGTTCTCTTTAAACGTGAAAGGGGCCTATCATGCAGTACGCGCGGTGTTGCCGGTAATGAAACAGGCGAACAAAGGCGCAATCATCATCATGGCGTCAGACCAGGCGATCATCGGTAAGCGTAATTCTTTTGCTTATAACCTGAGTAAAGCGGCGCTGGCATCCATGGCTAAAACCACCGCGCTGGATTACGCGCCTTATAATATTCGTGCAAACGCGGTTTGCCCGGGCACAATCGAAACGCCTTTGTACCATAACGCCATCGATAAATATGTGGCCGCCAGCGGTGCGGATAAAGCAGAAGTGCACGCAGAAGAGGCTGCTGCACAACCCCTCGGACGGCTGGGGCAACCGGAAGAAGTGGCTGCGCTAACATTCTTCCTTGCCAGTGATGATGCGGCTTTTATCACCGGCAGTCTGCAAAGTATTGACGGCGGCTATACTACACAGTAACCATGAAAATCATCGACGCCCATCTGCACTTATTTGATTTACAGGCCGGTGAATACCGCTGGTTGTCTCCTGACAACCCGCCATTCTGGCCGGATAAACCGGTTATTGCGAAAAATTTCTCTGAGTCTGATTTAGTTGTGTCAGCCCCGTCGCAGCTTACCGGTTTTGTGCATATTGAAGCCGGATTCGACAATGCAAAGCCCTGGCGTGAGGCTGATTACCTGGCGCAGCATTGCCATATGCCTTTTCGCGCAGTTGCCGGTTTTGACTTGCTGGCAGGTAATAATCAGCATGTGATTTCAGAATTGCTCAAACGCCCTTGTATTACCGGTGTCAGGCATATTCTGGACGACGAAGCCGCGTCTGTTCTGAACGATTCTGAAGCCAAAGCGAGCCTGGCATTGCTGGCAGAGGCGGGATTGAGTTTTGATGCCCAGTTATCCTTGTATGACACAGCCGGCGTCCAGGCGTTGTCTGCTGTGGCTGCGGATTTTCCTGCCTTGTCGTTCATCTTGAATCATGCCGGATTTCCGTTGGCAGATAAAAATATTAAGGTGTGGCAGGACAACCTGAAAGCCTTAAGCAGGGCTGATAATATTGCTGTAAAACTGTCCGGTTGGGAAATGCATAACCGTCAATGGCGTGCTGATGATATTGCGCCGGTGGTGAACACCGTGCATCAGTATTTTGGCGAAAGCCGGGTAATGACAGGCAGTAACTTTCCCTTGTGTACCTGGCACAGTGATTACGATGCTTTCTGGCGCACAATAACGCAGGCAGTGCCCGCCGTGTGTGCAGAAAAATGGCTGAGTGAAAATACTCTGGACTGGTATTTTGGTTAGCCTGCCGGCTATTCAGGTAATCCACACCGGCATGCTTAACGATAAGGTCTGAGACTTTTATCCGATAGAAATACGGCTGTCAGGATAGCGAACATGACGTTGTCTCGGACTTGCCAGCAAATAGGCGAGGGTAAGCGGCCCTAGCCGGCCAAGGAACATCAGTACAATAATAATGCCTTCGCCGGCAGCGGATAAGCTTCCTGTCAGTCCTCTCGACAGACCCACCGTGCCCATCGCGGATACGGCTTCAAAGACGATATCCAGAAAAGGGGCATCCTCTGTGATGGTCAGCAGAAAAATCGCCACCCAGGTTACCCCGCCTGAAATCACTGTCAGGGCCAAAGCTTTAGACACGGTTTCTGTACGGATGGTGCGTTGAAAAAGCGTTGGCGCGTGGTCACGGCGCAGAAAATTGTAAGTGGCGGTCAGAAGTACCACGAAGGTTACGACTTTGATACCGCTGGCGGTACTCATTGACCCGCCGCCGATAAACATCAGCAGCAACATAAGGGTGACAGAGCCGTCTTCCAACGCAGCGATGTCCAGGGTGTTAAAACCCGCGGTTCTTGGTGTGACTGCCTGAAACCAGGAGGCCCACCATTTACCCGCCGCGTCCAGCTTGCTCAGTGTGTCCGGGTTATCGTATTCAATGACATAAATAAGCAATAACGCGACTACGTTGATGATGACCGTTCCGGCTATCATGGTTTTACTGTAAGGCGTCAGCGTTTGCCAGCTTCGTTTTTTAACCAGATCTATCCATACAGAAAAGCCCAGCCCGCCGGTGATGAACAGCGCGGTAATCGTAATATTAACCACAGGATCGCTGACATACCGGGACAGACTGTCCGGTTGCAGTGCAAAGCCGGCGTTATTGAACGCGGATATGGTATAGAAGAAGGCTTCGTATGCGGCCGTTGACCAGCCGGATTCCGCCTGCCAGTAACAGGTCAGGATCAGCATGCCTGCGGCTTCTGTTACCAGTGCAAAAAGAATAACGGCTTTAGCGGTACTGACCAGCGACGACGTGTCGGTTTCATTGAACGCTTCTTTCACCGCGCTTTGTTGCAGAAAGCTTATCTTACTGCCTACCGCGACCAGTGTCACAACCGCAAAGGTCATTAACCCAAGGCCGCCAAATTGAATGAGGCCGGCAATAACGGTTTGTCCGAAAAGAGTGAAGCCGGTTCCGGTATCCACTACGGCGAGTCCCGTTACAGTTACCGCTGAGGTGGCGGTGAACAGGCTTTGTGTCCAGGTGATTGGTGCTGTGGTGGCAAAAGGCAATTTAAGCAGCAGGGTGCCAAGAACGATAAAACTCAGAAAGCTCAACGACAGGATAAGAGGCGGAGCCGCCTGAATTTTTCGCGCACCTTTAGGTTTTCTTTCCAGCGGGCGGTTCGCCGGCAACCAGCGTTTCAATGTTTAAGTCTCGGCGCAATTTTTACCAGTAATTCCCTGGGTCCACTCAGCACCAGCTGATCTTCAGGTTTCAGCTGAAACGCCATGTCAGGCGTACAGTGTATCTGATGCTTACGTTTAACCATCAGGCAGTGAATATCATCTTTGTAGCCGTTAATAACCGTATCCAGGGTCATGGGGGACTTTGTTTGCGGTATCACCACTTCTACAATGTAATGGCCGTGGCCCAAACTCAGATAGTCGCTGACCATAGGGTAATTCAATGCCTGAGCCACGCGAACGCCCATCTCTTCTTCTGGGTGAATGATGCGGCTCACATCCAGTTTTGAAAGAATGGTGTGATGCGCCTTGCTGTTGGCCTTCACCCAGATATTCTGCACACCTTCATTTTTCAGGTTCAGCACACACAGCAAGCTGGCCTGCATGTCTTCACCGATGGCGACAAGCACGGCATCACTGTCGTGAAGGCTCAGTTCTGCCATGGCTCTTTCGTCGGTGGCGTCACAGATAAGGGTTTGGGTCAGTTCGGTAGAATATTGTTCAGCCAGCTTTTCATCGCTGTCGATACCGGTAACAGTGTGACCCAGATGGATCAGCTCTAAACTGGTGGTAATGCCAAAGCGGCCAAGGCCGATGACAGTAAAATGCGCCATAAGTGCTCCAGAAAACGGAAACGGCGTCGCAAGGATTGCGGCAACTGGCGTATGATACGTGAGAGACTGGAAAAAGGAGCGGTTACTGAACGTGATAGTTGGTGGTTTCAGCTATGTAAGCCGGCGCTTTCCTGCGGACAGAAAAAAGCCGTTCAACGGATGAACGGCTCTGAAGATATTAAATGCGTCGAAGCAACTTATTTCAATTCAGTCACTGACATGTTGGGTGAGCGGTAAACCACTTCATCATTCAGCTCGATACCAATTCCCGGTGTGTCCGGCGCTTCGATAAATCCGTTAACCGGTTGAGGATCCTGAATACATAATTCACGGTTCCAGGATTTTGTTGCGTAGGTGTGATGCTCGTGGATCAGGAAGTTAGGAATGGCGGTTTCTAGGTGCAGGCTGGCTGCCGTTGCCACCGGACCACCGCAGACGTGAGCCTGAATGCGAACATCGTAAATGTCTGCGTAGTCACACACTTTTTTCGCTTCGGTAAAGCCGCCGCACAGACCAATATCAGGCTGTAAAACGTCCAGAGACTGATCTTCCAGATACGGACGGATGCCCCAGCGGTTATATAAACGTTCACCGCCGGCAATCGGCGCTTTCACGTTGCGGGCAACTTTGTCATGCAGTTTTGAGTTCAGGTAGTTAACCGGCTCTTCGTAATACATACAGCCAAATTCTTCTACCAGTTCGCCCAGTTGAATAGCCGTAGTCGCACCCGGTAAGCTGTGGCATTCAAAAATAATATCGCCTTCGTCACCCATGGCATCACGGATTGCCTGCAGACGTGCACGGAACAGTTTCATTTCACCTCTGGAAATGATTTTCGTGCGGTCATAATGGGTATCGCCGTTAATGTCATAAACGATTGGATCAACTTTCACCGCGGTGTAACCTTCAGCCATCGCCTTTTCTGCGGCACGGCCATATTCTTCAGGCTGGATCAGTTTAGTAATAGTGGTGTCCCAGTCGAACTGTAGCTGACTGGCGTAAGAACGCAGCTTGCCGTTAGTCTTACCGCCAAGCAGTTGGTAAACCGGCAAGCCAAGTGCCTTCCCTTTGATATCCCAAAGGGCTGTATCTACCGCACTCATGGCGGCGTAAATGACAGGACCGCCACCTAAGCCCCAGAAGCTCTCACGGAGCATTTTCGACCACAGGCCTTCAGTGTTGAACGGGTTCCAGCCAATCAGCATGGCTTCTGCGATTTCTTTGATCATGTGCGCAGCAGCAGAATGTCCCCAGTCGTAAGCCAGGCCTGCTTCACCTACACCGGTAATACCTTCATCGGTGTAAATACGCACAAAAACCGGATTCCATGGCGGACGTTCCGGGCACTCAATATCAAATATTTCAACTTTGGTAATTTTCATCTTTTGTCCTGAATGTAGTTGCTCAGACTACCGCGTCGCGCTGTTGCGGGAACGGGATTGTCATTCATAACACGGCGTAAACCCATCCATGGGGCCCCGACTGCCGCTTCCCTGCGGCAGACGGTTATGAATGACAAAGCCCTTATCCCGCAGCGCCACCGCGATAGCATTTCGCTTATTCGCAGAATGTCGGGTCGAGTTTCCAGGCTTTTCTCAGCATCGCTGGCCAGGCTTTCTGGCCGCCGGTTTCGCCTGAGTGTACAATTTTTGCCTGATCATAAATGCCCTTTACAATGGGCTCTGGTATTTCAATCACTTCCTGACCGGATTGCATCAGTGACATTTGTATATCACAGGCGCGTTCCAGATCATAAAAGCGCATAAATGCGTCGCCTACCGTAGGGCCTAACGTCAAGCCGCCGTGATTTGGCAATAACATATGGTTGGTATCGCCCAAATCATCCTGTAACTGCTTTCTTTCATTATCATCAACCGCCAGACCTTCGTAGCTGTGATAGCTCAGCGAGGGCAGGGAAAACAGAGAATACTGGCTCCAGGGTTTCAAACCACCTTTAACTGACGCCACGGCAATAGTGGCTTTTGTGTGCAGGTGAATAACACATTTCGCATCTTCACGGACTTCGTGAATGGCGCTGTGAATGGTGAAACCGGCCGGATTAATCTGGTAGGGGGAGCCATCGAGAATATTGCCGTCGAGATCAACTTTCACCAGATTCGACGCGCGCACTTCATCAAATGCCAGACCAAAAGGGTTAACCAGATAATGCTGTGTACCCGGTACTTTAGCGGAAATGTGAGTATAGATAAGATCGCCCCAGCGCATGTTATCTACCAGCCTGTAGCAGGCGGCGAGATCGACGCGGGTTTGCCATTCTTCCGGCGACACCTTGTCTTTCAAACTGAAATGTTCAAGCTCAAACACGGGTATCACTCCTTTTATGTCCTGTTGATACAAAGTAGCAGACGGACTGACAGTCAACAATGCCAGTATCGTCTGACTTATTATTTATCATCCGGAGGAAAAAGCAGAGACGTTGAGATTTACTCTCCGGACTGGTTCGCTATGGTGGTGTTACCACCGGCTGATTGCGTATTCTGATGCAGTATTGTGACGCTGTCACGCAGCGGGATCAAATGATCGCGATTTTCCATGTCTTTGATATTGATTGAAAAAACATCACGCTTTACCCAGCTGAGTGATTCGCCGGTCCAGCCGGGCGAGGGAAAGTCGTCAGTGATGTTGTCCAGGCCGGCTTGCTGGGAGCATTCGTACACGGCCATATTCTGGCTGGTGGTCAGCACAAGTTTACCCACTTCCACGTTTACACCGGTTTGTTGCCAGACCTGTTCATGCAGAGCGCACTGTTCACTTTGCTCTTCATTAATGCTGGCCAGCGGCATGGTCAGAAGACCTCCGGCATTTTCCAGCAGTAATGCGTATTTGTCTGATTTGATCACACAAGCGAGAGCGTCATGAGCGGGTTCGGTGGATTCAACTGAACGGCAAACCGGGGGCGCGGGAACCTCAGAGCAGCCAAAAAGCGGCAGAAGTAACAAAACGACTGATGAGCGAATCCTAAAAAGCATACAACCAGGTAAAATAAAATTTAAATAATTACAAACAAACAAACAAACAAACAAACAGACCGGCGGCCTGATTTCATCATGAGTTGTCCGGCAGTATAACAACAATAACAACAGCCACGTACCAAGGCTTGTTTTAATTTCTCAGTGCATGGAATAGAAATGCATACACAGTGTCAGCATCGCCCTGACTGTGCAGTTGAGAAACGTTGATAGGAATCAGAGATGTCGAAAAAGTCCTTTTTGTCCCCGTTACTGGTGGGCGTTGTCGCGTTAGGTGCGTTCTTAATTTATATCAATCTGCCTGCTGAAGAATCTTCCGCAGGCGGAGGCCGTTTACCTTCTCCCGTTCGCGTGACTGTAGTAGCCGAGCAAACCTTTCCGGTGACCATTGAGGCGCTGGGTACGGCCAATGCCAACGAATCGGTCACGATCACGGCGCAGCAGACCGACCGCGTTACGGACGTAAAGTTTGATGACGGTGATACGGTAAAAACCGGGCAATTGCTGGTTCAGTTGAATAATGACGAAGAGCTGGCCCGCATTGTTGAACTTGAAGCGAACATTGTGGAAGCGAAAAGTCAGTATGAGCGGGTAGTGAACCTGGCGAAAACCCGCGCGGCATCGCAACAAATACTTGGCGAACAGCAAGCCAAACTGAAAGGACTTGAAGCGCAACTGGATGTTGCGAAGTCTCAACTGGATGAGCTGCAAATCCGTGCACCCTTTGCCGGTCTGCTCGGGATCCGCAACATCAGCAAAGGCTCACTGGTACAACCGGGTGATGCCATTACCACGCTGGACGATATCAGCATTATCAAGGTAGATTTCAGTGTGGCAGAAGGGCAGCTGGCCAGCCTGTCTCCCGGTCAGCGGGTTATCGCACAGTCCGTAGCGTATCCGGGAGAAGATTTTGAAGGCACCATTGCCACTATCGGTTCCCGTATCGATCCGGTCTCCCGCTCTGTTCTGGTAAGAGCACACATTAAAAACGAACCGGTGAAAATCCGTCCCGGTATGCTGCTTCAAATCACACTGGAAAAGCAGGTACTGGAAACACTGGTTATTCCTGAAAAAGCGCTGGTGCCCATTCAGGATAAGCAGTACGTATTTGTTGTGAATAACGATGTGGTCGAGCAACGCGAAGTCATTATCGGTGAGCGTAAACCCGGTATCGTGCAGGTTGTCGACGGCCTGGTCAGCGGTGAACGTATTATTACCGAAGGCACGTTACGTGTGCAGGAAGGCTCTGCCGTTCGTGTACTGAATGCTGAGGGAGTGTAACCATGTGGTTATCTGATGCTTCCGTAAAAAGGCCGGTGTTCGCATCGGTGATTAATTTGCTGGTGGTGATCTTCGGCATCGTGGCGATCAGTATGCTGTCGCTGCGTGAATATCCGGATATCGACCCGCCAATTGTATCAATCAACACTAATTACGACGGGGCTTCTGCCAACATTGTTGAAACCCGTATCACTCAGTTGCTGGAGGACCGGATCAGCGGAATTGAAGGGATAAAAAATATCACCTCAACCAGCCGCAACGGACGTTCGTCTATTTCTATTGAGTTTAAGCTGACCCGTGATATCGATGCCGCAGCCAATGATGTGCGGGAACGGGTGAGCCGTGCGCTGAACAACCTGCCTGAACAGGCTGATCCTCCCGAGGTATCAAAAGAAAGTTCAGACGAAGATGTTGTGGTGTGGTTTAACCTGCGCAGTACTAACCTGGATACCATGGAGCTTACCGATTATGCCGAGCGCTTCCTGGTAGACCGCTTGTCTATTGCTGATGGTGTGGCCAGGGTTCAGCTGGGTGGCGGCCGGACCTATGCCATGAAGGTGTTTCTTGACCGTAACGCCATGGCGGCACGTGGTATCACCGTTACCGACGTGGAAGATGTGATTCAGTCAGAAAACGTAGAGTTGCCGGCTGGTGAGGTCGAGTCCAATGACCGGGATTTTGAGGTGCGGGTAGCGCGCTCATTCTTAACGCCGGATGATTTTGCCCAGTTGACTGTCGCGGTAGGTAATGACGGTTATCTGGTACGACTGGGTGAAATTGCCAATGTGGAGCTGGCACCGGAGGATGACGAAAGTGAATTCCGCGGTGACGGTGTAAACATGATTGGCCTGGGGATCATTAAGCAATCGAAAGCCAATACCCTCGATGTGGTGCGTTCTGCCAAAGAGCAGATTGCTAAAATTGAAGAAACGCTGCCGGATAACATTTTCATTGTACCCAGTTACGACTCTTCGGTATTTATCGAGGAATCAATCAACGAAGTATACAACACCCTGATTATCGCCATGATTCTGGTGGTGGTAGTGATTTACCTGTTCCTCGGGAATGTCCGTGCAACACTGATCCCTGCTGTCACCGTGCCGGTGTCGATGATCGGTGCGTTCATTGTGATGTATATGCTGGGCTTTTCCATCAACTTGCTGACGCTGCTGGCAATGGTGCTTGGCATCGGGCTGGTGGTCGATGACGCCATTGTTGTGCTTGAGAATATTTACCGTCGTATCGAAATGGGAGAGCCGCCTTTACTGGCGTCTTACCGCGGGGCAAAAGAAGTAGGCTTTGCTGTTATCGCTACCACGCTGGTACTGATTTCTGTATTTGTACCGCTAATCTTCCTGGAAGGAAATATCGGACGGCTGTTTACAGAATTTGCTTTGGCCATGGCTGCCGCTGTGGCCTTCTCCAGTTTTACAGCCTTGTCGCTGTCTCCCATGATGTGCTCGAAATTACTGAAAAAGCAGTCGCGGGATAAAGGCTTCGGCAGCTGGCTGGATAAGCGCTTCAAGGCTATTGAGAACCGCTACGAAAGCAGTTTGGGCACCACCATTCACCAGCCGTGGCTGATGGCTGTGCTGTTCATCATTACACTTGTTCTCATCTGGCAGCTGTTCGGGAAAATTCCCGGCGAGTTCACCCCGAAAGAAGACCGGGGGACTTTTTATATCATGGTAAAAGGTCAGGAAGGTGCGTCTTTTGAAAATACAGCGGAAAGCATGAGAAAAGTGGAATCGATTCTGATGCCTTACCGTGAAGAAGGAACCTTTGATCGCCTGCTGGTACGTGCGCCGGGCCGGGGCACCATGGCCGGCCTGGCTGTGGTAGGCGTGATCCCATGGGATCAGCGTGACTTCACGTCTTTTGAATTAATGGAAGAGGTGACTAAGAAACTGGAAGTCATTCCGGATGTTACTGCGTTTGGTGTAATGCGAAGCGGCATCAGTGGCGGGACAGGGCGTCCGGTCCAGTTTGTGTTGCAGGGCGACACCTACGAAAACCTGGTCGCCTGGCGTGACATCGTCATGGATAAAGCCAGAGACAATCCGGGACTGGTACGCCTGGATTCCGATTACAAAGATACCTCTCCGCAGCTACTGGTTAATATCGACCGTGATCGCGCAGCCGATTTAGGGGTGTCGATTTCTGATATCGGCCGCACACTGGAAGTCATGCTGGGACAACGCCGCGTATCTACTTACCTGGACAGAGGCGAAGAATACTACGTCATCATGGAAGGGATTGAGTCGGATTACCGCAGCCCCAGCAGTATTGATAACCTGTATGTGCGTTCACAACGCACCGGTCAGCTTATTCCCATGGATAACCTGCTGAAAGTGGATGAGCAGGCTACTTCGGCGCTGCTTAACCGTTATAACCGCATGCGTGCTATTACTATTGAAGCGAACCTGGCAGAAGGTTATACCCTCGGGGAAGCACTGGCGTATCTGGAAAACATCGTTGCGACAGAACTGCCTGATGCAGTGTCCATTGACTACAAAGGTGAGTCCCAGCTTTATCATGAAGCCGGTAATTCATTTATCTTCGTTTTCATTCTGGCACTGGCGGTGACCTACCTCATTCTTGCTGCTCAGTTTGAAAGCTGGGTGCATCCGCTGGTTATCATGCTTACCGTTCCTCTGGCACTGGTCGGGGCGTTTATCGGCTTGTATGTGGCAGGCATGACCATGAATATCTACAGCCAGATCGGGCTGGTGATGTTGATTGGTCTGGCGGCGAAGAACGGTATTCTTATTGTTGAGTTTGCCAATCAGTTACGGGATGCCGGTGTTGAATTTGAAGAGGCGCTGAAACGTGCTGCGGCCCAGCGCTTGCGCCCGATTGTGATGACGGGCTTCACTACGGTATTCAGCTCGCTGCCGCTGGTACTGGCAACAGGCCCGGGATCTGAAAGCCGGATGGTGATTGGCATGGTGATATTTGCCGGTGTAATCGTATCGGCCTTTATGACCCTGTTCATCGTGCCTACAGCCTATGCTGCATTTGCCCGTAATACCGGGTCACCGGAAGCCCGGGAAAAAGCACTGACAGAGCAGGATGCTGCTATTCCATACCGCAAAGGGGAGTTGGAATAAACGGCGAGTAAACGACAAATGGCCTGCCTGACGCAGGCCATTTTTTTTATCCGCAGGAGACTATTTCAGCAACCAGACATTTTCCTGTGCCGGCACTTTGCCTTTCAGGTTGATTTCCTTACCCTGCAGCAAAGTTAAGCTGTAGTGGTCGATGTAATGTTGTTCTACTTCGTTGCTGATCACTGAGAACGGCGGGCCATCAAGCTTTTGCTGGTCATAGTCAAAGGTCACCAGTAACTGGGGAGCCGTCCTGGTAATTTCACGAAGATGTGCAGCATAGCGGACACGCATTTCAAACGGTAAAGCTACCAGTGCGGCACGGTCGTAGATGGCGTCTACTTTGCCGAGCATGTCAGCCGTAAGATCAAAAATGTCGCCGCCGAAAAGGGTGAAATTGGGAACGTCGTAGCGGGTTACGCCATTCAGCTTTTCTGAATCAGGAATAATATTTAACTGATCGAATAACTGAATGATCGCCAGATGGCTTAATTCCGCTGCCACTACTTCATAACCCTTCGACAAAAGCCAGGGAATATCCAGTGTTTTGCCGCATAAAGGCACGAAAATACGACTGCCCGGAGCCAGCGATAACTGGTCAATATTGGCAGTCAGATTCGGGTTCGCTTCAGGCTCATGAAATCCGGTTTCATTGTTTTGCCACTTTAACATCCAGAATTGCGGATCCATACATTCCCCTAAAGAAGATAAAAAAGCAGATTATCCTAACCAGTCCGGCAGGTAAATCACAGTCAGTACTAAAATACCGGACCAGACGGCCAGGATGGCGGCAGAGCGGTAACTGATACCCCGCACCGAAGGCAGCTTATGTGCCGCATCGTTGGGTAAAAAGCGGGATAACACAAAGGCTGAAGACAAGGTGATCACAAAACCAATCAGGTTCCACCAGAACCAGAATAACGGGTTACCGCTCAGCCACAAAAATACGTTTACCGCTACACCGGCCAGCAATCCGGCATTAGCGGCAGCAGGAGACACCTTACGGCTGTGAATACCCGCCAGGAATGTGGCCAGCACCGGACCGTAAAAAACTGAACCGATTTTATTAATAGCCTCAATCACCGTGGGAGCAATGTTGCCGGCATACAATGACAGCACCAGAGTAATCAGTCCCCACACTATACCGGCAAGGCGAGCCCGTTTCAGATAGGTCTCATCATCGGGTTTGGCACCTGTGATACGGCAAATGTCTTCTGTGGTTACCGCAGCCAGACTGTTAATGGCAGAACTGAGCGACGACATAGCCGCAGCCAGAATGGCGACTACCAGAATGCCGACAATGCCTGCAGGAAGATAGTTTATAATAAAGACGGGCATCATCCAGTCGGGTTCGCCTTCCGGGATTTGCGCCTGCAATTCCGGCGTTGCTATCACAAGGGCCCCGATCACCAGGCCCGCAGCACAATACAGCAAAGTGACGGGAAAACGCAGAAAGGCTACAGTCAGCATCATTTTCTTTAAATCTTTTATGCTGTGGCTGGACAGCGCCCGCTGGGCTTCAGACTGATCGCACCCGTAATACGAGGCATACAGCACAAGACCGCCAAACAGCATTGGCAGTAAACCGAAATCGCTGCCATTTAGTCCGGCTGTGCCGGTATTGGCTGCCTGCAGACGTTCCGGCGGAATGATTTCAAATACTTTGTCCCAGCCTCCGGCAGCGTCCAGACCTGCCCACAGACATAAAGCTGCGCCGGCAACGATGAGGATCATCTGAATGGCATCACCGTAAACCACCGCTTTCATGCCGCCCATTGCAGAGTAAATCAGTGTGATCACCCCGATAACCAGAATAGCGTGAAACTGGTTCAGTCCCATGGTGCCCTGTAATATCAGGCTGATAGCGTAAATCATAATGGCAGTGGCGAAGGATCGGCTGATCTGAAAGACCAAGCTGATCAGCAGGCGGGTAGAACGGGAGAAACGCTGCTCAAGATAGTCATAGACACTTACCACACCGGCGTTGTGTAAGGTGGGCAACAAACGCCAGAGCATAATAATTACCGCCAGCGGCAAAGCCAGTTCGTAGCTCAGCCAGATGAGACCGCCACCTTCACGCAGTCCGACAAATGCCGGGGCCGAAATGAAGCTGATGGCGGATAGCTGGGTTGCCATGACAGAGAGTGTCAGTGTGGGCCACGCCAGTGAGCGCCCGCCGAGAAAGTATTCCTGCCCGGAATGCTGATGCCTGAACCTGAGTCCTAAAAACAATAATCCCAGTAAATAAATACCTACAATGGAATAGTCCAGCCACGTCATTCCTTTCTCCTGAATTTGCTTCCGCTGCCTGCGCGTAATGAGGTAACACGTTGAATATAAAGGGGGCAGAGTGTTGATGATATTTCAACCATATCACACTGTCAGAAAGAGTTAAGTGCAGAATATATACAGATAAGAGAAAGGAAACGTTCAGAGGGGCGGGAATAAAAAAGGGCAGCCGCAGCTGCCCCTGTATTTTTTTGACGCTGTGATTAAGCCGTCAGCTTTGCCGCTGCCGCTTTTAATTCAGTCGCGACTGTGTCGTCTTTTACTTCACCGGTTTCCATATCGAAAACATCGTAGAAGTTAGCCACAGAAACCGATGCTTTTACGTTTCCGCCGAAGAAACCTGCAGAACCGGTTGCCGCTGCCAGTACAGACTTTGCGCCGCCGGGACCAGGTGAAGATGAAAGGTAAACGGCTGGTTTGTCGCCATATACCGCGCGGTTGATACGGGTTGCCCAGTCGAACAGGTTTTTAAACGCCGCCGGGTAGTGACCATTGTGCTCAGCAAATGAGATAACCAGGGCGTCAGCGCCGGCGATGTCATCTAAAAACTTCTGAGCGCCTTCAGCCTGACCAATCTCTTTTTCTTTATCTTCACTGAACATAGGAACATCATAATCGTTGATGTCCAGAACGGTAACATCAGCACCTTCTACCTGCTTTGCCGTGTAGGTTGCTAACGCCTTATTAATTGAGTTTTTGCTCGTACTTGCACCAAATGCAACAACTTTCATGAATTGAATCCTTTTTGAGTTTTTCGTTATCAATACAGTACGTTTTTTATCGTAAATGGATAAGTGCTAAATACAAAATGGTTCGTTCGATTTTATGAAATGAACGTGTTTAGCGGAAATAGCTTGTTGCATATTGTGCCAACGGAATTTAAATTCAGTCCGGATATTGTATGATGCTGAGTGCGCTGCCAGCAGAGTCTGAATATTACCAGCGTCGTCAACTACATGTAGGATAGTGAATGTCTTCAGTGCCAGCAGGTCCTCTAATACCTGCGCAAAAACGTGCCACCCGGATTGCTTTTTTCAGCGCAGGATTCATTACTGCAGCCTGGGCGGCCATCATTCCATTTATTAAGATAAACCTCGCCATTGGTGACGGTACCATGGGGCTGATGTTGTTATGTCTCGGCGCCGGAGCGTTAGTTGGCATGCCTCTGGCCGGTAAATTCTCATCTCAGCTTGGCTGCAAACCTGTTCTGGTGGCTTCTATGGCATGCTTCTCACTGCTTTATCCGGCATTGATCTGGCTGGACTCTGTTACCCTGCTGGCTGTTTTTCTGGTGCTCTTCGGCTTGTGCGTTGGAACCACCGATTGTGCGATGAATATTCAGGGCGTTGCAGTAGAAAAAGAAGCGGATAAGCCGCTGATGTCGGGGTTTCATGGCTTTTACAGTCTGGGAGGCATGAGTGGCGCAATTTTAATGACAGCGATTTTATCTTCCGGTGTACCGGTGGAGTTGGCCAGTGCAGCCGGTGCGGTAATGTCAGTGGCCTTTTTGCTGACTGGCATAAACGGATTCAGAACCGGCAAGTCACAGGAGCCGGCGGCATTTTTTGCCCTGCCAAAAGGTGTGGTAGTACTGATTGGTATCGTGTGTTCCATTGTGTTTCTGGCCGAAGGTACTGTGCTGGACTGGAGCGGCATTTATCTGACTGAATACCGTGACGTTAATCCTGAGAACGCCGGGTTGGGTGTCGCCTGTTTTTCTGTTGCCATGACGTTAGGACGTCTGGCCGGGGATAAGATCACCAGCATACTGGGACCAAAAATGATGGTACTGGGAGGCGGCGGCATTGCAATTACAGGTTTTGCATTATCACTTCTGGTGCCGCTTCCTGTGGCAGCGCTTACCGGATATGTCCTGATTGGTCTCGGGTGTTCCAATATTGTGCCCATCATGTTTTCGGCCACGGGTAAGCAAAAAATTATGAGCGAAGCGTCTGCGGTAACAGCCGTATCAACACTGGGCTATGTGGGTGTTCTGGCCGGGCCTGCACTGGTCGGCTTCGGGGCACAGGTTTACGGCCTGCCTGCGGCATTGGGTGTGATTGCTGTGTTACTTTGTGTCGCTACTGCCCTGGCCGGAAGAGTCAGGGTATAGGTGTTACTGCTGCCTGAGGCTGTTTGTATCGATCACCCGGTCACAGAGCTTTTCCAGTTGTTGCCTGTCGTGGCTGATAAAGAGCAGCGTACACTGCCGCTCACGGCAGCTTGATACCAGTAACCGTGAGACCACTTCACTGGTTATGGGGTCCAACCGGGAGGCGGGTTCATCGGCGACCAGGAAAGCCGGTTTCAATAGCAGCGCCCGCAAAAGGGCGACCCGCTGTAATTCGCCTCCGCTGATCATGCCTGCGTGCCGTTGCAGTAACTGACGGGAAAGCCCGAGTTCATTGATCAGCGGGTCAAGTTCACTGTCGTTCAGTTGGTGGAGGCGGATGACATCGTCCAGAAGCTGAATAACAGGCACGTTTTTAGCGAAAGCATTGGGCGGGTCCTGATAGATTTTCAGCATGTTGTGACGGGCCAGTGGCTCTGCAATGTGTCGCTTACCGTCTGCCGGAAGCAATCCCAGAAGTACATTCCCCAACGTGGATTTTCCGCTGCCACTGTCACCGGTTAAGCCGACAATTTCCCCTTTCCCTAATGTCAGACTGACATTATCAAATATAACGTCGGTGCCACGTCTTATCGCGCAGTTCTGTAGCGTAATTAGTGGATCAAAACTCCCTTTCTTTGTGCTCAGTGTAGTCCAGTTTTCAGGTAAGGCGTTAAGCAGGGCTTGCCCGTATGGCGAACGGGGTGTATTCAGTACGTGGCCCGCTGCACCGGTTTCCAAAACCTTACCTTGCTGCATAATGATGACTTTGCCGCCAAGCAGCTTTGCAAGGCTCATATCATGGGTGATTGTGAGCAGGGTACCCGCTTTAGCGAACTGACGAAGCTCTTCCCCCAGAACCGCTTTGTGATGACTATCCAGTCCTTTCGTCGGCTCATCGGCAATCATGATTCCGGCAGACGTTGCCGCAACACAGGTATAAGCGGCCCGCTGCGCCATACCGCCTGATAGTTGCGACGGTATTTTATCTGCTGCCTGAGTCAGTCCGGTACGTCCGAGTGCCCCGTCAGCGGATGCCTGAGCACTGACGTCGCTGAGATTTTTGATAAATCTGAATACTTCACCAACCTGCTGCCGGAGCTTCATCAGGGGGCTTAAGGCTTTCACAGGTTCCTGGGGCAACATGACAATGGTTCGTCCCCAGAGAGACGATGGTGTCTGCGTGGCATGCGCCTGCAACATGTCATGTCCGGCGGTGAGCACTTTACCGGTGGCCTGAAGATTCCGCGGTAAGTCTCCCATGATGGTGTGAGCCAGCAAGCTTTTTCCTGAGCCGGTTTCTCCGATAACCGTTACCGGCTCGCCGGGGCTGACGGTGAAACTCAGGTTGTCTACCAGTGTGCCTTCTGAAGACACGATGGTCAGATTTTCTATTTGAAGCACAGAATTCATGACTGTTTACCTGCCAGAAGCTGAAAAGCAAAAACCATTAAAAACAGTGCTGCAATAGGCTCTATTAACAGCCAGGGCGCTTTGTAGTAATAAGGAAATAATTCCACAATCATCAGGCCGAGTTCCGGCGTGGGGGGCTTGAGGCCGACGTACACAAACCCTGTTGATGACATAGCAATGACCGATGTCGCAGCGCCGAAGGCGGAAAGAGAATACACATCGGGTGCAATGGCAGGCCAGATATGACGCTTGAACAGATACCACTTTCCGAAGCCGTGCAATGCTGATGACTCCAGTTCTTCTCCCTGTACAACCGGCAGGGTAATGGCTCTGACGAGCCTGAAAAATTCTACCCACAGCACCAGCGATATGGCGATGTAGATCATCAAAAATGAACCGGGCACAATTGCAGCAAAAACGAGGATCAGAACCAGCCCGGGCAGTGCCAGAATCGTGTTGGCCAGAAAATTCAGACCTGTGTCAAGCCAGCGCCGGTACCAGGCAGCGGCCAGACCGCAGGCTACACCGCTTACTGCTGCGCTGAATACGCAGATTATCGCCAGCGCAAATGAAATCCGCATTCCGCCGCTCAGACGGGCAAGCATGTCGCGGCCAAAATGATCAGTACCTAGCAGGTGTTCTGCGCCCGGCGCGGCGAATGCATGGCGCAAATCCTGTGCATCAGGATCGGTGCCGGCAAGCGGTGCACAAAAGGCAAAGACAGCGAGGCATAACAGAATTACCATGCCAGCCCGTTGCTGCATGGTCAGCCTGTGAAAAACAGACATCAATTTTCCAGCCTCGTTCTTGGGTCAAGGTAGTGCTGGCTGATATCCACAAGGGTGTTTATCGCCACAAACAACATACCCATGACCAGCGCTGTGCCCTGCAACATGGGAATGTCTCTGGCAAAAACAGCGTGAGACAAACCATGGCCTATACCCGGCCAGGCAAACAGACTTTCCACCATAATAACCCCTTCAATCAGGCCGATGAGCTGAATACCCATGAAGGCAAGGCCGGGTACAATGACGTTCGGGACTACATGACGGGTGAAGGCTTGTGCATAGCTCAGTCCCTTGGTGCGGGCAAAATGAAAGTAAGCACTGTTAACGGCCTGACGGGTACTGTTGCGGACTACCCGGTTAGATACTGCTGCCAGGCTGAGTGCTAAAGTCAGCACCGGAAGTACAGCGTACTCAGCGCTGCCGAATCCGGCCACAGGGAACCAGTTCAGCTCCATGGCAAAAATAAAAATGAGTAACAGCCCCAGACAAAATACCGGCTGGGAGCGGATAAATGTTGATGTGATGAGTGAAGCCTTGTCTGGCACGGTTTCGGCTTTTGCACCACACAACAGCCCCACAGGAAAGGCAATGAGCGCTGCTGCAAGAATAGCCCAGAACGCCAGCACCAGAGTAAAGCTCATCTGGTTTTGCAACTCATGGACAACCGGCGCGCCGGTCACCAGGCTTGTACCCAGGTCGCCGGTGAGTAAATCTCCCAGCCACACCAGATATTGCTGAAAAGCAGGCCGGTCAAGTCCTAGTTCGGCGTTCACCGCATTGGCTGCAGCGGTGCTGACTGCATCATCGCCATAGCGTCCGGTTGCAATTTTATAGGCCATATCCCCCGGCAGCAGGCGGGTAAGGATGAACGTGAGTGTGCCTACGCTCCACGCCATCAAAAAGCACTGACCAAGTCTGGAGAGTAGTATTTTCAGCATTTATTTACTCTGAAAGCGCATCTGGTCGATTCTGAACGAACGCTCATAGGGGTCGAAACTGAAATTTCTGACCCGTGAAGATGTGGCTGATTGCTGAACATAAAATGCCACCGGAATAAGCGGCATATCTTCGTTCAGCGTGCTGATAAGTTCTTTTTGCAACACATAGTAGTTGTCATCCGGTTTACCGGACGCCAACTGATTAACGATGGAAAATACCCGTTCATTGCTCCAGTTCATGGGGCCCCATTCTCCGCCTTCAACCGAGGTGAAGTCGGCCAGTAAGATGCCAAGAGGGTCCGGGATATTGGCAAAGTTGCGCGCCAGCAAAGCCGTTTCCAGTGTGCCGTCGCTGTGACCTGAAGGTATGGCGCTGGCATTCTCCATATGCACTGCAAGCTCAACACCAACTTCCCGCCACTGAGCCTGAATCGCCGTGGCAATAGTGATAAGTTCCGGCCGGTTTGCGTAGGTAATCATTGATAAGGACAGCGGCTTACCGTCTCGGTAGCGGATACCGTCATCACGAAGTTTCCAGCCTGCTTCATCAAGCAACGTTTTTGCTTTTTTAATATTTGTAGCAAGAGGGGGCAAAGAAGCATCATGCCAGGTGCCCATGGATGGCCCGAACAGCTGATTAGCTTCAGCACCTTTAACATGAAGAATACCTTCTACGATGGCCTGACGGTCAATGGCCAGACTCAGCGCCTGCCTTACCCGTACATCACTGAGTTTTTCGTTTCCGCTGTTAAGCTTGACCAGAGTCGTTCTGGGGATATAACGGGTGTGCACATTTACATCCGGATCCTGTTTCAGCATTTCTGTTGCCGGCGGATCGAGATTAAAAACAATATCTGCCTGGCCAGTTCTTACCATGAGGGCACGGGTTTCTGACCGGTGTCCGGTTACATAATCAACGGATTCAATGGTAGCAGGGCCATTGCGATATTTTTCAAAACGCTTAGCTTTAATGTTATGAGGCGGTATGAATTCAGTAATTACATAAGGACCCGTACCAATCAGTGCCTTCATCCGGTTAAATTTACCAAATGAGTCGGGCGATAATATTGCTGTCGTGTAGTTGGAAAGCAGTGACGGAAAAGGACGGTAAGGCGCTTTGAGTGTAAAACTGACCGTGAGCGGGTCAACGATTTCAATGTTGGTGACAATATCGACCGGAAAGGGAGCCGGTTTTCCCAGCGCCACAGCAAGGCTCTTTCGCACTGACTCTGCGTCCATCAATGTGCCGTCGTGAAATGTTACGCCGGGTCTGAGATTAAATGTCCAGCGGGTCAAATCTGCATTGCTTTTCCAGGAAGTTGCCAGACCCGGTATCAGGTTCCCATCATTATCCACGTCTACCAGTGTTTCTATAATTTGCATCCGGGTAAACATATAGCCTGCGGAAGCCGGGTCCAGGTTGACAGGCTCGAAAGGGCCGCTGATATGTAAAGTCGTGTCTTTCGGCGCTGGCGAGCAGGATTGGAGGAAGAGTGCCAGAAAGCAAAAAAAGAAAACGCGGGAGATCACGGCAAACCTTATTGAATTTATATTTAGCAGATGGAATTTTAACCGCTAAGTATACATATCTCGCGTAAAAAAGTGGCGCTTTTTACGTTAGTTGACATCCAAAAGGCGTTTAGCAGACCGCTCTGATTATTAGTAGAGTAAACTTTGATGATATGTGATAATGTATCAAATGATATTGGTTTATTAATTATTATTATCTTTTAGAATGGAACTTGCACAGTGAAACCCTCAGTAACCCGGGTGACCAGGCTCACCTCTCTCGCCATACTTATCGGTACCAGTTTTCAATCTTTTTCACAAAATATTGAAGCAGAAGACGACAGTGTAGAACACGTCGAAGTGACCTCTCTTCGCCAGGCTTATCGCGGCAATGTGCCACTAAAGTCCTTACCGCAAGCGGTGACAGTCTTGTCAGATGAAACCCTGGATTCCTTTGGGGTTACCGATTTGCAAACAGCCTTGTCCCTTTCAGGAAGTGTTGCCAGCCAGAATAACTTTGGTGGTCTCTGGGACAGCTTTGCAGTGCGGGGATTTGCAGGTGATGAGAATTCACCTTCGGGTTATCTGGTCAACGGCTTTAACGTTGGCCGCGGATTCAGTGGCCGTCGTGATGCCTCAAATATTGAAGCGATAGAAATTCTCAAAGGTCCGGGATCAGCGCTGTATGGTCGTGGTGAACCCGGCGGCACCATCAATATTATTACCAAAAAGCCTGAGTTTGATCAGGAAGGCTATATTGAAGCAACGGCAGGCAGTTACGATTTATATCGTCTGGAAGGTGATTACACCAACGCAGTCACGTCGGATCTGGCTTTCCGGGTTAATGGAGCTTATGAAGACGCGGGTAGTTTCCGTGACACTGTTGAAAGCAATAAGCTCATTTTCACCCCTTCAGTGCTTTACCGGCTCAATGACACTACAAACCTGGTTTACGAACTGGAGATAATCGACCAGCAAGCGCCATTCGACAGAGGCATTGTGGTTGTGGGTGACAACTTTACCGGCGTACCCCGTGAAACCTTCTATGGCGAACCAGCCGACGGCGACATGAATATTGAAGCTGTAGGACATCAATTGTCACTACAAACATCTTTGAACGAAAACTGGGACGTAAATGCCGGTCTAAGCTACCGTGATTCTTCATTCGAAGGTTACTCAACAGAGGTTGAGTTGTCTTCCGGTCGCCAGCTGCTGAGCGAAGATAATCCTGTTGTCTCACGTCAGCGTCGTTACAGAGACTACGATACTAAGGACCTTTCTGCGCGGGCAGAACTGAGTGGCCGGGTACAAACCGGTGAAATGACTCATCACATTTTGATCGGGGTGGATGCATATGATTACACCTTTGAACAGGAAATGCAGCGCTGGAGAACGGCGTGGGGAGCAGGCGATACTACTTATTCAGTGAGTAAAATAAATCCGGAATATGGCCAGGTTCAGCCTGAGGTTGCGCCCCTAACGGACCGTGAAGAAAATCAAAGTGCGCAAGGTCTCTACATTCAGGATCAGGTAGATTTGTCGGAGCAGTTTAAGCTGTTAGTTGGTTTCCGCTTCGATGACTTTTCTCAGGATATTGAGAATTTCATGAACGGATCGGTGACCAGTCAGGATCGCACGGCAACCAGCCCGCGGGTGGGTTTTGTGTTTGAGGCGAATAGTAATTTCACCTTTTACACCAGTTATTCTGAAGGGTTCCGTCCGAATAGCGGAGCCGACGTAGATGGTAATTCTTTTGAGCCTGAAGAAAGTGAGTCTTACGAGCTGGGGGTTAAATTCTCTACTGAAGGCGACAGGATCACCGGTACACTGGCGTTATTTAATGCCGAAAAGTCGAATATACTGGCTTCTGACCCGGTGAATTCCGGGTTCACAGCCGCGCTGGGTGAAGCGGAAAGTAAAGGGCTTGAACTGGATGTAAAAGCGTATATTTCTGAGCAAACCTCTCTGAGCTTGTCTTATGCTTATACGGACGCAGCGACTTCTAATACAGTAACGAATTCCGACTGGGGTGTTGAGATCCCGGCAGGGACCAGGTTGCTGAACATTCCTGAGAACCGGTTTGTGCTTACCGCGCAACGGGAGTTTACCGTTTCCGGTAAAGACGCAGCGGTGCTGGGGTCATTCCAATACGTTGGTGAGCGTCCCGGAGAGCTGATTAACCAGTCATATGTATTGCCGTCCTATACTCTGGTGAGTATTGCCGGGCATGTAGACATTAACGAATCCTTGCAGGTGAAGGTGTTTGTCGACAACTTGTTGGATGAAGTGTATTTCGATAATTCATATTCTGCTTTATGGACTCAGCCAGGCACACCGCGAACGGTTAATGTAAGTGCCCGCTATCAATTCTGACCATTACTATTCGTTTTAAAAGGGGCTGATGCCCCTTTTTCTGTTATTCAACTACTTCAGAGTATTTTCATGCACTTAACTACATTGCGTACTGGCATTGTGGCAGTATTTTTCTTTTTTTCTTATTTCATTAGCGCCGGCGTTCTGGCTAAAGACGGTTTTGAACTTGCCGGAATAACAACTCAGGCCGGTGAAAAAAAGTCCTTCATGGCGACAAGGGAAGATATCGCTCTGCCGGTCACAGTCATTAACGGTAAGAAAGAGGGGCCTGTATTACTTCTGGCCGCCGGCACGCATGGTGATGAATTTCCGTCTATGTTTGCGTTGCAAAAATTACGGGAAGAGGTCAGGCCCGGTGAGCTTTCCGGTACGTTGGTTCTGCTTCATCTTTCGAACATTGATGGCTTTCATGCCAATCGCATAGCCTTAAACCCCAAAGATAACAAAAACCTCAATCGTGAATTTCCGGGTAGCGCCGGTGGCACGCCGACTGAGCAAATCGCAGACTTCTTAACCAAAGAATTTATTGCAAAGGCGGACTACTTCATTGATATGCATTCAGGTAGTGCTAATCAACAATTACTGGACCATGTCTATTCGCCATTTGTGGGTGACAAAGCACTTGATGATCTGACTTTTGAATTTGCTAAAGCCACCGGTATGCAACACATCGTGATGTATGGCGACAGACCCCGCGACCCTGACAATTCTATCTCGTTCCCCAACACTGGCATGACTAGAGGCGTACCGAGTCTTACTACAGAAATCGGGCACCTGGGGCAGTACACGGAAGAATCAGTGGAGTATGCTGTTCAGGTATCACGGAATGCGCTGTATTTCTTAGAGATGTTACCGGGGGAGCCGGGTCCGCATGCAGAGCCTGTATTTTATGAAACACTGACTTCGGCGAAAAGTCATCATACCGGCTTCTTTCTGCCAGGCGTGAAAATTGGTGCAAAGGTTGAAAAAGGCGCGTCGCTGGGCAAAGTCACGGACTACTTTGGAAATGTGGTAGAAACCATTTCCTCGCCTGTAGCGGGCACAGTGATGATGATTAATGAGATGCCGGCTATCAAAGAGGGGCAATCAGCCGTGACGATTGGTATTCTGCAATAAGAGGCAAAAATCTTTCCTGACAAAAATGTCAGTAACAGTAGCAGGTATGATATCTCTATCATTTCAGACAAAGGTATTTTGTCACTATTACTGTTTTTGTTATTTAAACTATCCCTCAAACTGCGCTTCATTTTTCTGCGACTGAACCTGCTTAATCTGAATTCAGTCGTAAATCGTAAAGATTGAGTATTTTCATCCCAATACTCATTTCATAGAACATGAAGGAGCAATTTATGGAATCCCATTCATCCATGCCTCAGTTAGGCGCGGGTACTTTCCGGTTAAAAGACGACGTGGCATACAACAGTGTGAAAGATGCACTGGAAGTCGGTTACCGTCATATCGACACTGCACAAATTTATGAAAATGAAGAAGCGGTAGGCCGTGCATTGAAAGACAGCGGTATCAGCAGAGGCGAATTATTTGTCACTACCAAAGTGTGGAATAACAAGCTGAACAGCAAGGACTTTCTGCCCAGTGTGAAGAAAAGTCTGGAGAAATTACAGCTCAGTTATGTTGATCTGCTGCTGATCCACTGGCCTTCCCCTGAGAACGGCGAGTCCATGGAGGAGTATCTGGGTGAACTGGCGAAAGCGAAAGCGCAGGGCCTGACCAGACATATCGGGGTATCTAACTTTACTATTGCCCACCTGAAAGAAGCGCAGCAGATTTTAGGAAAAGGGGAAATTTTTACCAATCAGGTAGAGGTACACCCGCATTTAACTAACGACAAGCTGCGTGCATACTGTACGGTAAATGATATTCATATCACAGGATATATGCCGTTTGCTGTGGGCAAAGTGTTGAAAGACGAAACGGTGATACAAATTGCTGAGAAGTATGAAGTGTCACCCGCCGAAGTAGTGATTGCATGGGAACTGGGGCACGGTCTGGCGACCATCCCGTCATCCACTAAGCGGGAAAATCTGGCGACAAACCTTAAAGGGGCATCGCTGACTCTCGCTATCGAAGACATGGATGCCATCGACAAATTAAACCGCAATGAACGTGAAGCGACGCCGGACTTTTCACCTGAGTGGGATTAATCCCTGACAAAAAAGGAACTGATGATGACTGTATGTGTAATTGCCACCGCAAGGACATCGCTGAGTGATGCAGCGAAAGTTACTGCATTGTTTGAAACGTTGCAGGAACATTCACGAAAGGAAGAAGGCTGTATTCAGTATGATCTTGGGTTACGTGAAGTTGACGAAGAAGTGGAAGTGCTGGTGATGGAGCAGTGGACGTCTCAGGCGGCTTTGGACGACCATATGACTTTGCCTCATTTCACTGCTTTTCAGGAAGTCTCGGAAGGCCTTGTTAAAGACGTCACTATGCACGTATATATGCTGCATTCATAAAACTTTGAAGGCCTGGCTTGCTAGACAGGCCTTCATATCCGGAGTTTCGTCAGTAGTGACGCTCTGTTTATTGTGCGGGACTGGCGACACGCATCATTCTTTCTGTGCTGTCCTCGCTCTCTCTTTTGATTAAACAAAATTGCTTTTTACCTTTTTGTAAAATCCAGTATGTGTTGAAGAGTGGCTGACCAACAGAGCTGGTATCAGATGACGCTTTTTTCCCGTTCACACTAACGGCATTGCAGGCAATAAGTTCCCTGGCCTCACGCCGGGAAGACGCAAGTCCGGTCAGGGTGAGTAATAGTACAAGCTCTTGCTGCAGAGTTTTCACGAGTGGCAGGCCGTCCATTTCCAGCTGTCTGATTTCTGATAGTGACAGCTTATTTACCTCTCCGGAAAACAAAGCTGAAGTAATTCTTATAGCGCTTTCAAGAGACGCCTGGCCGTGTACTAATGCTGTCACTTCTTTCGCCAGAATTTGCTGTGCTTCAGGTTTATTGCCTCGCGTTTTGTCTGCGAGCTCAATGGCTGCAATATCCTCTGTGCTCAGAAATGTGTAATAGCGAAGCAGGTTATAAACGTCTTTGTCATCTACTGAGAGCCAAAACTGGAAGAAGCGGTAAGCAGAGGTTTTGTCCGGGTCAAGCCAAATCGTGCCAGATTCCGTTTTACCGAACTTCGTGCCGTCAGCTTTTGTGATCAGAGGCAGTGTCATTCCGGAAACTCTGCATTGATTGAGCCTGCGGGTCAGATCAATACCGTCTAAAATATTTCCCCACTGATCGTTTCCACCAATCTGCAGCTTGCACTGGTGGCGACGGTTTAGTTCTGCAAAGTCATGCGCTTGTAACAACGCATAGCTGAACTCTGTGAACGATATTCCTTGTTCAGCACGTTGTAAACGCTTTTTTACTGAGTCACGTTTCAGCATAGCGTTAACCGAAAAGTGCTTGCCAGTGTCCCGAAAGAAGTCAATGATATTGATTGATCTAAACCAGTCAGCATTGTTTTCAATCAGGATAGGCTCCCCCACCAGTTCTTTAATCTGAATACCAAGCCTTTCAACCCATTCACCGACTTGCTCTGCAGAATTTAAAGTACGCTCACTGTCTTTAAAGCTCGGGTCGCCTATCATTCCTGTGGCTCCGCCGATCAGCGCTATCACTTTATGACCAGCTTTCTGCAAACGTTTGAGCATAATAAGCGGTACCAGATGACCTATGTGTAAACTGCCTGCAGTAGGGTCAAAACCACAGTAAATCGTCTGCGGCGACTCGAATAGGTTTTGCAGTTCTGCAACATCGCTTGTCTGGGATATCAATCCTCTGTCATTTAGATCATTGAAGATATTCATCATTGATAACCTGCCTTTCAATTTAATAAGGCGAGCGTACTGGAATGGACTTATCTACAGAATATCCCTAAAGGGACAGAACGTTATTTAGCGTGCGTAATGAGGTGATTAAGAAACAGCTGGAAAAACTCACTCAGAGATTTGACGTTTAACTGCTTATAGATTCGTTTCCGGTGATTTTTTACTGTTCCCTCAGAAATACCGGTAGCAACAGCGATTTCCTTAGAATCACAACCTTTTGCAATCAACATGGAGATTTCCTGTTCCCTGGGAGTGAGTATTGACTGTCCGAAAGTTGCCAGCGCGGATGAGATTAACTGACGCATATTGTCCGTTTGTTGAGTCGGGTTATAGACGCTTTCTGAAAAAATGAACTCTGTTTGTCCCCAGTGCTTCTGACAAATAGCCTCGATAACGGTGAAGTGTCGTGTAAGTAACTCAGTGTTCTGACGGGTAAAACGGGTAGCCTTCCTGATTGAGCCAAAACAAAACAGAACTGACTTACTGTCAGAAACATTAATCATCATGCCAAGCTCATCCTTCCAGCCAGTCTGATGATAAAAATGTCTGCAATAAGAGTTGTAGTCCGTGCGATCTATATTCAAATCGCTAAGCATATAAACGCCACTTTTTTTCCGCTTGCTGAAGTACCTGAAAAACGGGTCTTCATTGAAAGAGGATTTGAGATAAAGTTCGAACAGAAGGTCGCGGTTATCTTTAAGGGAGTCGTGAAGATAAACCGGGTGTTTGTCGGTCCGGCAGCCCAGAATCACAACACAGTCGAATTCCAGCATTGCGTCAAGCAACGTTGTTAACGTTGCAGCGAAGTTGACTGAATGAATGGCAGAGATTGTCTCTGCCATTAGTGTGTTAAATGATAAATCCCGCATGCCGGAAGTGTATGACTACAGGAGATTTTTCGCAACTTTTGCTAGGCTTCCTGGCTATTCACTCCGCCCCACAAAAACGTATCGGGTTGCCACATTTTGCCGTTGTCGAAACAGAAGCCGTTTTCTCTGTCCTGTGCAATGAGGATAGGGCCGTCGAGATCGACAAAGTCAGCGCCGTCACACAGCAAATAAGCCGGCGCCATTGCCAGCGACGTGCCTACCATACAACCTACCATGACAGAGAAATCCATTGCTCTTGCGGCTTTGTACAGAGCGGCAGCTTCGGTGAGACCGCCGGTTTTATCTAACTTGATGTTGATGCTCTGATAGCGTTTGCGCAATACGTCCAGCCCGGCTGACGTATGGCAGGACTCGTCGGCGCAAAGTGGAATTGGGCATTCATAATACTCAAGCACTTCATCGTTCTCTGCCGGTATGGGTTGCTCAATGAGTACAACATTGCAGGCTTTCAGCGGCTCAGCCACGGCTTTCAAGTCTTCGATGGTCCAGCCTTCGTTAGCATCTACAATCAGCCGGCTTTCCGGCGTGACTTCGTGAATAGCGCGGATCTTGTCAACAACGGCATCGGGGTCCAGCTTCACTTTGATTATTGGCGCGCCTTTGAGTTTACGCGCAGACGCCTGCATATTTTCGACAGTATCCACACTGATAGTTTGTGCGGTAAAGCAATGTGGCGTAACGGGTAAATCAAGTAGTTCCGACACCGGTTTGCCGGTTACTTTTGCGGTTAAGTCCCACAGGGCACAATCCAGCGCATTGCGGGCAGAGCCGGCTGGCAGCAATTCCGGTAGTGCTGCATGATCTTCAAGGCTGTCAATGCTGGCCCTGACCTGTTCTAACTGGGCCGTAACCGATTCGATGGACTCGCCATACCTGCCATAGGGCACGGATTCGCCAAATCCGGTATGCTCGCCGTCACTCACTGACACGTGTATCACATCGGCTGCTGTTTTGGCTCCCCGGGAAATGCGAAACACCTGCGCCAGCGGAAAACGTTCGTGTTGAATTGTAATAGTTAATGCCATCAGAGGTTCCCGATAATATCACTGACACCAAAACGTACCGGGTCGGTACACGGTAAGCCGAGTTTTGAAGCCGTTTCTTCACAGTACGCCTTTGCTTCAGCTGCACTGACACTGGATGTGTTCACTGCAATGCCAACAACTTTCACGTCAGGATTCGTTAATCTGGCAGCATTTACAGTCATTTCAATGACGGCTTCCAGCGTTGGTTGGGGATAGTGAGGTAACCCCCGCATGTGTGAACGGTTCAGCGCATGGCAGATCACCAGTGCATCAGGTTGGGAGCCGTGCAACAACCCTAAACTGACACCGGCAAAGGCCGGATGGGACAGGGAGCCTTGTCCCTCGATAATATCCCAATGGTCTTCGTCGTTGTCAGGGCTGAGTGTTTCCACAGCACCGGATATGAAATCTGCTACCACACAGTCGATAGCGACGCCTTCACCGGCAACCAGAATGCCGCTTTGCCCGGTAGCACGGAAAGTCGCTTTCTGACCGGCTTCTTCCAGCGCTCTGGTCAGACACAGTGAAGTGTACATTTTGCCCACAGAGCAGTCGGTACCAACTGTAAGCAGACGCTTACCTGTACGTTTGATACCTTTGCCTGTCTTGAAGCGGGCTGTGGGATGACGGATATCAATGAGCTGGCGGTCACAACGCTGCGCGGCTTCCACCACGGCGGGGATACTGGTAAGTTTATCGTGCAGGCCGCTGACAACATGCATGCCGGCTTCAATGGCTTCTACGATTGTAGGAACCCACGCTTCATCAATAAAACCGCCGCTGTTTGCAAAGCCCAGCACAAAAGTGTTGGCGCCGGCATCGACCGCCTCATCAATAGTCATTGACGGGCAGCCGGTGGTGACCTCGCAACCCGGCAAGCGGTATTCACCGATGCAGGCTTCAGGATTCCAGTCTGCCACGCTCTTTGCCATTTTTATACTGAGCGGATCGGTGGCGTTGCCAATGAAAAGCAAATAAGGAGGAGTAAGTATCATAGTGCATCCTGAAAATTCTGAGAAGAAATCACTGTAAGGTCAGTGTGTTATTTCAGGCAGTGTAAAAGGCCGGAGAGCCGGTGATAAGTAGTAACTTTTGGCAAGGGTATAACGTCAGGTTATCCGCACGATAGTGTCGGACAGTGTACCGAGGAAACTTTCACACAGTTTGGATACCGGACGGCTGTCCAGAGAAAGCGCTTTTACGGTGAACGTTAATGAAGGGGCGAACCGGGCAATACCGGTTTTTTCTGTCTGATTACCCTCAGCGGTCAGTCTGTCAACAATACAGCATCCCAGACCTGCATCAACCAGCCGCGCGGCGATGTAATAGGTATCCACCTGGATTTGCGTTTTAATATCCAGGCCGGACTGTTCTATGTGACGCCAGGCCATTTCTCCTAACGGTCCGCTTTCCCAGATCCCGATAATGTCCAGGTTTTGTAAATCACTGATGGTCAGTGTTTCCGGCGCTTCGTTGAAAGCTTGTCTGGGATACATCACTACCATTTCCTGTTCACATAGCTGACGTTCTGCCACACCGGGCAATTCGGGAGATGAAAACAGTACGGCGGCATCACATTTGTGCGCCAGCAGGGTTTGCAGTGCTTCCTGGTTGTGTACGGTTTTAATATTCAGGGCAACATCCGGATGTTGCCGGCGGAACATTGCCATGGTTTGGGGAAGCACGTTGAAACCCAGCGCAGGAGTAACAGCAATATTGATGATGCCACTGCGTCCCCGTTGAATATTATTGGCAAGCTGCTTAACCGTATTCAGTTGCTTATAAATTTTGCTGATTTCCGGAAACATCATTTCTGCTTCCGCTGTGGGCGTTAACTTGCCTTTGTTGCGGTGAAAAAGGTCGAAGCCAAGCTGTTGCTCTGCATGGGCCAGTACTTTAGACACCGATGGCTGAGACACATACAGTAAGTTAGCAGCGCCGGTAATGGAGCCGGTGGTATAAATGGCATGAAATACTTCAATATGGCGCAAACGCATATCACTTTCCCTGGTTCAGCAAAGGCCTGACAAACCATTTAATGAAATTCGCAGCGGGATGACAAGGTCACGAAGACAAAAAACTCAGGAGGGGAGGCCGCGCAACAGCAAGGAAGTGCTATTGTGCGGCAGGTTAGTATAAGGGATGACTCAAAGCTGGTCTAAAAGTGCCTTACGTTTCTCTTCGTAATCCGCGTCACTGATAAGCCCTTCATCGAAAAGCTCTTTAAGTGTAGCGAGTTTGGCACGAACTTCGGTTGAAATCGTGTCAGCTGCCTCACCGACGATAGAACTGCGTTTACCCGTTAAGGTTTCATCGATGGTTGCGACAAAAATTTTGCTGTATCTGCCGTTCGCTTCAAACTGACAATCTGTTTCACCATCATAGGCCCATGGTACGTTAGACCACTCTTTGATCTGAGGGCTGTCAGACGCACATTTACGAATTTGACCCAGCTTTATCAGGTTCCGGCCTTCAAGCTGATACTTTTCAATCACACTCCATGACCAGTGTGAATTTTCCGGATGGTGGCGGACATCTTTAGGAGATTCGAGGAAAAACTCCTCATGATGCCCATATGTCATATACAGGTAGCTGCCGTCATACAGCGCGAGAAATTTAGAACGGGTCCAGTTACAGTTGGTACAGGTATACCAGCCGTAAATAATATTATTTTCGTCCATGCGCTCGAATTGGAGGTAAATACCGTCACTCACGTACTGCCGGTAAATTTTTTCCTGCGGCTCCACAGGCTTTATACTGACGAGCTTCTTAAATACCTCTGTTTCCAGCATAGGCGAGGGCGGATTCCACGTGGCGCAACCACCCAGAGATAAACCTGCAAGGACCAGACAGGCCGATAAAAATTTGTTCACGGACACTTCCTTATTCAGTAATGCAATTGATTAAATATGGAACAAGTATACAAAACTGACAAGGAAGCGGGCGGGAACTTGCTAACGTTCTTTCATACCCGGGTATAGTAAGCCGGAAACAAAACAGCCACCCGAAGGTGGCTGTTTTTAACGATAACTTATCTGCAAGTCTTACTCGTCCAGGAAGCTGCGCAGCTGCTCTGAACGGCTTGGGTGGCGAAGTTTACGTAACGCTTTCGCTTCAATCTGACGGATACGCTCACGGGTAACATCGAACTGCTTACCTACTTCTTCCAGCGTGTGGTCAGTGTTCATGTCGATACCGAAACGCATACGTAGTACTTTTGCTTCACGGGCTGTCAGACCGGCCAGAACTTCTTGGGTCGCGTCTTTCAGGCTGCCGCCGGTCGCTGAATCGAGGGGCTGAATAATGGTGCTGTCCTCGATAAAGTCACCCAGATGCGAATCTTCATCATCACCGATGGGGGTTTCCATGGAGATGGGCTCTTTCGCAATCTTAAGCACTTTACGGATTTTGTCTTCCGGCATTGCCATACGTTCTGACAATTCTTCCGGCGTTGGCTCACGACCCATTTCCTGCAGCATCTGACGGGAGATACGGTTCAGTTTGTTAATGGTTTCAATCATGTGAACCGGAATACGGATAGTCCGTGCCTGGTCAGCGATTGAACGGGTGATCGCCTGACGGATCCACCATGTTGCATAGGTTGAGAACTTATAACCACGACGGTATTCGAACTTATCAACCGCTTTCATCAGACCGATGTTACCTTCCTGAATCAAATCCAGGAATTGAAGGCCACGGTTGGTGTACTTCTTCGCGATTGAAATAACCAGACGTAAGTTCGCCTCAACCATTTCTTTCTTCGCACGGCGGGCTTTCGCTTCACCGATAGACATGCGACGGTTGATGTCTTTAATGTCAGCGATAACCAAACCAGTTTCCTGTTCTACGCTGTTCATCTTGGAGACAGAACGCTCGATATCTTCTTTGTAGTTTTGCAGCATGCCGGTGTAAGGCGCGCCTGAAGATAACGTAGCTTCTAACCAGTCTGTAGTGGTTTCGTTGCCAGCAAATGCCTTAATGAAATCTTTCTTAGGCATCTTTGCGTTTACAACGCAGTACTTCATGACCAGACGTTCCTGGATACGTACTTTGTCCATCATGTCGCGCATGTTTTTAACCATGCGGTCAAACTGCTTAGGTACTAAGCGGAATTCTTTGAAGACTTCGCTGAGTACGCCAATTTCTTCGCGGGACTTCTTGTCTGAACGGCCATGCTTTTCAATAACAGCACGGGTTTTCAGGTATTGTTCACGAAGCTTGCCGAACTTTTCACGGGCAACTTCCGGATCAACGCCGCTATCGTCCTCGTCGCTGTCATCATCATCGTCGTCATCATCGTCATCGTCTTCGTCATCTAACTCTTCAGCTGACAATTCAGAACCGATGTGGGTAGCGGTAGGTGCGAGATCCTGCTCTTCGTTAGGATCGACGAAACCGGAAATAATATCGCCAAGACGAATTTCTTCCGCTTCAAATAAATCCCACTGTTCCAGCAGATAAGTGATGGCTTCAGGGTATTCAGCAACAGAACACTGTACCTGGTTGATACCGTCTTCGATACGCTTGGCGATTTCGATTTCGCCTTCACGGGTCAACAGTTCAACGGTACCCATTTCACGCATGTACATGCGGACAGGGTCGGTTGTACGGCCAATTTCACTTTCTACGGTTGCCAGCGCCTGAGCTGCAGCTTCAGCGGCATCTTCATCGGCGGTGGTTTCTTGCATGAGTAATTCATCGGAATCCGGTGCGGACTCTGAAACCTGAATACCCATATCGTTGATCATACTAATGATGTCTTCGATCTGATCTGAATCGACGATATCTTGTGGCAGGTGGTCGTTTACTTCTGCAAAAGTTAAGTAACCTTGTTCTTTACCTTTTGCAATCAGGAGTTTAATCTGAGACTGCTTGCTTTGAGCCATATAACCTACACTTCTCACATTGAATTAATAAGCAAAAAAGCACGTTCAAGAGCCGGAAAAATCCCGTCTTGTCCATGCTTGCTATCGTTTGTTACCGCACCTGTCAGAACATCGGCTATTGTAATTTCGGCCTGAATTATGCATCTTATACGTCTCAAGATTGCATCAAGGTAAGCCCGATGTTTTCTATAAAATCTGCTTGCAGCGAATTAGCCAGTATAACAGAAAGACCCCATTTTTGACCAGACGTTCAGCGTGATTTTTCGCCAGAACTTTATCCGGCGGCCTCGTGAGCTACGACTTCTGACGTTCTTTCATCAATAAGGTCAATTCTGTTTTCTCTTCCTGAGAGAGTGGCTGCATACGCGACCGTGAAATCAACGTCTCAATTCTGCTGTCGAAATGCCAGTCGAGCAGCTTTGCAAAACTGTCGCAATACACGGTATCTGCGTCATCTTCCTTAATCAGGTGTTCCTGTAACAGCAACTTCGCGATGACAGAAGAATGGGGATGGTCACGGAAGTTTTCAAGGACCTGGGCGGTGTTGGATTGTGGATTATTTAAACAGTACCCGTGAATATCGATAAGCACGTGGATTCCGGCAACACCACTTTGTGCCAGTACCTGTGGCGAGCAGTGGGTGTGTCTGGCTGCCAGTGCCGGGTTATCCAGCAGTAACCGCACCATTGTGCGGACCGGCGATATCTGGGTCTTTTGTTGGGTGTAGTGGGAATCCTTTGGTTTTGACGACTTTTGCTTTGCCTGTTGCATATCCTGCTGCAAACGAAAGCGGTCATATTCACCCACATGTTTCGCCAGCTCTTCCTGCAACATGGCTTTCTGACTGTCACCCAGTACCTGGTCTATCAAAGGCTGCGCAGCGGCTTTCAACGCCACTTTACCTTCCGGCGTGCCGACTTCATGTTGTTTCAGTAGTGACTCAAAGAAGAACCGCGACAAGGGCATGGCGTCATCGAGTAATGCCATAAAAGTATCTTTGCCCGTCTGGCGAACCATGGTATCCGGATCTTCACCGTCAGGAAGAAACAGAAATGTCAGTTTCACACCATCTTTTAATGCGGGCAATGCATTTTCAAGTGCCCGCCAGGCAGCTTCACGCCCGGCACGGTCACCGTCGTAACAGCACACAATGTGGGAAGTGGTGCGCATCAGCATACTGAGGTGCTCCGGCGTCGTTGCTGTGCCCAGTGCTGCAGTGGCAATATGGATATCGAACTGGCTTAGCGCAACCACATCCATGTAGCCTTCCACTATCACCACTTTATCAAGGTGGCGCTGGCTTTGTTTCGCCTGATAAAAGCCAAACAGTTCGTAGCCTTTGTGGAAAATCCGTGTTTCCGGAGAGTTAAGGTATTTCGGGCCGCCGTCATCCAGCACCCGGCCGCCAAAGCCGATCACTCTGCCACGGCGGTCGCGGATAGGAAACATGATCCGGTCACGGAAGAAATCATACGTCTTGCCGCGATCATTTTTGTTTACCAGTTTCAGATCCAGCAACTGTTGAACCCGTTGGGGATCTGTGCCGAAGGTTTTCAGTACGCCATCCCATTCTGACGGGGCGTAGCCGATTTCCCAGTGCTTTACAATATCACCGGATAAGCCGCGACCTTTCAGGTAGTCAATTGCTTTGGGGCTGTTGGCATGCTGTCTTAACTGCTGCTGAAAATAGCGGGTGACAGATTCCATCAGCGCATAGTCATCCTGTTGCTGCTGACGCTTCTCTTCTGTCATTGCCGGCCGGCTGCTCTGCTCCCGCGGGATCTCTAACCCGTGTAACCGTGCCAGTTCTTCAATCGCTTCTACAAACTCCAGCCGGTCAAATTCCATGATAAAGGAGATTGCATTGCCGTGAGCGCCACAGCCAAAACAGTGATAGAACTGTTTATCCTGACTGACGGTAAAAGAAGGGGTTTTTTCATTGTGAAACGGACAACAGGCCTGATAATTCTTACCCGCTTTTTTCAGTTTCACGCGGCTGTCCACAATGTCGACAACATCGGTACGGGCTAACAGATCATCAATAAAATCGCGGGGAATTCTTCCGGACATGCAGTTTATGTAACCTACGGGTATATAACAGAAACAGTAACAGCTGATCAGTGCCTGAGCGCGATGTCAGAAGGGTCAGCAAACGTGGGTTACTTTATCAGGGAGAGAAGAAGGCGCAACCTTTTCGTATTGCGCCTGATCTTTTTAAATGGCTATCTGAACTGACTCAGGGTGTTACGCGTTCAGACGTGCTTTAATTTTTCCACTCAGTGCGCCCATGTCTGTGCGGCCCTGAACTTTTGGCTTCAATGCACCCATGACTTTACCCATGTCCTGCATGCCGGTGGCACCGGTTGCAGCCATAGCTTCGTCAATCAGGGCAGCCACTTCTTCATCAGTAAGCGGTTGTGGCAGGAAAGATTCTAAAATTACGATTTCCGCACGTTCTGTGCTGGCCAGATCATCACGATTTGCCTGATCATACTGGGCGGCCGCGTCGGCACGCTGCTTAACCATTTTGGTTAAGATAGCCAGAATGGCGGTATCATCTACAGTGATTTGCTCATCAATTTCTTTTTGCTTGATGGCGGCCAGTGCCATACGAATTGTGCCAAGTTTCAATTTTTCCTTGGCGCGCATGGCATCTTTTTGTGCGTTTTTTAAATCGTCAATTAAAGCCATAGTATTTTTCTTTCCTGATGTCGGGCTTATCAGAAGGACAGGGCGGGCAGGACGGGAATCACTTTTTCAGTGGTCCTGAGACAGCAAAGGTGCCTTAAGGCACCTTTGTTAAGCCAACACTATCTTAGTAGAGTTTTACGCGACGTGCGTTTTCGCGAGCCAGCTTTTTCAGATGACGCTTTTTAGCAGCCGCTTTTTTACGCTTACGTTCCCAAGTAGGCTTTTCGAAGAACTCACGACGACGAACTTCTGACAAAACACCTGCTTTTTCACAAGAGCGTTTAAAACGACGAAGAGCGACATCAAACGGCTCGTTTTCTCTAACTTTAACGATAGGCATTAAATTCTCACCTCAAAATTTTCAAGACTGTAGCCGGGCGTGAAAGTGTGCGATAAATCGACACCCGGGTTAAAAATGGTGCGAAATTCTATTCTTTTCTGAAGGGAAAGTAAAGCCGGTAGTGTTAATAAATTAACCAGCGATCGCAGATTTTTAGCTGAATCTGATTCGCGATCCTCGCATTTACCGTTTTCAGGGTGAACGAATAACGGTAAACTTGCCCGCCCTGCACCACCATAAAGAGGTTTATCAATGCGTATTCTGGGTATCGAAACATCCTGCGACGAAACGGGCATCGCGGTTTACGATGACGAAAAAGGATTGTTGTCCCACGAATTATACAGTCAGGTTAAACTGCACGCCGATTATGGTGGTGTGGTTCCCGAACTGGCATCCCGCGATCATGTGCGTAAGATCATACCACTGATCCGCAAAGCATTGAAAGACGCGGCTACTGAAGGTGAAGACCTGGACGGCATCGCATTTACTCAGGGACCGGGCCTTGTCGGGGCATTATTAGTAGGCTCATCCGTAGGTCGCGCACTGTCTTACGCATGGAATATACCGGCCGTGGGTGTGCACCACATGGAAGGGCACTTGCTGGCTCCTATGCTGGAAGAAAATGCTCCCGCGTTTCCTTTCGTGGCGCTGTTGGTATCCGGTGGTCACTCGATGCTGGTGAATGTGCAGGGAATTGGTCAGTATGAAGTGCTGGGTGAGTCCATTGACGATGCTGCCGGTGAAGCCTTTGATAAAACCGCCAAGTTACTGGGTCTGGATTACCCTGGCGGTCCGCTGCTGGCAAAGCTGGCAGAAAAAGGTGAGGGTGGACATTATAAATTTCCCCGTCCGATGACAGATCGCCCCGGGCTGGATTTCAGCTTCAGCGGATTAAAAACCTTTGCCGCTAACACCATCCGCGATGCCGACGACTCCGAACAAACCAAAGCGAATATTGCGTTCGCCTTTCAGGAAGCTGTTGTTGATACCCTTATCATTAAGTGCAAGCGTGCGCTTAAACAAACCGGTCTGAAGCGGCTGGTCATTGCCGGGGGGGTCAGTGCCAATACATATTTACGTGAGTCCATGGAATCGCTGATGAAAGAACTCCGTGGCGAGGTGTTCTATCCGGGACTTGCTTTTTGCACCGATAACGGCGCCATGATTGCCTATGCCGGCATGCAGCGCTTAAAGGCCGGACAATTCTGTGATTTATCCGCCGCCGCCAAACCCCGCTGGCCACTGGATTCTCTGCCCGCGGTGTAAGTCGCGAACTTTGCGGTCAGTGAATTGTTGTTGTCATAGTCCACTTTTATACTGTGCCAAGTATTAAAAGACGGAAAAAACAATGAAACGAAAAGGACTGTGGGCAACACTATTGCTGGCTGTACTGACAACCGGCGTGCAGGCGAAGGATGACACGCCTTATGTGGTGATGATATCCATCGATGGTTTTCGCCACGATTATGTGGAAAAACACAACGCGGCCAATATTGCACAAATTGCGAAAGACGGGGTGCGGGCTGAAAAGATGATTCCGGTGTACCCGTCCAGCACATTTCCCAATCATATTTCTATAATCACCGGTTTATTGCCCGTTCACCACGGTATCGTAAATAACGCTTTTTACGACAAATCCCGCCCTGTAAAAGACAGTTATGCCCGATATTCCATGGGTAAAGGGTACGGCGATTCGACCTGGTTATCTGGTATGCCTTTTTGGAATCTGGTGGAGTTTAACGGTTTAAAGGCGGCTACGTATTTCTGGCCGGAATCTGATGCCAGAATTAACGGCAATCTGCCGTCTTATCACTATCACTACTCTAAATATGCGGATTATCAGGGAAGAATTGATCAGATAACCGAATGGTTGTCTTTACCTGAAGTATCGCGGCCGCATTTTATTGCGGGCTACTTTTCACTGGTGGATACGCAAGGGCACGATTTCGGGCCGGATGCTAAAGAAACCTATGACGCTGTTCAGCTCATAGACGGTCTGATTGGCCAGCTTTATGGCAGAATCAAACAGCTGGATATCCCGGTTAACCTGGTGCTGGTGTCTGATCACGGTATGACTGCTATCCGCCAGGAAAGCAAGGTGGTAGAGGCTGAGCTTGGGATCAGCGACAAGTTTGCCGTTGAGACCCGCGGTTCACAGGTACTTATCTATGGTAAAAAAGGCACAACGGAGCAGGAAATCAGTGCGCTGAAGGCGTCTTTAGAAGATACCGTTAAAGGGCGTTATTCGGTGATGTCAGATTCCCGCAGAGCCAGCGTGCATATGGAACGGGATCAGCGAACCGGCGATATTATGCTGGAAATCCGGCCCCCGGGTTACTTTGTCAGCGACAGCACCCACGACGGTAAAGGCGCTCACGGTTTTGATGCAACACTGGAAGACATGGCTGCCACCTTTATTGCTGCAGGCCCTGATTTCAGACAGGGGGCGACCATACCGCCGATGAAAAACCTGGAAATTTATCCTGGTCTGGCAAAGCTGATGAAGCTGGAATATGTGCCTGAAACAGACAGTGGCAGCGACACCTTTAATCTTGGTCTGGCTGAGCAGTAATCTGACCCGCAACGCGGGGGCTGAAGCGTCGCTCGAAGCACCCAGCGGTTACCGGAATGATCAGAAGAACCAGCAGTACACCTACCAGCGTATTCCATCCGAAATGCTTGTACAAAAGGCTGGATAGGGTAATACCGGCCCAGCCACCCGCATAGTAAAACAGTGTGTACAGAGCATTAGCACGGCCCTGCCCGCCGGTAAGTTTACCGTTCAGTGCACCCACAGCAGCGGCATGAATGGTGAAAAAGCCTGCGCATAGTAAAATCAGCCCGGCAGTGACAGCCAGCACCGAGGGAAGCAACAACATCAGCAGGGAAACACACAGTACAGCAGCACCTGTCAGTAAGGTGTTACCGCTGCCGATACGGTTACTGAGCTTGCCTGTCACCGGACCAATCATCACGCCGGTAAGATACACCAGATAAAGCAGGGTGGTGTCTTCAGTGGTGAATGCAAATGGGGCTTGAGTAAGGTGAAAAGGCAGAAAATTAAATACTGATGAGAAGATGCCGAATCCGCTCAACGCACACAGATACAGTCGTAAAAGCGGCCACTGCCTGACAAGTTGAATGTAACGGACAGCAGGCGCTTTCGGGTCAGACTTTTCGCGCTTATCACGGGGAAGACCATACAGCGCCAGCGAAAAGGCAACGAGTGTGAACAGACTGGTTGCAACAAATGCGTAGCGCCAGTGCTCCGGAGAAAACGCCCAGCCACCCAGTAACCGGCCGCCAAGACCGCCGGCAACGGTGGCTGACACATAAGCACCCATCACAACATTCAGTTTTTCAGGGGGCAATGAGCGGGACAGCCAGGCAACGATACAGGTTGTCAGGGACGGAACGAAGATACCCTGTACGAATCTTGCGGCAATCAGTACATTCAGGTTGTCTGTCGCCGCACAAATCAGTCCGCACAGAACAATAGCGGTTCCGCCTGTTGCGATGACGGGGCGAACCGGAAATTTATCTGATATTAATCCGAAAGGCAGGTTTGCCAGCGCTATACCCAACACCACTGCCGATACCGTGAAAGACACCATGACCAGGTCAGTATTAAAGTCCTGACGGAGTACCGGAAGTACCGGTTGAGTAATATAGATGTTGGTAAACGCGGCACAGACCAGCATGAAAATGATGAACTGCAAGCGGGTTTGCGCCTGAAAATGCATGATGTTTTCTCAGATTACAGAAAGAAATGAAGAGTTTGCCGGTAAACCGGTCACATCTGTTATTCTGGCAGTGTGCGGTTTTATTTTAAACGTACTTTATCCCACACTTTACTTTCTTCACCTTTGAGCAGGCGTTGAATATTGTCTTTGTGCCGAAAGATAATGAGTACCGACAGCATGATCACCGGAACGGTGTACATAGGTTTGATAAACCAGGTAAATAACGGCGCCAGACTTACCGCAATAATGGCCGCCAGAGAGGCATAGCCCCAGACAAACATCACCAGCAGCCAGGTCAGGATCAGCAAGCCAGCCAGTTCCGGGCCCAGTGGTAACAGAACACCAAAAGCGGTAGCCACGGCTTTGCCACCTTTGAAGCCGAAGTACAGCGGAAAAATGTGTCCCAGACAGGCCGCAACGCCAATAAAACCCAGAGCAACAGGTTCAATGCCCATCCAGTAGCTGCAATACACCGGCACCGTGCCTTTAAACACGTCCATGAACAATACCAGCGCTGCCGGAACGCGGCCGCCGAGTCTGAATACATTGGTGGCCCCGGGGTTATTTGAACCGGCGGCACGGGGATCAGGAAGCTGGTATAACCGGCAAACCACAACGGCGCTGGAAAGCGAACCCATCAGGTAAGCGATACAGACCATAAGAATTACCAGGGCGATCATTTGTTGCAGACACTATCAATACGTTACATGCACGCAGACTAACAGGAATCGCAGGTAAAATACCAGCAAGGTTTAGTGACCGCAGGGGCAGTTGTGGTAAAGTGGCGGCCACCACTGTAAGGCGAGCCGCAGGCGCTGTAACCTATGCCACAAACGCAACACATTATTCTGTCCGGTCTTAAAGTTGATACCCTGATCGGGGTGTATGACTGGGAGCGGACCCGCAAAACCACACTACTGTTTGACGTGACCGTGCAGGCCGATCTGTCTGCGGCAATGCAAAGCGATGATGTAAAAGACACCATTGATTATGCATTGCTGGCAAAAGCCATTCAGGATGCCGCCGCCGATCAGACCTTTGAGTTGCTTGAAGCCCTGGGCGGCCACGTGATTAACGCTGTCTTGAAAGGCTTTCCTGTAGCGCACATTAAGCTGGCGATAACCAAGCCGGATATTCTGCCGGATGTAAATACAGTGACAGTTGTCTTTGAACAGAGTCGTGGTGACTGATGCACCTTATTACCATCAGTCTGGGCACTAACGTTCAGCGTACCTGGTACGCCAGACAAGGGTACGTTTATTTAAAACGTCACTTTTCTGCGGTAACGTGTTCCAGAATGTTTGAAAGTGAAGCGGTTGGCTTTGATGGTTCACCGTTTTATAACTGTGTGATCAGTGCTGAAACGACTTTAAGTCCCGGTGATGTGAATGCCACGCTGAAAGCGATTGAGCGTGAAAATGGCCGGACTCACAGTGAAAAAAAGTATTGTGCTCGCACTCTGGATTTAGATCTATTAACCTACGACAACGTAGTGACAACGCACCCTGTTGCGTTGCCGAGGGCAGAAATTTTGCACAATGCATTTGTACTGCAACCCCTTGCAGAACTGTTGCCTGACCACGTGCACCCCGTAACAGGAAAAACCTACCGGCAGTTGTGGCAGGAATACGATCAAACTTCCCAACGGCTATGGCCAATCGATTTTACATGGAGTGATTCTTAGGGATGACGCTTTTTGAAATTATTATTCTTGCCCTGATCCAGGGAATAACTGAATTTTTGCCAATCAGCAGTTCGGGACATTTGTTGTTGCCGGCGGAACTGCTTGGCTGGGACAGTCAGGGGCTGGCCTTTGATGTGGCTGTTCACGTGGGCAGTTTACTGGCTGTTATGCTGTACTTCCGTCAGGAGATCGCGCAAATGACAGTGGCCTGGCTGACCCGGGGATTCACAAAGAACCAGAATACCGACAGCAAGCTTGCCTGGTATGTCATTCTGGCGACCATTCCCGCAGTGCTTGTGGGCCTGGCACTGGATGACTGGATTGAAATGAATGCCAGAACAGCGCTGGTGATAGCGGCCACAACCATTATTTTTGGACTCTTACTGTGGTATGCCGACGTTAAAGCGACACACACACAGTCGCTGGAAAACATCACCATGAAACAGGCGATCATCATTGGTATCGCTCAGGTGATGGCGCTGATCCCGGGCACATCACGCTCTGGCATTACGATGACGGCCGGATTGATGTTAGGTCTGGACCGCGAGAGTTGTGCACGGTTTTCTTTCTTACTGTCTATTCCGGTCATTCTGGGAGCAGGTACGTTGAAAACCTTTGATTTAGTTCAGGCGACGACAGCAGTAGACTGGAGCGCGTTGCTGTACGGTGCGGCATTCTCGTTCATCAGTGCCTATTTATGTATTTTCCTGTTCCTGAGCTGGATTTCCCGCATCGGCATGCTGCCGTTTGTTATCTACCGCATGATTTTAGGCGCGGTGTTGCTTTGGTTCGTGTTCGCTTAACCTGCATGGAGAATTAGAATGTCAGAGACTATTTTTACGAAAATCATCAACAAAGAAATTCCCGCTGATATCATTTATGAAGATGATCTGGCGCTGGCATTCAAAGACATTAATCCGCAGGCGCCGGTGCACTTTCTGGTGATCCCGAAAAAGCCCATCGCAACCATTAACGACATTGAAGAAGAGGACCGTGCCGTGGTCGGGCACTTAAGTTATGTGGCTGCGAAAGTCGCCGCAGAACAGGGCTTCGCAGAGCAGGGCTATCGTACGGTAATGAACTGCAATGAGTTCGGTGGTCAGACGGTCTATCACATTCATCTGCACGTACTGGCCGGTAAGCCGCTGGGCTGGCCGCCGTACACTGAGAAGCTGAAAACAGCGCTGGAATAAGCTAAGCGCTTAAGTGGCAATAGCTGAGCATCATCGCCTGTATTATTTATTCCATGGTATTTTCTTAGTGAAACTGCCTGAACATGAACTTCTGCCGGTATTTTTGAAAGTATAAAATGTATGGTTGGCCTTAGGTAAAACGTCCGATATAAAAGTACAGGGCTATTACCGCTAGCACAAAAATTGGTAACGTACCGATTTGTGCGCGCGATAAGGAGGTGGATTTAGTGCGTTTCCATGTCATCCACACGCCAGTAAAGGACATACCGGTAAGGGTGATGCCAAAAATAAACCAAGTGATTTTAGTCCAAATACCCCCAAAAGTGCCAAAATGTAACGGGTCGGCGTATTCATTTAAGTATGCATTTACACCAATAGATTCAGGTGTAAAAGTGCTTATGATTTCGAGGCTTTCAGGATGAATGAAAACCCGGTACGCTCTGTCTCGCAGCAGTGGGTTGTTTTTCACTCCTCGCATTTGAATTGGGGAAGTCTGATCGTTTGGTATAAAGATTGAGGTGATATGCCAATTTTTGTGGGCTTTTTGCGCTGTACGTATCGCTTTTTCAAACTCTTTAGACGTTAAATGAATGCCTTCAGTTGGTTGATTTTGGATTGATGCAGCTAGATCATTGTGTTGCACATTACGCTCAATTTCAGGCCCACGTGGCTCAACACTGCTTCCTGAGAACCGGTAGCCAAACTCGTAAAAATACCACAAACCCGTTACACAGATTAGCACGCTAAACCAGATTCCCCACAACCCCAGAAATTTATGCAGATCACTTAAAGCGATTCGGCCTCCTTTATCAAAGCGAACGCGAAACAGCGCTTTGCGCCAATTCTTAGTTGTTTTAATTCCTGTGTATATTGAAATAGATAAGGCGAATGCCATAGCACAAACGAAGATAATGCCGGGGAGGGCAGGCATAAATAGATATCTGTGGAAATCGCGGAAAAAACGTTGAACCGTCAGTCTTGGCATGGTGCCAGTCACTTCATAAGTCCATTGATCAACCTGAACAAATTGGTTGTCTATAGTTTCGTCTTCAATCGTAGCCCGAAAAGTGAGGTAATCCTCGCCCATTGTGAGCATAAAACGGGGTTGGCCATTAGGGTATGCTTCTTTTATCGCATCATATACTTCAACCCAGTCATCATCTGTGGGTTTACTGCTTCGTCCAGGTGGTTTTTCTGACGCGCGTAATTCATCGAAAATTAACCAGTCTATCTCATTTGAAATAGTAGCTACGGTGCCCGTGAACAATACGACAAACATTAAAATAGCCAGATGAAAGCCAACCCATGCATGCCAGTTGTAGAGTTTCTTTAACCCTTTTCTATTTTCTTTTGTCACGTAGAACAAAACCTTTGAACGCATTATACTCAGCCAGCCTTAACTGGCTGTGTATACTTCTCTGAAATCACACAACAAGTATGCGAAATGCTTTAACTACACCAGTATAAACGTGAGGGGAATTATCACTAAAAATCAAATGATACCGATGCAATTACTGTGCGCGGCGCACCTAAAGGGATACGCAGAACGGTAAAGCCAGCGCCATAGTATTCTTCATCAAACACATTTTTGGCTGCAAGTTGAAGACGGACATTTCCTGACTTCCCAACTATGCCCGAAGTCGGAAGCGTGAACCAAACCGATAAATCGACCAAAGAAACATCGCCCAGGTTTAACTGAGATGAAAGGTTCCCTTCAGCGTCCATAACCCGATCAGACTCATAGTAGTAGCCCGCACCAATACCAAGCCCTTCAAAATCTCCACTCTGCAATTCGTAAGATGCATAAAGGTTTAAAATGTTATCAGCAATACTTTCAGCTTGTCGTGTCACTCCGGCGCTATCCCTGTCTTCTGCATTGGTATATGCATAGGAAACTGAAATATTCATACCGTCCAGTGGCTGGCCTGTAACGCTGAGTTCAACACCATCAGAGGAACGCCCGTCAATAAATATGACGTTGCCGGCATCATCCAGGCCGTCGACAACGTTTACTTTATCGATACTATATAGTGTTAACGACCCCTGTACTTTACCGTTAAGCTGTTCGCTTTTTACACCAAACTCAAATTGTTCACCTTCTTCCGGAGCAATCTCTGTTACTTCGCCAGCATTGTTTGGCACAACAGCGTTAGGTTCAAAAGATTCTGCGTAAGAAGCAAAGAACGAAACCGTTTCAAATGGACGGTAGGTAAAACCTGCCTGTGGCGTTATGCCGGATGCACGAGTTTGAGCCAGTATGGTACCTTCGCGGTCGAACTCGTAATCGGTTTCGCTGTAACGAATTCCTGCAAGTACTGCAAATGACTCAGTAACATCAGTGAAGATGTTTGCATAATAACCTGTATCTTCATTTCTCCATGTATCAACTGGAACACCTTCTAAAGAAAAGCCATCGGAAAGTGTGTAAACCGGGTCGATAAAGCTATGAAAGGGAGCCGTAATGCCATCTGTTTGCGCACCGGTAACAAACCGGCGAGTGGTAACACTGTCAATATAATCTGCACCCACTATGATCTGATGTGTCATTCCTGCAAAGTCAAAACTTCCGCGTACTTTTACGTTAGCGAGGGTCGATTCGATGTCGCGGTCCCGACTCCCGTCCAGACGCTTAACTAAATATACGCGGTCGTCGGGATCATCATAAACAGCACCGGATGTGATGATCGCGGGGTCGAATAAACCAGTTGCATAACCCTGGTCGTTAATTGGCGTGTCTGCATCTACAACGAAAGCGATTCTGGGACGGGATTGCAAGTCATTGCCCGTTGAGTCCTCTCGTGCAAAGTTAGCTTCTATACTCCAATTGGTAAGGAATTCATGCTCTAAACCCAATTCGAGAATTTGATAGTCAACTTCAGCAATTTCCCAGGGACTACCGAAGCGCTGGCTATATGGCACATCCAGTAAATCGTTAATGATTTTAGGACCTTCGGAGGTCTCAATAGCTATTGTCCCTCTATCCAATGGGCGGGACTCATCACGCCATTCATAAGCAAGGTTCAACTGAGTGGTATCACTGACGAAATAGCGAGAAGAAAAAGCAATGGTATCGCGTTTGATCTCTGAAAAATCTCTGAAGCTATCAGAATTCTGTGTTGAAGCGACAACACGAATATCCAGATCATCGTTGACAGGTTGTGCGTAGTCAATCATGGCAAATTTATCGTTAAATGTGCCATAGCGCACCTCACCCGCGATGCGTTGTTTACTTAAGGGCCGTTTGGTGCGCACGTCTACAACACCACCAGGTTCAACCTGACCATACGTAATGGCTGCAGGGCCTTTAACCAACTGTACATATTCTGTGTTTGAAAGGTTGGTTTTAAAATTCGAAGTTACTTTAAAGCCGTTGCGATATACAGCATTACGTCTGAAGCCACGCATGAAAAAGTCGTCGTTTGTGCCGCCGAAGCCATCGCCGGCACTTACTCCGGGGGCATTTCTAAGCGCTTCTTCCAGCGTGGTAATTTTTCTGTCCAGAACGAGCTGTTCAGGTATGAGCGTGACGTTGCGAGGGTTATCTAAAAATGAAAGTTTCAGGCCTGTCGCACCATCTTTAGCTTCAATTATGTAGCGGGACTGGTTTGTACCAACAACGCTGATAACCTCAATCCCTTTTGTTCCGTTGGACGCCTCATCCTGTTCCTGACCCAGGACACAAGGAGAGTTGAGACCATAAAACATGGTGGCGAAAAGTGTGCTTAAAAGTGTTTTATTCATATCGCGACTACTATATTTCCTTGTACTATTCACTAATAGTAATAATTTTTATTCTCAGTTAATGGTAAGCTAATAGAAATGAGTCAGCAAGCTAATTACTTACATACAACAGAACAAAAGGAATAAAACAGCGGTGACCGGTGGAATAATAAATGTTTCAAGTGATCACATGCTCAGGACTTTAGTCTGTGATCTTCACTAAATAATTGAGTTTGATTTGTCTGCATGTCTTTTTTGTTAAGCTGCAACCGTCATCCGGGGGTAAAATATTGACTCACCAGGTGTGTAAACAACAGTGTCCTGAGATTTAGATCGTCGGGGTAAATTTAGGTTTGAAAACAATAAGGCCCCTTCTTCTGAAGTGGCCTTATTTACGGAGAGCAAACTGGAAGTCGTGTCTACAATCCCAGAACATCTTTACCTTGTTTAAAGGTAATATCGACAGGAATATTAGCGGCTTCGAGCTTCGCCAGGTCAGACGCTAATTCAGGTTTTATGACCCCCATTTCGTCCACCAGTTTTGCAACACCGTCGTAATCGCCGTCACCCTGATAAGTTAAAATCAACCGGCTTAATGCCTCTACCGCGCTGCCCATTTTTTCCATGTTTACGCTGTAGTAGCCGTCTTCATCTTTGGTAAACGCACCTTGTTGAGCAAAGAAGTTAAACCGGATCATGTTGGCTTTGCCGTGGGCCGAGCTGGCACCGAAACGCACGGAACGGAAAATCCCGGCAAGGAAAGTCACGTAGTAATCTTCAAGTACACCTTCAGTGATCTCGCCTTTTTCCAGCAGGCTCTGCACCATGTATAAACCGAGAATGTCAGCTTTCCCTTCTTCAAGGGCTGATGCATGTTCTTTCAGTGCGGCACGGACGGTGCTGCTGCCGTCCAGCGTGTTTTTGATACCCAGACCATGAGCAACTTCATGGAACATAGTATTGGCAAAAAATGCGTCGAAGGTGATGTGATTGCGCTGTTCAGGGGTGATAAGTTCATCTGCAATGGGCATGAGGATTTCGTCGAACTTGGCGCGCATGGCGTTTTTAAGCTGCAAACGACGTGTTCCTTTCGCCAGTTGTACCCGTTCATCGTTAGGCAGATTAATCGCTATGGTTTTACTGCCTGCATTGGAGTGGCCTGCATAGTAGATGACATCATAGGCGTTTAAATCAGCATCGGAGCCGGGCATTTCTGCTTTATAGGCATCCGGTACCGGTAAGCCTTTTTGCAACTCCGGCAAAAACTGCGCGTACTTAGACAGTTTGTCACTCCAGGCCAGGTCTTTTATCAGAACATAAGCTTCAAAGGCGGCACGGTAACCAAAAAGCTGATCTTCGTAGGTTTCAATGGGGCCAATCACCAGTTCAACAGGATTGGTTTTCATGTCCATCCAGGCCATATCAGACGCGTAATAATCGTTGCTTAACAGGGCGTCTGCCCGCAAATTCAGGTAATTCGCAAATTCTTCATTGCCGGCCAGTTTTGCGGCTTTTCTCAGCAGCGCCGCCGCTTCGGTAAGCTCAGGTTTGTATGCGTCTGAGTAAGGTAGGCTATGAAGGGAGCCGTCGTCCTTGCGTTTTACCAGCGAATAAAGGCCGTCCTTATCTGCAAAGTCTGCTGCAGCGAACTCCTCTTTAGTCATGTCGAGAGGATAGAATTCTGCGCCGGCAGGCTTGCTGTCTGTGTTTTTAAGAAAAGCGGCGTCACCGTTCAGGCGATCCCAGGGGCCATAATTAATATCTGCAAAACGGGCAACGTCTTCGTTACTGAAAGACTTCAGGAACGTATCTTTATCGCCACTGAACGCCTGCTTCCAGAAAAGTCTGTCCATGATGACAGAGGCATCGATGAGCAGCGAAAGCATGGCCTTCTGATCATCAGAAAAACGTGACAGATCAGTCGTTAATTCGACAGGCTTATAAATAGATAGTCGGGCAGGGTCGACCAGCAACTGGCCGGACTTTTCAGAAGCAGATTGCGCTTCAGGTGTATGGGGGGTTGTCGTTTCCGGTGCTTTTGAGCAGGCTGACAGCGCAAAAACGGCAGCAGCAACGGCAATACTCAAACGGGCTTTACGGGTATTCATTATCATCGTTATTTTTCCAAACAAGTTTGTCCCACCGATTGATACACAAAACATTGTGCATGTTCAACATCTGCTGCGGTCACTTGCGCTGAATATCCGTCTGTTAAGGGGAAGTCCTTTTAACAACTTGCACTGGCAGGACGCATAAAAAAGTTTAAAAAAAAGCCATGTTTAACAAAATTTATACAAACCGGCGTTTTAATATCTGCTAGGGTAATTTAAAAATGCTGATAAAAAACAATAATTTATACTAAAGTATAAGGTGTCACAGTGGAAGCGCTACTCAAAAATAATAAAAGTCAGTTCCTCGATATTTTTACAACAGTATCCGGTCATAAATCGAATCTGGTCAGTCTCAACAGCTGGTGGGATAAGGTGGCACTGGTCGGCAAAATCAATTCTCTGAATGTACCCCAGAGTTTACTCAGCAATATGCTTGAAACAAAAGCCGAATTCAGCGAACTGCAGGAAATTCTCATAGACAATCTGCTGTCTGAAAACACGCAGCAATGCGGAGTAAAAAATCAGGCTGTTGCGCAAACGCTGATTGATATACCAGTCCGAAATCTGTTTGAACGCACTGCAGACGTTGGATTTCTGGCAACAGATGCTGACATACTGGCATTCCTTAGTGATAGCACAGATCACGGGCCGGATACGTATGCCATTGTGAAACGCCTGACTGAATATGCTGCCAAGTATTCTGTCTATGATGACATTATGTTGTTTGATGAGACCGGACAGTTAAAAGCACAGATGGATACAGGCGCAGATATTTCCGGCGATGATCCGGTGATTGCAGAAGTACTGACCGGCGAACATGAATATCTGGAAATTTGTCGCTATTCTCCTCTGAGGCCAGCCTTTCCCCTGTCCTCCCTTTTCCTTGCGCCTGTGAAAGATCCTGAGACCCAACGTGTTACCGGCGTTTTATGCATGAGTTTCAAACTGGAAGGTGAGATGCGCAGTTTGTTTGCCGATCTGGATGACGGGTCCGGTGCGATCATGGCATTGCTCGATAAGCAGGGAAATACACTGGTGTCGGCTGACGAAGCTGTGCTACCACGGGGGACGGCGCTGAATGTCAGTCGCAGTAATCAGATCATTACTCTGGGTAAGCATGAGTACTACTGCACCGTAGCCCGCACGCGTGGCTATCAGGGCTATGCGGGGCTTGGCTGGCAAGGATGTGTTTTGCTGCCGTTTGCCAGCATGTCGGCACATCCTGAGAACAGTGAAGGAAACAGTGACGATGTTCAGCGCTGGCGCGGCTTTTCACCGGCATTGAGTAACATACGTCACAAGGCGAAAATTGTGACTGAGGATTTGGATCTCGTTGTGCTTAACGGACGGATAGCTGCTGCCCGCAGTGATGCTGACGAGTTTATTCCCATTCTGGAAGAGATCCGGCAAATTGGCCGGCAAATGCAGTCAATTTTTACCGACTCAGTAAGTCAGTTGATGAATACTGCGCTGAACACGCATTACGACGGACTGATTTTTCAGGCTGCTCTTGCCATCGATATCATGGACAGAAATCTTTATGAGCGGGCGAACGATTGCCGCTGGTGGGCACTCACAGGGTTGTTTCAGAGTGTACTTAACAAGCGCCGGAGTTCCCCTGATGATGCTGCGGCAATGGCCGGCGTGCTTGGCTATATTAACGATCTCTATACTGTTTATACCGGCCTGTATATTTATGACCGGGATGGAAAAATCGTTGCTGTTTCCCGTCCGGCAATGAAAGCGCTGGAAGGAACCACGGTTCATGCTGATACTGGGGCCGGACAGGTGTTTAACCTGAAAAGCTCGCAGCAGTTTTGTGTATCAGAATTCGTGCCCTGTCATTACTATGAGGGTAAGCATACCTACATTTACAACGCAGCGATTACCGCAGACGGTCAGGTAAATGGTGGGATTGGACTGGTCTTCGACAGCGGACCCGAGTTTAAACAAATGCTGGAGGATGTCACCGGCGGGGAAAATGACGGTATATTTGGTCTGTACACCGACAGGAACGGGTATGTGATCAGTACCACTGACAATGCAAACTGGCGAACCGGTGACAGAATCACGTTGCCGGATACCATCAGTAAAGGTGGTAACGGGCACAAAGGTGCAGGTATTCATGAGATTAACGGCGAGGAATATATTCTGGCTTTTGCCGTATCGAAAGGCTACCGGGAATATAAAACGTCAGATGGTTATCATAATGATGTTATTGCTATTATCGGTGAGCCAAATCAACCGGTAAAATCACAGCAATAAAAAATGGCTGCCCGGGGCAGCCATTTTTGTCTGTATTAATGCACAACTATCAGAATGCGTAAGTCAGACCTACGTGGGCTGCCCGTCCACGTGAACGGAATGCTGATGCGCCCTGGTAATCTTCATCCAGCGCGTTTTCAACGCGACCAAATACGTCCAGGTGCTCATTAACACTGTAACGTGCGCTTACATCTACCAGTGCATAGTCTTTCAGCTTGACGCCACTGTCGACAGCATCAGCGACCAGACGGACGTTAGCTTCTGCGGTCAGTGCTTCGTACTGATACATAACCCCTAGTGAACCCAGTTGCCGCGGCCGGCGGCTTCGCTGAGCGCCGGTGGCATCTTCGGTATCGTTATAGGTATAGTTAGCTTTCAGTAACCAGGCGTCTGTTACCGCCCACTGACCAATCAGCTCGACACCGTCAGAATACGACGTGCCGGATTCCTGCAGATAGCCGGAGTAAGTGGCGAGATCAAAAGAAATGGCGTCTTCGATTTTTTGATCGAAGTAAACCACCTCAACAGATGTGCCTTCAGACGGGGTAAATTGCAGGCCGATCTCGTAACCTTCGGAGGTTTCTTCTTTCAAATCGATGTCTGAAGCAGGGGCATAACCGAAATCACGGTTATACTGAATTTCGTACAGGCTCGGCGCGCGGAAACCCGTTCCGTATGCTCCACGTAATTTCAAATCACCCTGTTCCAGCGCCCAGATGTATGCAGAACTGAGACGGAAGCTGACATGTTCGCCAAAATCTTCGTTATCATCGTAGCGAACGCCGGCGGTGGTAAATAAGTTTTCAGTGAATTCGCTTTGTAGTTCGGCATAGTAACCGGTCTGTGTACGGCTTTCTCCGGAAGATGTAATGCTCTCTTCCTCCCAGTCGATACCGTAAACTACGTTGTTCTCAGCATTTAACTGCGTATTACCCAGATATTCGACCCGCTCGATATTCCCTTTCGTGAAGTAGCTTTGCTCGCCGAGAGTCAGGTTTTCACGCTCTACCAGGCTTTTCGAGTACGCCAGTTGCTGGTTACCTGAATCTGTTTCGTAGTTAGCATTTACGCGAAAGTTGGTCTGTTTGAAATTGCTCTGACAGTCGTCTACGTAACCATCGCTGTAGCAATGGTCATACTCACCTTCACCGTCGTTATTACGGACAACAAAACCCAGAGATAAATCTTCAACCGGACGAACATTCACGCGGGCGTGCACGGTGGTATTTTCATAACCGTCATCATCCTGCAGGGTGGTGTCGTCCAGACGTGCGTTAAAGCCATCCGTTGAGTAATCAGATACTGACAAATACCCATCAACCCGTTCTGTACCTGCACCCACTTCACCGGCAATGTTATTGGTGTTATACGCGCCGGCAGAGGCGGACACGCTGCCAAATGTACCTTGTTCAACACGGCCGGTCTGGATGTTGATAACACCACCGGCATCTGCGCCGTATACCAGGCCTTGTGTACCACGGAGGATCTCTACCCGCGACACATTGGCGCTCTGTAACTGACCAACATGAGGTTGAACCTGTGTGCCGGTAGGATCAGAGATGTCCACGCCGTCAATACGGATAAGCGTACGGTAACCTTCTTCACCACGGATCCGCAGTGCCGAAGTCGAACCGATACCGCCGCTGTCAGTCACATGAATGGATGGCTGAATGCGCAGTACTTCTGCCAGGTTGGCATAACCGCGAAGTTCGATTTCTTCCTGCGTAACAACAGATACGGAGGTTGCCAGTTGCCGCAGTGGCGTGGCAATACGGCTTGAAACGACAACGTGTTCAATAGTGTCTTCTGTACTGCCTGCGTCTGCCGCCATCACAGATGTAGCAGCGCAGCTCATAGCAACGGCCAGGGCCAGTTTGCTGGTTTTCATGTGTGTTCCTCAATCTTATTGGTGTCAACGATTGAAGGAGGGAAAGGGAGTGCGGAAACGTAAAGTCAGTTTAGCCTGAACATCCGGCATGGTGTTACATGCAGGAATGAAATGCATAAGGTAGTCACGAACAATGCAATCCGATGAAGCCCTCCGCTTCATTCGTAAAAAACTGTCTGACAGGCCGGTGTCGGGCTGAATGCATTAACTGCATTGTACCGTTGCGGGGGCAGCGGTGGATTAGAACCACACTTCCCGTTTACCTTACCCAAATACACATCGGTGTGTACCGGTAAGCACCTGAAACAGCGGGCGCAACCTTACAAACAGGAGAAGCTAAAGTCAATGTGAACAGGCGGTTTGCTACTAAATTTACGGCCTTTCCATGATCCCGCTCACCCTGGCGACAACTTGTGCCAGGCGAGGTCTTTGCGAAACAGTGACCATACCAAACCGCAGAGCGTCTTTCTCATCGGTAAGACGGGGATAAACCCCCTCTGCACAGAATGCTGCAAACAGGTCCGGAGCGCGGGGATGTGGCATGGTGCAAAAGAGCGGCGTGCCCGTACATTTAACGCCGAAGTGCGTTGTCAGTAGTTTACCAAGCCACAATGCAGACTCGTTGAGCTGCCGGCGCTGAGCAGATTGCCATGATACATCGTTAAATGCTGACTCCAGCACATGCAATGCCGGCCCGTTAATCTGCCAGGGGCCCAGTACCGCGGAGCAACGCTCCCGCCATTGACGGGATGCAAACAAAAAGCCGGCGCGGATGCCGGCAAGACCAAAGAACTTCCCTGCCGAGCGCAATACCATTAAGTTTTCCCCGTGCAGAGACTCCAACATGGAATGTTCCGGTGTGCAGTCCATAAACGCCTCGTCAATGATGAGGAGGCCGTTCAGCGCATGCAGTTGTTCCTGAACGGTAGCGAGTGTGGTCCTCTCTTCAAGGGTGCCTGTCGGGTTGTTCGGGTTTATCACTACAACAATATCGCCGCTTTTAAGTGCGGTCAGATGAGGGAGATGCCGGTACCGGTAAACCGGTACGCCGATGTCTGCCCAGGCTTTTTCATGTTCCTTGTAACCGGGGTGCGGCACCCATACACGGGGTGGTTTGCGACCGGCGCGGCTGACTATGGCAGGTAAGTGCTGAATAACGCTCTGTGACCCGGCAACCGGCAAAAGGCTTTCACAGCCATAATAGTCTGAGGCTGCCTTAAGAAACGAAGGGGTAATTTCGGGCAGACGGTGCCAGGCTGAAGACGGTAAATCCGGTAGCGGATAACTTTCCGGCGCAATACCAGTGGATATGTCCAGCCAGTCTGCAACCGGCCGGTTATATTGCTGTGCGATTGTATGCAGGCGGCCACCATGCTCAAGCGGTGACGGAGAAGATAATGGAGTTAAAGGTGATGACTTCAAAATGAAAGTGCCCCCGCAGCGAATATGGCGGAAAAGAGAGATACTACGACACAGAATATCTCCGCAGCTTTACTTACCAGAGTGAGACTTTGCCGGATATGCTCCGGCTTTGGGTTGCTGCCCCTGCCCAGCAGCGGTACCGGCACAGATACGCCGTGATAAACCGGCGTCCCGCCACCTATGGTCACGCCCAGCGTATTTGCGCCGGCAGCCATAACCAGCCCGCCATTGGCGCTTTTATAGGTCGCTGATTGTTTCCGGCTCTTAGCCAGGTTGGTAAACAAATGTCCCGGATGTTTTTGTAATAAGTAGCCTGTGGCAGTAAGCCAGGCGCCGGGCAATGCCATCAGATCGTCAGCTTTAGCAGCTGCCCGGCCGAAGTAAAAGTAACGGGCATTTTTGTAGCCCCACATGGCATCCAGTGTGTTCACCAGCCGGTGGAGCAGGGCGAATGCAGGTCCTCCGGCTGCGAAATAAAACAACCCGGAGATAACAGCGTCATTCCCGTTCTCCAGCACGGATTCAACCGTGGCGCTGGCCATCTCGTCTTTGCTCAGGCTGGTTGTATCCCTTGAAACCATATAACCGGTAAAGTGTCTGGCGGTGGTGAGCTCGTCTCTGCTCAGCGGCCCGGCAATCTGTAGCGCATGAACACGCAAGCTCTGCAGGCCGGTACATAAATAAAGCGTGAGTGCGCTGAACGCAATGTACAGCCAGCCGTTCAACGTCCATTGTAAATAAAGTACCAGGCAAAAGGCCGGCGCGGTAAGTAATACTAACGCCAGCGAACCGGTGACGACACTGAGTGATGACGCCGGGGCACGGTTAAGAAGATGCTCAACCTTGCCGGCAAGGGTTCCGAAGCCAACCAGCGGGTGACAGCGTGCTGGTTCGCCCAATACTCTGTCAAGGAGCAGGGCCAGCCACAACACCAGCGGGATGACTATCCATTCATTCATCAGAGGCGTAAAACTGACGAGCTTTGTCTATGCCTTCACACATACTTTCCACTTCCCCGAGCATGCGGGTGGTCATGCGGTGAACTTTGTCTGCATCCGGTGTGAGAATGAATGCATTTTCTACGGAGGGAATGCCGGGCCACTTTTGCCAGTCCATTTTGTCCGGCTGTCCCCGTCCGTGGGTTGAAGGCTGAATAATGACCTGTGGTCTGGCTGACAACACCTGCTCGAGGCTGACCTGAGGATAATCGTCATCGATACTGGCAAAGATATTGTCTCCGCCACATACCGCGATTTGTTGCTGCAACCAGGCTTCGCCGGCTACTGTGCGAAGGGGCCGGGCCCACAGTTCATAAAATACGCTCACCGGCGCGGCAGATTTATACGTGTTTTTTAACTTCTCAAGACGCATAAGATAGTCATCTGCAATGCGGTTGGCGGTGGAGTCCCGGCCTGTGATTTGCCCTAACAAGCGGATCTCTTCTGCCACGTCTTCCAGTTTGCCCGGTTGGGTGTACACCACATTAATGTTGTATTTCTCCAGCCGCAGTAAATCTTCAGCGGGGTTACCGGTTCGCCAGGCAACCACAACATCCGGTCGTAACTGGAGAATTTTTTCAATCTGTAAGCGGGCGTAGTTGCCAATTCTCGGAATGGATGAGGCAGCCTGCGGGTAATCGGAATGGTCGGTGGTGGCAATGATTTGATCGCCGGCACCGATTTCATACATTGACTCAACCAGATGCGGCGCCAGGACGATTAACCTGAGTTGTTGTTTCTGTATATCGTCAGCACGGACGGCGACAGACAGAAATAAACAGAGAAAAGGCAGCAGAAAGCGCAATCTCATCACCAGTCGATTCCTTTTTGCGCTTTAATGCCGGCGTCGAAGGCATGTTTGCGGGATTGCACTTCACTGACGGTATCTGCGATATCGATAACTGCGCGGTGGCAGGCACGTCCGGTCACGACCACGCTCTGGTTCACAGGGCGGTTTTGCAGGGTCTCAATAACGTCATCGAGGTCAAGATACTTGTAGGTCAGCATGTAAGTGATTTCATCCAGCAGGACCACATCAATGGACGGATCGTTGAGCCAGATCTTCGCCTGCTCCCAGGCTTTGGTGGCGGCTTTAATATCAGTGTCTTTGTCCTGAGTTTCCCAGGTGAAGCCGGTTCCCATCACGTGGAAGGGTACACCAACCTGTTGCAGCAAATCCCGTTCGCCGCAAGGCCAGGTGCCTTTGACAAACTGTACCACGGCGGCTTTCAGACCGTGACCTGCTGCCCGCGCGACAGTGCCGAAACCTGACGTTGACTTGCCCTTACCGTTTCCGGTGATCACAATCAATATGCCCCGTTCTTCCGTGGCCTGTGCAATGCGCTCGTCTACTTTCTCTTTTTGCGCCTGCATGCGCTTTTTATGTTTATCCTGTTCACTCATGTTTTGTACCTTTTACGTTTTCAGGGCTGTGCCTGTCACTGATGTTCTGACCGCAACGCACTATACGTGGTTACCGGCTGACAATGGATTACGTTAAATTCAGGATCGCGTTAAGTTTCGTCCAGTCCAGATACTCCTCACACATGCTGGCAAGACGTGAGATTTCCCGTTCCTGTTGAACCTCGTAAGGCTCGGCTAAATCTGTTTTTAGTCCTGCCCAGTCAATAATGTGCTGCAACGCTTCCGGCGAATCAAAAATGCCGTGTAAGTAAGTACCTGCTACCTGATTATCGTTACTGATACAGCCGTCTGGTCTGCCATTTTTTAGTATGGAAAAGGGCTGCTGTCCCGGCACTACCGTGCTTCTTCCTGCATGAATTTGATAGCCGCTGACAGGAATACAGTCTGCCTGATCTAAACAAAGTTGACCCTCATCACGGGTCAGTTGCTTTTCTTTTTCGAGACGGGTAGAGACGGGCAGATATCCCAGTCCCAGGCTGCTGCCGGCTTCATCTTCAATACCGTCCGGATCGTGAATGTCTGTACCCAGCATTTGATAGCCGCCGCAAATTCCCAGTACTTTTCCTCCGTAGCGCAAATGCCGGTTAATATCATTGTGCCAGCCGCACTGGTGCAACAGTGCCAGATCGCCGCGAACATTTTTGCTGCCCGGTAAAATGATGAGATCAGCGGGAGGTAAGGGACTGTGCTGCGGCACAAACTGCAGATTGATTTGCGGATGGGTGCGCAACATATCGAAATCTGTGTGGTTGCTGATGCGGCTGAAAACCGGCACAACCACGTTCAGAATCGCCTGTTCAGGGTTTGTATACTGAGAGGCCTGAATCGCATCTTCAGCGGCCAGTTGCAGGTTGTGCAGGTAAGGCAGTACTCCTAAAACCGGTTTGCCGGTCTCCTTCTCAAGCCATGCCAGCCCGGATTCCAGCAGACTGATATCGCCGCGGAATTTGTTGATCACCAAGCCGCATATTCTTTCACGCTCACTGTCAGAGAGCAGGGCAAGAGTGCCCACCAGTTGGGCAAACACACCACCCCGGTCAATATCGGCAACCAGAATAACCGGACAATCTGCAGCTTCGGCAAAGCCCATATTCGCAATGTCACGGTCGCGCAGGTTAACCTCTGCCGGACTGCCTGCACCTTCAACAATTACCCGTTTATACTTAGCGGTAAGTCTGCGGTGCGATGCCATGACGGCTTCCATGGCGATAGTTTTGTACTGGTGGTAAGGCGCAGCCTGCATGTTGCCAATGGCTTTACCATGCACAATTACCTGTGCGCCTGTGTCGGAAGATGGCTTCAGCAGAATAGGGTTCATATCGGTGTGCGGTGCAATGCCCGCTGCCTGTGCCTGCACTGCCTGCGCACGGCCAATTTCACCACCTTCTGTTGTTACCGCACTGTTTAAGGCCATGTTTTGCGGCTTGAAAGGGGCTACGGTGTATTGTCTGTTCTTCAGACACCGGCACAGGGCGGCAACCAGCATACTTTTTCCGGCATCGGAAGACGTGCCCTGAACCATTAACGTGGTATGACTTTTATATCCCATTTATCTGTCTGCTCCGTTTACAGCCGGTGGCGGTACGCCAATAAACTGAATGGCTGGAAGGGCATCAGCATAATCGCCAATGGTTATCCGGGTCAGACTACCGTAGCCGATAGTCAGGTGTTGATACACGCTGGCCTGTTGCCAGTCGATATTCAGTAACCGGGCGATGATCTGGCGAATCACACCGCCATGGGTGACAACCAGACAATGTTGCCCTTTTACATCATGCAGCAGGGTATGCCAGGCATCCATCACACGCTGATGGAATTCAGCAAGGGGTTCTCCTCCCGGCAGCGGACAGGAAACCGGTTGTTGCCAGAATGCTTCCATTGCCGGCCACTTATCACCTGCGTCATCAAAAGGCAGGCCGTCCACCTCACCAAACCGGCATTCTGCGATACCGGACATCAAAGACAGCGGGGCGGCAAGGGCTTCACTTAATGCCACAGCACCTTTGCGGCAGCGCTGCAAAGGAGAGGAAATGAGCCGGTCTGCGCTACAGACGTGGGGCAATTGAGACATCATCTGCTGTAAACCGTTGCCACTGAGAGGCACATCGGTTTCGCCGTAAAGTGCCGGTTTTCCTGCTACTTCACCGTGTCTGAGTAAATCGATGGTGGTCGTCACAATCCGCCACCATTTTTCAGTGACAGGGGCAGGCCGGCAGCCACAAAGGTCACGTTGTCAGCCACTGCAGCCACCGTCTGATTCAGCCAGCCGGCGAGATCCACAAACCGGCGGCTGACAGAATCGGCAGGAATGACACCAAGACCCACTTCATTCGCCACCACGAAGGTGGGGCCGGTACGGGTACTGAGTACATCTGTAAGTGCGCCAAACAGTGCCGTAAAATCCTGATCCGGATAATGATACAACTGGTTATTGAGCCACAGTGTCAGGCAGTCGGTAAGCACGATATCATCTGCAGGCAGTGCGGCCAGCGCCTCAGCCAGCAACAGCGGCGCTTCAACAGTTTGCCAGTGTGACGGACGGTCCTGGCGGTGGCGCGCAATACGTAACTGCATTTCCTCATCAAGGGGCGTCGCTGTGGCGATATAGTGAACGTGTTGCACACTCTGTGCAGCGGCTTGTTCTGTAAGAGTCTGTGCGTAGCGGGATTTGCCTGAACGGGCGCCGCCGGTAATAAAATGGATCACAGGTTACCTCCGGCTACGGCTGCGAAGAACAGATAAATCAGCAACTCCTGGCATTGTTGCGCTGCGCCGAGGGTATCACCGGTAAACCCCTGAATGTGTTTCTGCATACGATTTTTCAGCACGCTGCGCATCAACAGGCAGGCTGCAAGCAACAGCAGACTGTGTGCTAACGGAATAAACAGCAACATCAGACCGCCGGTAATAAACAGAAATGCCATTGAAGCTGTATTGTAAGGCACTGCAAACGGCATGCTCTTACTGGCTTTACCGCTGAGATCGCCGGTGGCATAGGGAAGATGCTGCACATGGCTTAGCGCGAATGCGCGGGAAAGCGGACAGGCGGTCAGTAATGCCGGGAGCAGCGCATCCTGTGCAGCCAGTACCGACAGCAGTAACCATTTGCCCACCAGTGCGCCGGTGAGTGCGCAAACACCGTAGGTACCCAGCAGGCTGTCTTTCATGATTGTCAGTTTGTGTGCTCTGTCCCGGCCGCCGCCGAATGCATCGGCCGTATCGGCAAGACCATCCTCATGGAAGGCGCCGGTGAGCATAAGGCTGAGTGCAATCATCAGAAAAACACTGATTTCAGGGGCGAAGACTAACGACAGCACACTGTAAAAAGCATAGAGAATAAGGGCGACTAGCCAGCCGGTAAGCGCAAAGTATTTACCGGCATCGTGCATGGCTTCGTCGCTGTAGGCTACATATTTGCCTACAGGGATACGGGTGAAAAAACTTAACGCCAGCAGAAAACTGGCAGTATGCCGGTTAAACCCGGAAATACGATGACTCATTTACAGCACCACTTTCGCACTTTCAAAAGAGGCCATGTCGTTATAGAAGGACGCAGCAGCTTTTAATAGTGGCAACGACAACGCCGCGCCGGTGCCTTCACCCAGCCTCAGGCCTAAATCCAGCAAGGGCGTGGCATTCAGTTGCTCCAGCACAAACTTGTGCCCCCGTTCCGCTGAGCAGTGACAAAACACCATATAATCCCGCACTTCGGGGGCAATTTTTGTCGCCAGCAGCGCCGCAGCAGAGACAATAAATCCGTCGACCAGAATGAGCTTGCCCGCCTGTGCGGTTGCCAGCATTGCGCCTGCTATCTGCCCGATTTCAAAGCCGCCGGTGTGAACCAGTGCCTGTTCAGGACTGACGGGTAAATTCCCGCAGGCAGTTTCAGTTCTGGCCATAGCCTGTTCCAGTAAGTTTTGTTTCACCGTTAACTGTGAGTCGTTAATGCCGGTGCCTTTGCCGGTTAAATTTTTAACCGGTTCGCCGGTGAGCGCACTGACCAGAGCGGCTGCCACACTGGTGTTGCCAATGCCCATTTCGCCAAAGCCCACCACATTGCAGCCTTTACCGGTAATGCATTTAGCCACGTCGGCACCATGCAGTATGGCCAGTTCGGCCTCCATGTCAGACATGGCCGGTTGACGGGAGATGTCATGACTACCGGAAGCAACCCGTTTAACGATGTAATCTTCATGGGATACCGGCAGTGCTTTTATCATCCCGCAATCGATGACTTTCAGAGCCAGCCCGTTGGTGGCACAAAAGGCATTGATGGCTGCGCCGCCATTGAGGAAATTCAGTACCATCTGCTGAGTCACAGTCTGCGGGGCAATACTGATATTATGGGCAGCAATACCGTGGTCGGCAGCGAACACCAGCATGGCCGGTTGAGTAATGTAGACAGGTTGAATCGTTCCCTGCCATTGCATCAGCGCCAGTTGCAACGCCAGTGACTCAAGTTGGCCCAGTGCTCCCGGCGGCTTAGTTTTGCCATCTATATGCCCGCGGATCAATGGCTCCGGTTCGCGGTTTAATGGCGGGACTGACCAGAATGTACTTTCAAATATCGACATAAATTATGACTTGTCCTCAGGTCTGACGCTGTCGCATGACCAGCAGAAAGAAAACACTGCCGATGGCCGACGTGATAATACCGATGGGTATTTCCCTTCCGGTAAAGGCTGTGCGGGCGAATACATCTACCCACACCATGAAAAATCCGCCGAGCAGCGCGCAACCAATGAACAGGGTGCGGCTGGTGACGCCCAGCCAGTGCCTGACAATATGCGGGATCATCAGACCCACAAAACCAATGCCACCGCAGTAGGAAACAATGGCAGCTGTCAGAGCGGCGCACAGCAGTAAACATAAAACGCGCATCCTGGTGACGTTCACGCCCAGTGTGCGGGCGCTTTCATCGCCCAGCAACAATGCATCAATCTGCGGTCCGTACAGGTACAGCACGCCGGTACTTGCTGCCACAATCAACAGCATGGCCCAGGCATACCAGCCTTCCACCCGCGCCAGCGAACCCATGAGCCAGAACACCACCTGGTTGGCAGCGAAAGGGTCACCGACAAACAGTAAAAACTGGCTGAGTGCACTGAGCATGAAAGACACGGCAACACCTGCCAGTAACATGTGTTCTATGCGTCTGCCGAAAGTAGTGTGTGACAACACCTGCACCAGCAGTACAGCCAATACCGCTCCGGCTAATGCAGATGCGGGCAGGGCGATGCTGTACATTTGTGCCGGAAAACCGGCTTCGCTGCCGGCAGGGCTGTTAAACAGCAGGGCGGCAACGGCTGCACCGAGTCCTGCGCCTGCAACAACACCGAAAAGATAAGGATCGGCCAGGCCGTTCCGGGTGACATTCTGCAGTGTTGCGCCGGCTACAGACAAACCTGCACCAACAAGAAAGCCGGTGAGTACGCGGGGAGCACGAATTTCCATAAAAATCGCCTGATCAACCGGATCGGCACATTGTACGAATACGCACTGAAAAATTGTGTCTGCGGATAATGATGCAGCACCAAAAAACAGTGACAGTACAGGGGCTGAAAGTGCCAGTAATACCAGCAGGATCCATTTAAACTTCATGGGGTTGTCCTGAATGCTGTTGCCATTGATGCTCAGTATTTTGTGGCATGAACTCTACACGGGCAGAGCCGGGTGAATGGCCTTTGTGGACGGTACAGGGGATCCTGAATGTGTCACTCAGCCGTTCTGCTTCCAGGACCTGTTCCGGTGTGCCGGTGGCAACGGCTTTACCGTTGTTGAGCAAAACAACGTGATCGCAGTAGGCGGCAGCCAGATTTAAATCATGCAAACTGACAATTACGGTTTTCCCGTGTTGCTGACAAAGACTGTGCAGCAAATGCAGAACCTGGTGCTGGTAATACACGTCAAGGTGATTAACCGGTTCATCCAGCACTAATAGTGATGCGCCCTGTACCAGAGCTCTGGCGATAAGACATCGTTGTTGTTCACCCCCGGACAACTCACTGAAAAACTGGTCCCGTTTGTCGCTCAGGCCTACATCGTTTAGCGCGCAGTCCACCACCTGCATGTCGGCTTTGGTGTAACGGGACAGCAGGTTTTTATGAGGCAGAAGACCCATGGTCACCACCTGGCGGCTGGTCAGGGCAAATACAGTATCGTTTACCTGATTGACCACGGCGATTTGTCTGGCCAGTGCCTGAGGAGAAAGGGTATTAAGGTGCTGGCCCTGCCATATAACCTTGCCTTTACTTTGCCGCTGGCCGGTGAGGATTTTCAGTAAACTGGTTTTGCCCGCCCCGTTGGGGCCCAGAACACCATGAAACTGACCGCCGCAAAAGGAAAGAGTCATATCATCAAGAATGACTTTGTCACCGGCTTGTAACCGGATAACTTCAGTTTGTAAAGCCGTGGTTGTGGTCATGGTGTTCTGCCGCGTCAATCCGGGCGCAGGAGAAAACACCGGTCAGAACCGGTACAGGCAAGGTCTCCTGCCAGAAGATGTGGCAGGGACAGTGTCACTGTCTTCGTGTTTTCCCGCACGAGTTAAGTATTTAAATGGTTATATTTGCACCATGATGTCTGTCAAAAGGCGCAAGGCCGGAGTTTGGTATCTGACTTTGCTGACAGGCAGCATTACAGTTGCGGGTACAGTTCCGGATTTTCACCGGATTCCCAATCAGGCTGCTCATTATCTGATGAGTACAGCACCTCCGGAACGTGTGCCGGAGTCTAGCAAGTTTTCTGCTGGCTGACGAGTTCGCTGATACATATATCAACGATTTACCTGGCCGTTGATGCCACAATACTTTAGGTGAGAAAACGTATGACAGAAGAAACGCCTGTATATGACCTGTTTCAATAAAATCGCATTTGTAGGATGCAGATTACTTATTCTGCTGATATATTTTCATTAACACGCTTTAATGATGGCCTGGTCGTTCCACTGCGAAGGATTGCCGGATTTCCACATACCTCTCGGCTACTCTATGCTTTCAGGCGGGTGGCTTACAGACAATAAAAAGGTAGGTATATGTCAACACAAAACGCGCTTCTCACGATTCTTGTTGAAAAGATTAATAACGATACACTGGTACTGCCAACTTTACCGGCCATTGCGCTGAAAGTCCGGAAGGCAGCAGATGATCCGAACGTGAATCTGAATGCCATGGGAGACGTTATCGGCAAAGATCCTTCTTTAAGTATGCGGATGATTAAGATTGCCAACAGTGCATACTTGGGCCGAACAGTTAAAGTCACATCCATTGGTCAGGCGGTAACCCGTATCGGCCTGCGCCAGATTAAAAATATTTCCACTGCGCTGGCAATGGAACAGTTGTTCGTGTCTAAGAATGATGTCGTTGCCAAACACCTGAAAAAAGAATGGGCTTCAACGGTTAATGTAGTGGCCTATTCTATGGCTACGCTGCAGCTTTACATCAACCGCACGAAGAACCGTGAGCTGAGCCTGGACACCATGACCCTCGCTGCACTGGTTCACAACATTGGCGTACTGCCTATTCTCACAGAAGCTGAACGCCACGAAGAGGTGTTTGCGAACCCGACCTTCCTGAATGTTGCTATTGATAAGTTGTCCGGCCGGATTGGCGGCAGCATCATGCGAGCCTGGGATTTCAGTGATAATTTCACTATGGTAGCCGAGCAATGGCGGGATCTGTCAGTCATACCGGAGAAGCTGTCTTATCTGGATTTTGTCCGTGTCGGTGCAGCGCTGGCGGGTAAAATGGAAGGTCAGAAAGATGCCGTTCTGAATCTGGCAATTCAGCGTGGCGTAATTGAAGACATTAAAGAACTGACCACTGACGAATATAAAGAAATGTGTGTTAACGCCAAGCAAGTCTTCGCCTGAGCTTAACCGCAATACCCGACCGGCAGCGCTGTTGCCGGTCTGAATCTTCCGCTTATCTCTGACAACATCCACGTCCATTCTCACTTTTTCTGTTCATAATCCTGTTCATTCGCTTACGGGTGAACGATGAATTCGTTTGTGCGCTATAGCGCACGGTGGTAAACTTTGTTTCCTTTATTGTGCGTTATAGCGCACATTTAAATTGACGGAGAATATCGTGTCCACATCATCACTTCCCAAGCTGAGCCATATAACTGCCGGACTCACCGCTGTTATTGTGGGGTACAGTAGTGCAGTGGTGCTGGTAATAAAGGCTGCTCAGGCTTCCGGAGCAGATGCGGGCATGATTGTCAGTTGGTTGCTGATGCTCGGGTTGGGTATGGGCATCACCTGTATCGGCTTTTCCTGGTTTTATAAGGTGCCGGTGGTTACGGCATGGTCCACGCCGGGTGCTGCTTTTCTCATTGGTGCTGCAGGCGGATTTTCGCTGGCAGAAGTCATCGGGGCTTTTGTCATCGCGGCATTGCTGGCACTTATCGCCGCCCGGAGCCGCTTTATTACTAAGCAAATTGAGCGCATCCCGTCTGCGGTGTCTTCGGCCATGCTGGCGGGCATTCTACTGCCGGTATGTTTGGGCATATTTTCTGACGCGCCGGAGCATCCGCTTCTGGTGGTTATATTTATCAGTGTGTATTTGCTGGGTACGGTGTGGTTTCCCCGCTATAGCATGCTGATATTGCTCGCCGTGGCACTGGTTGCTGGTATGTGGGTGGCCGGTGAGCCTGCAATGGCGTTTGAGTGGGCCTGGCCGGTGCCTGTATGGGTCGCCCCGGCATTTACCCTCTCAGCGACTGTGAGTCTGGCTGTTCCGTTATTTCTCATCACGCTGCTATCGCAGAATTTACCCGGCATCGCTATTTTAAAAAGTTATGACTACCACCCGGATGTGAGACAGGTTCTGTCAGGGGTGTATGTGGTCAATCTGATCACTGCACCTTTCGGGGGTTTTGCACTGAATCTGGCAGCCATTACTGCGGCGATTTGTATGGGGGAGAACGCGGGAACAGACCGGCAGCAACGTTATAAGGCCGGAATCATGGCCGGTGCAGGTTATATACTCTTTGGTGTACTGGCTTCGCTGGTGGTGTATTTGTTCAGCCAGATGCCGCTGGTGGTTGTACATCTGCTTGCCGGACTGGCCTTATTCAGCACATTACAGGCATCATTGATCAAGGCGCTGGAGGATCAGGCTCATCGTAAAGCGGCTTTGTTGACTTTTCTTTGCTGTGCATCCGGCATCACTGTGGCTCAGCTTGGGGCACCGGTATGGGGATTACTGGCTGGTTTATGCGTGCTGGGGCTGGATAAACTGCAGGCCCGCATTAAATCAAAGCGGGCCTGAGCTGGGTAAGCTTAACGTTATTCGTCGTTGAGCTTCAACGTGGTGCGCATGAAATCGAGGAACTGACACAGTTCGGCTGACATCAGTGCAAACTCTGCATCCATACGGGCTTCAACCTGATCTTTAGGAATATCTTCAGATTCTTCTTTTAAACGGTCAGTAAATTTCACCCGTTTAAATGAACCGTCTTCCGCAATGGTCGCTGTGAGTACTTCCTGCCAGGCGAAGCCGACTTTCTGAACCAGCTTGCCGTTGTCCAGGTGCATAGTGATTTCTTCGCTGTCCAGAGGCTGGTTTTTACAACGGATCACACTTTCCAGATCGTCGGTCGACTTCAGCTCTGCTTCTTCAAGCAGTTCAATACCTTCCGGTGCGCCATCTGTCAGCCAGTGGGTCAGCTCTGATTGCAGGCTGCGGCGGGCCAGTGGTACGACAGGCAGTGACGAAATAGCTTTACGGACCAGAGCCAGCCAGGCTTCTGCTTTACCGTCTGCAGACGCGTCTATTACGACCATTTTTTCAGGAATAGAAATGAAGCCGTGGGTGTACGTGTTACGCACGAATGCCTGAGGCAGCAGTTGGAAAATGATTTCCTGCTTCAGATCCTGCTGTTGTTTTTTGCCCACCGGTGAACCGGTTTCCGCTTCGATGTGTGCGACCTTGTCAGCCAGTTCAGCATTGACCACTGAAGAGGGCAGAATTTTTTCCTGTTTTTTTACCGTGATCCAGTAGCGTTCCTGCACTTTGTGGAACATCACGCCTTCTTTTCCGGCCTGAGAGAAAGGCGAAGCAAAGCCCATAGTGGCGGTGTCTTGTTTACCACAGGGACGGAAAGCGTTATCCATCAGCATACGGCTGAGATCATCATCGTCCAGAGAAAGTGGTTGAGTAAGCTGATAGGCTTTGAGGTTTTTGAACCACATAGAAATACGTCCTGATCCAGATTGTTTTTATTAAGGGCGGCAAGCGTACCAATGCCAGCGTTTTGCTGCAACGCCGGGCTGTGGTTTTTAGTAAAGATCAGGCGTGTTTATCAGGGAAGCGGATAACGTAGCGGAGGCCTTTTTCCGGTTCGCTGAAGGCTTCAATTGAACCGTCCAGCGTCTGGGTAACCAGGTTAAACACAATATGCGTGCCCAGGCCACTGCCACCCTGGTTTCGCCGGGTTGTGTAGAAGGCGTCAAATAAATGAGATAAAGCCTCTTTACTCATTCCTTTACCATCATCCTGATATTCCATCACGATATGACCGCCTTCACGGGACACGACCAGCGAGATGTGTCCTTCTTGTATGTGTTCAAAGCCGTGCATCAAAGAGTTTATCATCATATTGGTGACAATCTGGGCAATGACGCCGGGCGCGCAGAGTATCTCAAGATCAGCGGGACACTGAATATTGACCTGATGTCTGGTATTCTTAAAAGTGGGCTTCAGCGACTGTAAAATTTCATGCAGGTAGCTGTTAAGATTAAAAAGACGCTCTGCTTCGCTGGTCTGATCTACCGCGACCTGTTTAAAACTGGCAATCAGATCAGATGCCCGGTTCAGGTTGCTCAGTAACAGAGTGGAGGCCTGTTCGGCTTCGTCTATGAAAGCATTCATGGACTTGTTCGATAACGTTTTGTCATCGAAGGCGGCCCGTAACGATACCAGGCGTTCATTCAGGTAACTGGCAGCGGTAACACTCACGCCGATGGGAGTATTAACGTCATGGGCGATACCGGCTACCAGACCGCCCAGTGATGCCATACGCTCAGATTCCACCAGCTGATCTTTGATCAGATTGAGCATTTCCATATTTCTTGCCAGTTCAGTATTCCGCTTCCGCAATTCATCTTCAATGTACTGACGGTTTTCGTTTTCCTGACGCAGTTCCCGCTGATTGGCGATGAGCTCATCTTTTTGTTGTTCAAGATCAAGCATAATTTGCGATAAGGAAGCGGTTTTCTTGGCGACTTCCTGCTCCAGGATGAGGTTCTGATCATCCAGTTTTTTATTCGCCTGTCGCAGGGCTTCCCGGGTACCTTTCAGTTTTTCCTGGGAGTCGACGAAGTCGTCGATAACCTGATTAAAAGACTGTTGCAGCATGCGTAATTCGTTGTCTTCGCCGTCTGTCACCTGAATTTTAGAATCTTCCGGATGTTCAGGATCGAAAGTCGTCATTTGCCCGGTCAGTTCTGCCAGCGGCTCAGACAGCATATGTTTAAAGGCCGTCATGAACAGAAAAATCAGAAAAGCGGTTTTTACAATGGCATTACCGATAAGAAAGAAAATACCGACTTCGATGCGGCTTAAAATGATGTCGAAACTGGAATAGAGGGTTACATCACCGACGAAAGACTCCCGTCCGGAAAACTCAAAAATGAGCGGGAAGCTGTAACTGAAAATACCGCCGGGGTGGTCCTGCATAATACCTGTTTGCACAGGGTTGCCGTTGCTCGGGATGGTTTGACCTTCATCGGCCACCAGATCGCCGTTTTCATCCCGTACCTGTACGCCTTCAATGGTAGGGAGTTTAGTCAGGCCTTCTGCAATGATGCGGGCCTGAACCTTGTTCAGTTCCCAGTTGGCCCGTGTCAGGCTTTCTGCAAAGGTATTTTTGAGGGTACGGAGTTCACTTTCGATGTGATTTTTTGTACTCAGGTACTCAGTGAAAATTTGTCCCACTGTAACGATAAGTGTCAGGATGAAATACACCGACAGTACCCGCGTGAGCAGCTTGCGCGACAATCCTGTCTTAACTGTGGCCATCCAACCGTAACCTCACCGTGAAATCCTGATTCCTGCTACACAGAATAGGCGTAAAAGATTGAATTAACAAGCGAGATGATATTCGACAAAAGCATAAAAAACCGTAATCTCCTTGACACATAAATGTAATCGTTTTAATAAAACTGTCACAGACCACCTTAATAATAGCGGCGTTTTGTTATGAGCAGGAAAATATCAATGTCCCGTACTGTCTTGATAGTGGAAGACGAAGCGCCAATTCGCGAAATGCTGAAATTCGTTCTTGAGCAATCAGGTTTTGATACCGTTGAGGCTGAAGATTTTGATGTGGCACAACAGAAAATCTGTGAACCATATCCGGATTTGATATTGCTTGACTGGATGTTACCGGGAGGTTCCGGTGTCCAGCTGGCTAAAGGATTGAAGCAACATGAGTTTACCCGTGATATTCCCGTTATTATGTTAACGGCACGGGGTGAAGAAGAAGATAAAATCCGCGGGTTAGATGCCGGTGCCGATGATTACGTCACCAAGCCATTCTCTCCCAAGGAACTAATCGCCCGTATCAAAGCTGTAATGCGACGTGTGACACCGACGTCCAGTGAAGAGCCTATTGAGTTTAATGGTCTGAAACTGGAGCCGATTTCTCACCGTGTTATGGCGAATCATGATCCGTTGGATATGGGGCCTACAGAGTTTAAGTTACTCCACTTTTTCATGACTCACCCGGAGCGGGTGTACAGTCGTGAACTGTTGCTGGATAACGTGTGGGGCACGAACGTTTACGTTGAAGACCGTACCGTTGATGTGCACATCCGTCGTTTACGGAAAGCTATTTCTAAGCACGGACATGACGCGATGATTCAGACAGTGCGTGGTGCAGGTTACCGGTTCTCTACCAAATTGTAATCTGACGGCGCACCGGCATACGTTGCGTGCGCCGCCCGACATTGTCACAATAGCCTTCACATTAAAATAAGGCCTTCAATTACATGTACTATCCTTTTTCCTGGCTGAGAAGCGCAATTCGCCTGCTGGCCTATTTGCTTGTCTTCGCGCTGGTGGGGTTGTACCTGGATGACATGTTATTCGCCATTACGCTGGGTGCGCTGGGGCTGCTGATAATCAACTACTGGCAGCTTTTTAAGCTCAACCGCTGGTTATGGCATAGCCGGAAAATGTCTCCGCCCACGGTCAGCGGGGTGTGGGAGCATATCTACGAAGGTATATATTATCTCCAGCGGCGCAACCGCAATAAAAGGAAAGAACTCGGTGAGCTGGTAAAGCGTTTCCGTGAAGGGTCGGAAGCCTTACCTGATGCCGCAGTGGTGGTGGATTCCAAGGCCTGTATTATCTGGTGCAACCGGCTGGCAAGACTGGAAATGGGGCTTAAATGGCCCGGCGACGCCGGCGCACGTATTGATAACCTTATCCGCCATCCTGAATTTATAGAATATTTTCATGCCGGCGATTTCAGCCATCCTATCGAAGTACCCGCACCGGCAAACCCCAGTAAAACATTCGAATACCGGATCATGCCCTATGGGGAAGAGCACCTGTTGCTGATTGCCCGTGACGTGACCCGTGTTAGCCAGTTAGAAGAAATGCGTAAGGATTTCGTGGCAAACGTTTCACACGAATTACGCACGCCGCTCACCGTGATCTCCGGTTATCTGGAATTGTTACCGGATAATGAAGACAATCCCATGGTGACCAAAGCGCTCAAAGAAATGAACGCCCAGACTTACAGAATGCAAAACCTGATTGAGGATCTGCTGGTATTGTCACGCATTGAAGCCAGTTCGGAGCGTATCTACGAAAATAAAGTCAATATGCCTTCCATGTTCCGGCAACTGGAAAAAGAAGCGCAGACACTCAATGCGGAAAAAGGTCATACCATACGCTTCCATATCGACCCTGAACTTTGGGTTTTCGGGGTGGAAACAGAACTTCGCAGTGCCTGTTCTAATCTGGTGTTTAACGCTGTGCATTACACGCCGGCCGGGGGCGAAATTGATGTTTACTGGAAACGGGATGATCACGGCGCTTTATTTGCGGTGGTGGATAACGGTGACGGTATTGAGCAGAATCACCTTGCGCGGCTGACTGAGCGTTTTTATCGTGTGGATAAGGCGCGTTCCAGAAAAACAGGTGGTTCCGGTCTGGGCTTATCTATTGTGAAACACGTGCTCAGCCATCATAATTCGCAGCTGGATATCACCAGTACAGTAGGCGAGGGCAGTCAGTTTTCTTTCCTGCTGGACGAAGAGTTAATTACGGAGAAGTCATGAGCCGGTTTACGGCCTTAGTTCTGTTCCTTTGCTGTTCTGTTATCTTCCGGGCCCATGCAGCTGAGCCTGTGCCGGAATATACCCGCAGTCCGGGCGTGGCAGGGAAAATTACCTCTGTAGGGTCTGATACGCTGGCCAACCTGATGACCCTGTGGTCGCAGGAGTTCATGGAAATGTATCCGCAGGTGAAGTTTCAGATCCAGGCTTCCGGTTCTTCTACTGCGCCGCCGGCGCTGACAGAGGGCACGGCGACGATTGGCCCCATGAGCCGTGAAATGAAACCTTCGGAAATCCGCGATTTTGTCCGTGAGCATGGTTATCCGCCTACGGTGCTGAAGGTGGCCATGGATGCCATTGCCATTTTCGTCGAGCGTCGTAACCCGGTCGGGGGCCTGACACTGGAACAGGTTGACGCTATCTTTTCTGCTACCCGTTATTGCGGCGCTGGTTCACCGGTGACAGACTGGTCAGAACTTACCGGGAATTCAGCAACCAGTCCTTCACCCATTCGCCTGTTCGGGCGAAATTCAGTTTCCGGTACTTACGGCTTGTTTAAACTCATGGCGTTATGTGACGGAGATTTCAGGACGACAGTGAATGAACAGCCCGGTTCTGCTTCCGTGGTACTGTCGGTTGCAACCAGTCAGCATGGAATGGGGTACGCGGCCTACGGTTACAAAACCGCCGGCGTAAAGGCGCTCTCAATTGGTGAAAGCGTGGATTCACTGGTGCCGCTGACTACAGAGACTGTTCGTAATGAAACCTATCCTTATGCCCGCTTTCTCTACCTGGTGGTGAATAAAGCACCGGGAAAACCTCTGCCCACACTGGAGCGTGAGTTTCTGAAGTATGTACTGTCAAAACAAGGGCAGGTGCAGGTTCAGCGTGACGGCTATTTTCCTGTCAGGGAAGATGTATTGCTTCGCCAGCGCCGTCTTCTGGACAACGTTCAGCGTTAAAAACGCCGTGATGGCTGTCATTTTTCCTTCATACTTTCGTTTAATTGTTACCGGCAAATTCGCCGGACTGCCGCTTTTTTAACGTTAAACCACAAATCCAGCCTTTATTTTCCCGTGTGACGGGAAATAATAAATTAAGCAAAATCATATACTAAGATTTTTAACCATCCTACAGGTCTGATTTAGATACTAAAAGTTCACTTTTCACTGTGAAAGTTTTGTGACAACGCAGAAGTGTAACAAATGTGTCATTTAGCTTAGGTAAAGTGCCTGCGTTTTCTAAATCCATAATTATATTTGCACTTGGAGAGATGAATGGAACTTAAGCACTTATTTCAGGCTTCAGCAATCGCAGCAGCGCTTGTTTTAGCCGGCTGTGGTGGTGACATCAATATCAGCGAAGGCGACATCGATAACAGCGTTACAAATAACAACGGAAGTAGTAGCGATTCTGGCTCAGGTGATTCTGGCGATACTGATACAGCACCCGGCGAAGTGAGCTCAGGTCTGAGCACTCAAGTTTCAACTGCATTTGGCAGCGACGTAACTGTTCGCGTACTGTCTGGTCGTTTAACTGCTGATGATGCTGACGACAGCGGTAACATTACTCTGACTAACGACACCGTATGGGCGTTAGACGGCGCGGTTTTCTTCGGTAGCGATAACGCAGACAGCGTAAACCTGGTTATCGAGCCGGGCACAACTATATTCGGCCGCAGCGGTAACGATTACATGGTTATCAGCCGTGGTTCTACTATTGAAGCAAACGGTACTGCAGCAGCACCGGTAATCCTTACCTCAATTGAAGACGTAGTTGGCGGTGACGCTCAGCCTGGTCAGTGGGGTGGTCTGGTAATGCTGGGTAATGCGTCATCTAACCAGTGTCCTGATACAGGTGACTGTTCTCTGCAAATCGAAGGTGCTGAAGAAGGCGCGGTATTCGGTGGAACAGACGATACAGAAAGCTCTGGTTCAATCAGCTACATGGTTATCAAGTACTCTGGTTTCGAAATTGCACCCGACAACGAGCTGCAAGGTCTGACTATGGGCGGTGTGGGTTCAGGTACTTCTATCGACCACATCCAGGTACACGCATCTTCAGATGACGGTATCGAATTCTTCGGCGGTAGCCCGCAACTGAAATATGTTCTGGTTACAGGCGCGCAAGATGATTCATTAGACTGGGATAACGGCTTCACCGGTAAAATCCAGTACGCATTCCTTGAACATGCTACTGATGATTCTGACGCAAACCGTGGTATCGAAGCGGATAACGACGGTTCAGATCCGGCAAACGAGCCACAGTCTAACCCAATGATTTCTAACCTGACTATCATCGGTAACAACTTCGACGGTGACGACGATTCTGAAGGCGTTTACCTTCGTGAAGGTACCGGCGCTCAGATCTACAACATGGTTGTAACTGGCCCTGCTGGTATGGGCGAGTGTTTCGAAGTTGAAAACGTGACTGAATCTCAGGCTAACCTGGCTGACGGTACTATCACGATTCAAAACTCTGTTATGGCTTGTCGTAACGGCGAAAACTTCAAGAACGATGACGGTGCAGTTGACCTGGAAGACTGGTTCCTGAACACCATGACAGGTAACTCTGTTTCTGAAGCGATTGCCCTGAATGCAGACGGTTCTCCTACATCAGGCAGCCCGCTGTTAGGTGCCGGTGCTGATGCATCTCAGGTTGACGGTTTCTTCGATGCGACTGATTACATCGGTGCGTTAGACGGAACAACTGACTGGCGTGAAGGCTGGGCATTTGGTTACGGCGGCGGTGAAGTGACCGGCGTAGTAGAAACTGTAGAAGGTTGTCCTTCCGGTACGTCTGAAATCACTTCTGTTGATGGTACAACCACAACATGTGAACTGTCTGGCCGCATTACTTCTGACCTGACACTGACTGAAGGCAACATGTATGCTCTGTCTGGTGCAGTATTCATCGGTAATGACAATGCTGACAGCGCGACGCTGACTATCGAAGACGGTGTAACGCTGTACGGTGCAAGCGGTAACGATTACCTGGTAATCAGCCGTGGCTCTAAAATTGATGCACAGGGTACTGCTGCAAACCCAATCACTTTCACTTCACAAGCTGATGTGGCGTCTGACGCCGGTGAGCCTGGTCAGTGGGGTGGTCTGGTAATGCTGGGTAACGCCCCATCTAACCAGTGTCCTGCTGAAGGTGCCTGCTCTCTGCAAATCGAAGGTGCAGAAGAAGGTGCGGTATTCGGTGGTTCAGACACTGCTGATAACTCAGGTACTATCCGCTACGTGCGTATCATGTACTCTGGTTTCGAAATCGCACCGGACAACGAGCTGCAAGGTCTGACTATGGGCGGTGTGGGTTCAGGTACTGATATCAGCTACATTCAAATCCACAAATCATCTGACGACGGTGTTGAGTTCTTCGGCGGTAACGTTGATATGAAGTACGTAGTACTGACTGACAACCAGGACGACAGCATTGACTGGGATAACGGCTTCCAGGGTCGCATGCAGTATGTATTAGTTCGCCAGGCGACTGACAACTCTGATGCAAACCGTGGTATCGAAGCTGACAACGACGGTTCAGACCCGGCTAATGAGCCTCAGTCTAACCCGACTCTGTCTAACGTCACCATTATCGGTAACGAGTTTGACGGTGATGACGATTCAGAAGGTGTTTACTTACGTGAAGGTACAGGCGCTCAGCTGTCTAACTTCATCGTAACAGGCCCTGCAGGCATGGGTGAGTGTTTCGAAATCGAAAACGTTAACGAATCACAAGCTAACCTGTCTGACGGTACAACAACCTTCACTAACTCTGTAATCGCTTGTGAAAACGACGAGAACTTCAAGTTTGATGACGGTGCAGTTGACCTGGAAAACTGGTTCCTGAACACCATGACCGGCAACGCAGTTGTTGCTACTCAGGCTGAAGTAGTTAACGGTATCTACAGCATCACTGATGCAGTAACGCCTAAAGACTGGACTGGCGACACGTTCTTCGACAATGCTGACTTCGTAGGTGCAGTATCTGAAGACAACGACTGGACAGCTGGCTGGACTGTTGGTCTGGAGTAATCACTCCTAATCCCACCATCAGAGCAGGCACGTTGCGGTAAAAGTAACGTGCTTGCTTTTTAAGTATTAAAAGCATCGATTTTTATCGTTGTATTGTAAGAACGCTTTTCCACGAGGTTTACAATGAAAAAGCCTGCAATCAGGTTTCCTGTCAAACCACTGAGTCTGGCTGTACTGGCAACATTATCAGCCAGTATCGCGCCCGCAGTAGCTCAGGAAACAGATGACGAAGAAGTCATTGAAGAAGTGGTTGCCACCGGCACCCGCTTAAAAGGTACGGCGACTGCCGTTATGGAAGAACGTAAGAACCAGGCGTTTGTTGCGGATATCATGGGTGCTGAGCAAATCTCTCGTACCGGTGACTCTGATGCGGCATCAGCATTGCGTCGTGTAACAGGTTTGACCCTGGTTGACGGTAAGTTCATTTACGTTCGTGGTCTGGGTGAGCGTTATTCATCTACCCAGTTAAATGGCCTGGCGGTACCAAGCCCGGATCCTACCCGCAACGTAATGCCTCTCGATTTATTCCCGTCTTCTATTATCGAGAGCTTATCGGTCCAGAAAGCGTATTCGCCTTCTATGCCGGCTTCGTTTGGCGGTGGTAACGTAGATATCCGTTTGCGTACCATTCCTTCCGATTTTGTGATGAGTGTGCAGGGCCAGTTAGGTTATAACTCCGATAACTTTGACGATGCCTACATGTACAACGGCGGCAGCGATGACTGGATGGGTAAAGATGACGGCACCCGCGCCATGCCTGCTGACATTGCAGCCCAATATGCCAGCAAAGACTTTCTGGATGATTTAAGCCAGGAAGAATCTGTCGCGCTGTTCAAGCAATTAAACCGTGACTACGACCCTGTACTGGAAAGTGTTGATCCTGATATGAAAGGCAACTTCTCCATCGGTAACAGTTTCGATTATAACGACGACTGGCGTTTCGGTTTCCTTGTTGCTACCGGTTATGACCGTTCTACCAATGTGAGTGAAGAATACATTGGTGAGCAGCCACTGCGTAACGGCGATGAAATCCGTATGGTCCGCTACTACGACGAAGTGAACACCACAGAGAAATCTGTGAAGTGGTCTTCACTGTTTAACGTCGGTATCGACTATAACCGCCAGCACCGCGTGGATTACAGTGTCATTGTACTGAGCGATACCCGTGACCAGATCCGTGATATGATTGGTAACACGGCGAACATCACCTTGTCTGATAACCAGCGTGTTCGCAAATACGAAGTGCAGTACGAAGAGCGTAAACTGTTTACTAATCAGATTCGTGGTACCCATACGTTCCCTGAACTGGGTTTCTTAGGGTTTGACTGGAAATACTCATTAGGCCGTTCACTGCGTGACGCGCCGGGTAATATGGAAGCCCGCTTCCTGCTGGAAGATGAAAACCTGGATGGTATTTACGATCGTGAAACCGAAAGCAGCGTGAGTAACTCTACCGTTGCCGGACGTTATTCATTCCAGGGTCTCCATGACCGCGTAGAAAACTATGCCTACAACTTCAACTATCCGCTGATGGTAGATAAGTGGGAGATGGAATTTAAAGCGGGTGGAAATTTCCTGACCAAAACCCGTACTGCAGAAAACCGCCGTCTTGATGTGAGCACCCGTGCTTTCTCTGATACCTCATTGCTTACCGGCTATGAGTTTGACGAAGTGCTTGACGATGAAGCGCTGGACAATGCCAGCTACACCACACAGAACCTGCTGCGTGACACCACCGTTGCCGGTGATGACTATGCCGCCGGTCAGAAAGTGGATTCGTACTACTTCGAAGCGGATCTGTTCTGGAACAACCTGTGGCGTTTCAGTGGTGGTGTGCGTTACGAAGACTTCCGTCAGGCTGTTGTACCTTTTGACCCCCGTACAAACCAGTTTGACTTAACTGACGATGCGGACCGTTCACAACTGGCGTTTGCTGAAGCAGATTTCTATCCGTCTCTGGCAGTGACTTACTTCCTTGAGCAGGATATGCAGTTGCGTTTCAGCTACGGTAAAACGGTAGTACGTCCTGACTTGCGTGAAGTATCTTCAGCCACCTACATTGACCCGCTGACTGAAAACCCTGTGGGTGGTACGCCGGGTCTGGAAACCACGTCCATCGATAACTTTGATGTTCGTTGGGAATGGTACCGTGAGGCCGGTAATAACCTGTCTGTAGGTCTTTTCTACAAAGACATGGATACACCTATTGAATCTGTTCAGTCACCTGCACAGGACGGTCCGCCGCTCATCCGTATCGCTAATGCCGAAACCGGTAAGATGTACGGTGTGGAAGTGGAGTTCCTGCAAGGGCTAGAGGTGTTCGGTGACGGCGTATGGGACAACCTGTTCCTGTCCGGTAACCTGACGTTAAGTGACTCTGAGATCGAGCTTGATCCGGCGGCCATTGAACAGCAAACAGGTGTGTCTACATCCATTACCAACACAACGCGTGCAATGACAGGTCACTCTAAGTGGGTAGTCAATACACAGTTAGGTTATGACTCAGATAACGGTGAGCACTCTGCATCTTTAGTCTATAACGTGTTTGGTCCGCGTATTCTTATTCCCGGCATCGACGGGTTCGATGACAGTTTCGAGCAGCCTTTCCACTCTCTGGATGTGGTGTACAAGTGGTACCCTGATTTTAATACCACTGTCACATTGAAAGTGCAGAATATGCTTGATCAGGAAAAGAAAATTGAGTTTGAGGACACACTCCTAAGGTCCGAAACCGTAGGAACGTCTTTCAGTCTGGCTTATCGCTACGACTTCTAAAATCAACTCAAAAAGAGCCGCATCAGCGGCTCTTTTTTCGTCACCTCCCGTCGGATTATGACAGAGGAAATATGACAGTCATGTAATAAAACTGTCATAGAAAGTTCCTATCCTACGCGCAGAAATTTACGCTCGGTTAAATCCGATTCCTTTTAACAGTAAGGTTTGAATGTATGAAGCTTTTCAACTCGTTGCTGCTGGCGAGCGCCCTGACGGCCACTACCGCCATGGCACAAGACGATAGCGTCTTGAAACCCGTTGTCGATGAGGCTGCAAAAATCAATGAAAGTGCAGCTAAATCACAAGACAAAATCAACAATATCGCTGACCAAATCGATAATAAACTTCAAACGTTCAAAACGTTGAATAAAGAAATCGAAGGGCTGGAAGTTTACAACAACCAGCTGCGCAAACAGATTGCCAACCAGGAACAGGAAATGGCTGATCTGAACGCATCAATCGACGAAGTTTCGGTTATCGAGCGTCAAATTACGCCGTTAATGATTCGCATGATTGACGGTCTTGAGCAATTCGTTGCCCTGGACGTTCCTTTCCTGGAAGAAGAGCGTGCCAAGCGTATCGCTGACTTAAAAGACATGATGGACCGTGCCGATGTGTCTGCCTCTGAGAAATTCCGTCGTGTAATGGAAGCCTATCAGGTTGAGATGGATTACGGCCGCACCATGGAAGCTTACACCGGTATCCATGAAATTGACGGTACAGAGCGTGACGTTGAGTTTTTACGTCTTGGCCGTACTGCACTGATTTACCAAACCCGTGACGCTGGTAAGCAAGGTGTTTGGAATAAACAAACACGTCAGTGGGAAGAACTGGACAGCAGCTACCGTACACAGATCACTAAAGGTCTGCGCATGGCGAAGAAACAGCTTGCACCAGACTTGTTAATGCTGCCTGTTGCAATCACGGACTAAGAGGTATTGACCATGTTAAAGCAGATTAAATTTTTAGCAGCTGGTCTTGCCGCTGCAACATTAAGCTTCGGTGCACTGGCGGAAAACGACCGCGCACTGGACCTTGATGCCCTGTTGAAGCAATTGGAAGAAGGCCAGTTCGCTCAATCACAACAGAATAAGCAACGTGAACAGGAATTTACTCAACAGCGTGCTCAGCAGGACCAGATCCTGGCTGATACCCGCAAGAAGCGTGATCAGGCGCTGGCGAATTCAGAAAGTCTGGAAACTCAGTTTGAAGAAAACGAATTTAAACTGGCCGACCTGAATGCCGCTCTGGATACCCGTTTAGGTTCATTGAAAGAACTGTTCGGTGTACTGCAGCAGGTTGCCGGTGATACCAAGAGCAAATTCCAGAACTCTGTTGTTTCTGCTCAAATCCCCGGCCGCGCTGAGTTTCTTGACAACATGGCACAGTCAATGGGTAAGAGCTCAAAGTTAGCTTCTATCGAGGAAATTGAGCGCGTATGGTTTGAAATGCAGCGTGAAATGACTGAGTCAGGCAAAGTGACTAAGTTCGACACGTCTGTTGTTGAAGCCGGCGGCGAGAAAGTTAACAAAGAAATCGTACGTGTTGGCCCGTTTGCACTGGTTGCTGACGGTAAATACCTCGACTTCAACGGCATCACCGGCACTGTAGCTGAACTGGTTCGCCAGCCGGCTGACCGTTACGGCGATTCTGCACAGGCGCTGCAAAACTCAAACGGCGAACTGGTTGAGTTTGGTATTGACCCTACAGGTGGTTCTATCCTGGGTCTGCTGGTTCAGGCTCCTGATCTGAAAGAGCGTGTAGAGCAGGGCGGTGAAGTGGGTTATATCATCCTTATCGTAGGTGCTATTGGTCTGCTTCTGGCGATTGAGCGTCTTATCAGCCTGACGCTGATTAACGCGAAAGTACAAAAGCAACTTAAGCGTAAAGAAATCAAAACTGACAACCCGCTGGGCCGTGTACTGAAAGTTCGTGAAGATCACCCTAATGCGGATGTTGAAGCGCTGGAACTGCACTTAACAGAAGCGATTTTAGGTGAAGTACCAAAACTGGGTCGTAACCTGACCATTATCAAGATCATCTCAGTGGTTGCGCCTCTGATGGGTCTGTTAGGTACAGTAACCGGTATGATTAACACCTTCCAGGCAATTACACTGTTTGGTACCGGTGACCCGAAACTGATGGCAGGTGGTATTTCTACCGCACTGGTAACTACAGTACTGGGTCTGGTTGTAGCAATTCCTATGACATTGTTATACGCCATGCTGAATACCCGTAGTAAGAATATCGTGTACGTGCTGCAAGAGCAGGCGTCTGGTGTTATCGCAGAGCGCGCTGAGCGGGGCTAAGCCATGATCGCATTTCTCGAAGCCATTCGTGATTTTACAGAGACAGGGGGCCAGGTTCTCCTGGTCATCGGTCTGCTGATTTTCATCATGTGGTTACTTATTCTCGAGCGTGCGATGTACCTGCTGATTTGGCACAAGAACTTTAAGAAACAGGCCGTAGCTGAATGGAAAGCCCGCAGCGATCGTTCCTCCTGGTTTGCTGAGCAAGTACGCCAGAAAACGATTTCTGCACTGACCATTCGTTTACGGGGCAGTATTCCGATTATTCAGGCGCTGGTGGCATTGTGTCCGCTGTTGGGCCTGATGGGTACGGTTACTGGAATGATTGAAGTTTTTGATGTAATGGCCATCTCCGGCTCGGGTAACGCCCGCTCTATGGCATCTGGTGTATCTAAAGCCACTATCCCGACAATGGCGGGTATGGTTGGCGCGTTGTCAGGCGTATTCGCCTCGACCTGGCTGAACCGTATGGTGAAGACCGAGCGCACACACTTAGAAGACGCCTTGATTATTGATCGCAAAGGCTAAGCCTTTCTGTCAGGAACCTTATTATGAAGCAGCATTTTCAAAATCTGATTGACGAAGAAGAAGCCACAATTGATATGACGCCCATGCTGGACGTTGTTTTCATCATGCTTATCTTCTTCATTGTAACGGCGTCTTTCGTGAAAGAAGCCGGTATCGATGTAAACCGTCCTGAAGCGGCCACCGCAGTAAAACAGGATCGCGCTAACATTCTTATCGCGATTTCTGATACCGGTGAAATCTGGATCAACAAGCGTCGTGTTGACGTACGTGCGGTACAGGCCAACATCGAGCGTCTGCATGCTGAGAACCCGCAGGGTACTGTGGTGATTCAGGCAGATCAGAAGGCCACCACCGATACGCTGATCAAAGTTATGGATGCCTCCCGTGCGGCGGGTGTTTACGAAGTTTCAATCGCAGCACAAGAGCCTTAAGCCATGCCACGATTTATCATCGCATTTGTCATTTCGCTGGCGATTACGCTTGGCCTGTTCTTCTTGATGCAATCACTCATCAAGATGGGCGGCAGTGCGTTAACAGAGCCACCAAAAGGCAGTGTGCTTGACTTTGTGCGGGTGAAGAAAGAGGAAACGGTTGAACAAAAAGACCGTAAGCCCCGTAAGCCACCACCGCCAAAAGAGCCACCGCCGCAAATGAGTTCACCGCAAATGGATTCGCCTTCGCCTGACGCCAATGGTACCTCTATGGACTTCGGTGGTGATGTTGGCGCTGACGTAGCCCTGGACGGCGGCTTAGCACTTGAATCCGGAGACGGTGAGTATCTGCCTATCGTTAAAGTTGCGCCGGTCTATCCCCGTCGTGCATTGCAGCGTGGTATCGAAGGTTTCGTTATTGTGGAGTTTACGGTAACTAAGCAAGGCACAGTGCGCGATCCGATAGTGGTAGAAGCGAACCCTTCGGGCATATTTGAGCAGGCTGCGATGGATGCCGCCATGAAGTTTAAATATAAGCCCCGTGTTGTTAACGGTGAAGCGACTGAAGTGTCCGGCGTGCAGAACCGAATCACCTTCCAGATTGACGGGTAAGTACTATGAAGAATCATTTATCCAAACGTTTGGTTTGCGCTTTTTCACTGGCCTTAAACCTGGCTGTTGTACCCGCCGTTGTTATCAGCGCGCAGGCACAGGAAGTGAAAGCCAGTGAAAAGAAAACCCGCAAAGTACCGACTTTGCGTGGCAAAGTTTACGAACAGTTAGCCCGCGCTCAGGCGGCCGGCGATGAAGGAAATATTCCTGAAGCCATTGCCATCCTGGACGAGGTGAAAGACAAAGACAGTTCGATGAACAGCTACGAAAAAGCCATGATGTATAACTTCTACGGCTTCATCTATTACAACGATGAGCAGTACGATAAAGCATTAGACAGCTTTGCGCAGGTGGTGGAGCAGCAGCCGATCCCTGAAAAGTTTGAGATGACGACCTTGTTCAGTCTTGCTCAGTTAAACCTGATGCAGGGTAACTACGACAAGAGTATTGCCTATCTTGAGCGCTGGGAAGCATTGAACGACGGCGTCGTTCCGCCTAAGAATCTGATTTTAAAAGCTCAGGCTTATTATCAGAATAAGGAGTACGCTAAAGCCGAACCGTTCATCACTAAAGCGATTGCCGATCATGAAGCTGAAGGCATGCTCCCTGATGAGAACTGGCTGATTCTGCAGCGGGCCATTTACTATGAACTTAAGCAACCTGAAAAGGTGAAGAATGTTCTGGTTAAACTGGTGAAGTTGTTTGACGAGCCCAAGTACTGGATCCAGCTTGCCGGCATGTACGGTGAACTGGGTGAAGAACGCAAGCAACTGGCAATCATGGAATCAGCTTATCAGCAAGGTTACGTGGAATCGTCTGCCGACATCTTCAACCTGGCACAGCTTTATTACTATCACAAAGTCCCCTATAAAGGTGCTTTGCTGATGGAACAGGCGATGAAAGACGGTACGCTGGAAAAGAACCTGCGTAACTTACGTTTCCTTGGCCAGAGCTGGACCCTTGCCAAAGAGCAGGATAAAGCCATTCCGGTGATGCAGTCTGCCGCTGAATTGTCAGAAGACGGTGAACTGGATGCCCAGCTCGCACAGGTATTGCTGAATGCTGAGCGCTGGGATGATGCCATTACCGCTGCTGACCATGCTATTGAAAAAGGTCAGTTACGGAATCCGGGTATTGTGTATCTGATTAAAGGCATGGCGCTGTACAACAATAAGCAGTACGCCAAAGCACTGGATCAGCTTGCTGAAGCTGAAAAGCATCAGAAGAGCAAAGCAATGGCACAGCAGTGGAAGCGCTTTGTACAGTCTGAAAAGACTCAACAGGAAGCGATGGCTGAAATTTGATAAGTGTTAAATGCTAAGCCCTTTGCCTGCCTGATGGGCACAAAGAGGCCGGTTTTCCTGGTAAAAAAGGGATAACCGGCCTTTTTTATGTTTGTAAGATGTCATTTTACTTTCATTTACATAGCGCATGTCAGCGACTATGCTCATGGCTCGTGATTCCGGCTGTCCGGCATAGTATTTACTCTGCGTATTGCGGATTCATTCCTATGTATATGTTTGGTATACGTAGTTTTTTCTCCACCTGATGTATAGTTTTGTAAAGCGTGGATAGTAGCCCGTGTTCGTTAGCAGGGCTGTCTGTCGTCATGATAGCTGAATATGAACGGCAGTTTTTTGAAAGAGGGCATTTTGTCATGTCAGATGAAAGTATCATTAATGAAAACAGTTATAACCTGACGCCGATGCTTTATGACGTCCGTGGTTTTTTTATTCTGACCCTGGCGTACCGCAATACCTTATCTTCTCAGGTCCGTTTTTTTGCCGAGAACCTTAAAGGCAAACATCTTGAATGTGCTATCGGTACCGGTACATTCACCCAAATTTGCATGAAACATGCGCGAAAAAAACAGAAAGAACAGCCATTTTCACTGGTAGGTGTAGATTATTCCAAAGCCCTGATGGGGGGCGCGAGGAAGAAGCTGAAAGGGGCTGAGCTGGCCATCGAAGATCTGAGAAATATGAGCTTCGAGGACGAAACGTTCGATACTGCGAACCTGCCAAATGGTTATCACACCATTGGCGGGATTGAAAAGGCCATGCATGAAATTGTCAGAGTGCTGAAAAAAGGCGGTACCCTCTACATGAACGTGCTGCTATATCCCGGTGAAGGGTTTATGAATAAAATCAGTACGAAGGTGAACGATTACGGACAATCTATCGGTATCCTTAACCGTCCTTACACACGGGAAGAAGTGCTGGCCAGTTTACCTGAATTCGGACTGCGTCTTGACAGTGAGCACATCAGCCAGAATTGTATTTTCCTTAAAACCACAAAAATCTGATATTCCCTTCCAACAAACCCGGCCAGCAAGCCGGGTTTGCTTTTACTGCATCATTTCACTACAGTGAAAACTCACTAATGAACAAGGATGCTGTCATGAGTGGTCTTAAACGACTCGCACAAATCACACTTTTCTCTTCTTTGCTTTCAATGTCTGCTGCGGCTGATGAATTCAGTGAGGTCTACCGTGCGTTTAAGGAGGCGGTGGAAAAAGATGACATCGTACTGAGTACGGCGCTGGCGAAACAAGCCTGGCAACTGGGTCAGCAAAAATACGGTGCTGACAGCGAAAATGCGGTGAAGCTCAGGCATTCGTACGCCAATATGCTCGCACAGCAGGATTATGTGGATGAGGCTGTCAGCCAGTTCAAAGCTGTACTGGAGCAATATGATTCGCTGTATGACGAAAATTCCCCTGCGTTACTGAATATGCACATCGATATCCTCAGTGCAGTAAATAAGCTTAAGGGCATGGATAAAGCTAAGGTCAGCTTTTCACAACGGTTGAGTCGTTACATCATTCTCAACATGGACGACATCCAGTTTGAAGATGACGCTCAGAAGGTTACGACGCATTACCTTGCTGCCACAGTAGTTATCAATTCAATCTTAGGAGTGACCAACAACGCAATATTGCGTTTCTATAAAGACAACCTGAGTATCGTCGATGGCTTTTGGGGGGATAAAGATTTACGGACTCTGGAATCCCGCTTATTACTGGCACTGGTCTACGAACGCTTTAATCATTCTTCTAAGGCCATCGGGAACTATGAAGTCGTTGCTGATACCTTCGACAGTAATCTTGATTTCTCCCATCCGTATGCACTGAATGCCCATGCGAAACTGGTCGGGTTGTATGAGAAGAAAGGAGAGTCAGATAAGGCTACAGAGCACTGCCGGGCGATTGGAAAAATGAAGCCGTGGTCTGATGATCAGGAGCCCGAACCGCTTTATCGTGTAAACCCGGATTATCCGGTGTCTTATGCAAGGCGGGGCAAAGACGGCAGTGCAGTCCTGTCATTTACTATCGATGATGAAGGTTTTGTCCGTGATATTGAATTGATAGAAACTGACGGTGGCAGCATGTTTGGTACCGCAGCCATAAAGGCGCTGGAACACTGGCGTTATGCTCCCAGATTTGTCGGTGGTAATGCGGTTGCAACGAAATCGCGCATGGTCAGAATGGATTTTAAACTGGGCTGAGTAGGATTCGGCGGGGTTATTTCTCTTCCACAAATCCGGCGTAAAAGACTGATTCTTCATTCTCAGAAGAGGCATTATCCGCTTTTTCTTTAATGCTGATAATGTCATCTTTTATGGTCAGGAATTTCTCTGCCAGTGCCGGATCAAAATGATAACCTGCGTTATCGCGGATGTAGTCAAAAGCGTCGCTGATGCTCCATGCTTTTTTGTATGGTCTTATCATGGTCAGCGCGTCGAACACATCAGCGATAGCAACGATACGGCCTGACTCGGGTATATCCGTCCCTTTTAGTTCATTCGGGTAGCCAGAGCCATCCCAGCGCTCATGATGACTCACCGCCACTTCAGCAGCCAGTTTGAACAACGGTGAATGGCTGTTAGATAAGATATCGTGACCGATTTGAGCATGGGTCCGCATGATCACCATTTCTTCGTCTGTCAGCCTCCTGGGCGCTTTCAGAATGCTGTCGGGAATGCCTATTTTTCCCGTGTCATGCATAGGAGCTGCATGTTCCAGCAATCTGGCTGCTTCCACAGACCATCCCGCGGCAGTGGCCAGCCTTCTCGCATAAGCCGCCATCCGCCAGATATGCAGTCCCGTGTCGGTATCGTTATAGTGACCCGCTGCAGCAAGCATACTGATAGCACTCAACTGACTTACCTGAAGTTCTTTTGTCCGTTCCTCCACTTCCTGGCGGGTGACCCGTTGCTGATGGGCGAGTGAAATATGGGTTTTTACCCGGGCCAGCACAATGGCGGGTACAATAGGCTTGGCAATATAGTCCACTGCACCGGCGGCGAATCCGCGCTCTTCATCTTCACCTTGCCCGAGCGCCGTGACAAAAATCACCGGGATGGAGGCCGTGGCCGGATCCGCTTTCAATCTCCGGCACACTTCCAGACCATCCAGATGGGGCATCATGACATCAAGCAAAATAAGATCGGGCGGGGCTTTACTGACAATTTTCAGTGCAATTTCCCCCGACGGTGCCACCTTTACCTGATATTGATGGATCAGTATATCTTTGAGAATATCAATGTTTGCCGGTTCGTCATCAACGATTAAAACACTAAACGCTTTCACATTACGCCCACAATTATTGCCCGTTTACTAATGGCTGCAAGAGCACAGCCGCAGCTTCAAAATCGTATTGAGATACTTTCTGTATTGCCTGTTGCAGCACCCAGCGATGGGGAGACTGCTGATGTTCACTATAGAGTTGTTGCAGGTTGTCCGATGCTTTTGCATCGTAGTCTTCCAGTAAGTTTAGTATAAATTGAACTTGTGACGTGAAATCCTGTTCATTTTCTTGTTTTTCCTCAACATTGCTCAGTGCGTCCAGACTGGCGACGACTTTCTTCAGCGTCATATCCAGCTCTCCGGCAAGTTTGGGAATGGCGGCCTGAACCAGTTCAGCGGGAGTATCCTGCTGCAGCAATGCGCCGAGCATTTTCTTCAGTGGCTTCGCGCCAATCGTTGAGGCATCTTTTCTGATCCCTGCAAGAATTTCCACCGGCACTGATGACTGTTGCTGCAAACCTTCAACAAGGAAGTCAAAGGGGGTATTTCCGCTGACACTGTATTTCCGGTAAAAACTCTGAAGCAGTGACGCATAGGGATCTTTTATGCCGTCGAAGTCATCGCCGGCGTGTTCTGCTTCGCCGGTATAAATCATGTAGTTATCGAGAGTACGGAGCAGATCATCATTACTTACCGGCTTGGTGAGCAAGGCACACATTCCGGAATCACTGATTAAATCTTCAATGGCAGAGGCATCTTCTGTGGAAGTACAGATAATCGGGGTGGTCAGGCTGTTACCAAATACAAGACTTTCAGCCACTTCCCAGCCGGGAATGTCGGGTAATTTATTGTTCAGAATAATGGCGTCAAAGGTCAGTTGTTTACACAAGGTGATACAGTCTGCACCGGAAGAGACACTGGTGGCTTTAATACCGGCAGAATTAAGTTGTTGGGACATAACGGTCTGACTGATGTCGTCGCTGTCAGCTATCAGTACGTGTTTGCCGCTTAGCCTGCGCTCAACCAGGCCAATGTCGTCCAGTGAAGTGAAACCTGTTTGAGTGTCCTTAAGCATTGCTCCCTGATTGAGGAAGTCGTGCATAGAACGCTGGGTAAACGGAAGTTGCATCACGGCGGCATCAGACAATCCGTGACTCACCAGAAGATGACGCATCTCCTCCTGATTGCCCGGGGTGAGGATGCGCAGGTGAGAATAATCCAGTTGTTTCGAGCGGAATGCCTCAGCAAGTTGTTTCATCCGCTCTTCCGTAATTTTATCTGCAACCACCAGCAGGTGGGTGGTTTGTTCCGGCAGAGATTCAGCACGGTGAGTTGTGCAGTGTTCATGAGGAACCATCAGCGTCGATAACGTTTTTTCCACCAGTCCCACTACCGGTAAAAGGGCATCGTTCAGACAGCAGAGTGTAAGAAACTGATGTGCACCTAAAGGCGGCATTGTATTGCTGGTTCCGGCCAGAGGTAACAACAGTTCAATATTGAACTTACTACCTTCACCGGGTGCGCTTTCAACCGAAATGGTGCCGTTCATCTGTTCGACCAGGTGGCGCGTAATACTCATGCCCAGACCGGTGCCGCCGTATTGTCTGGATATAGACGCGTCGGCCTGAGTAAAGGGGTCAAACAGCTTTTGTTGATGGGCATCACTGAGACCTATACCGGTATCTGTAACGCTTAATTTAACCGATACCTGTTGTCCCTGACGGGGTTGTAATTCAACCGACACAATAATTTGACCCTGCCGGGTGAATTTGACGGCATTACTGACCAGGTTATTAAAAATCTGCATCAGGCGGTTTTCATCGCCCAGCAGGGGCAGACTCATATCGCCGCCCATATCAAAAAGCAGTAATAACCCTTTGCTGACAGCTCTGTCCTGAAACAAATTCGACACTTTCTCCAGTAAATCATCGAAGATGAATGGCTGAATATCTAAATCCAGCTTACCCGCTTCAATTTTTGAATAGTCCAGAATGTCGTTAATGATGCCCAGCAGAGTGTTGGCACTGTTGGTGGCCTTTTGCAGATAATCTTTCTGTTGAGTACTAAGAGACGAGTTCAGCACCAGATGAGTAAGGCCCAGTACGGCATTAAGCGGCGTACGGATTTCGTGACTCATGTTTGCGAGAAATTCACTTTTCGCGTTATTTGCCCGCTCAGCCTGAGAGAAGGCGTCCCGCATGGCTTGCTCAATATTCTTACGTTCGCTGATATTCCTGAACACACCGACGTGTCCCCGTATGTTACCCCTGTCATCCTCCAGTGGCACGGCAGTGATAGATACCGGAAACATAAGCCCGTTCTTATGGGTGAAATAAGTTTCTTCAGAGAAATAGATTTCACCTTTCTTAATGGTTTGAATAAGAGGGCTTTGCTGTACCGGAATGAACTTTTTATCCGGTGACTGGAACTGCACGGTGTCGTGGAAACGTCTGTTTTTCAGTCCATCCATAGTCCAGCCGAGCAGACGACTGGCCTCCGGATTAAGAAATTCAATAGTACCGCTGCGGTCAACTGCGAAAATGCCCTCACCGATAGAGTCGGTAATACTCTGATAAAAACGCTGACTGTCGGATATACGTTCCTCCAGCAGTTTCTGATGGGTAATGTCTGTCATGATGGCGACGTACCGCTCCGCTTGCCCGGTATTGCCTTCGATTGGCACAATGGTGGAGGACACCCAGAATGTCTCGCCGTTTTTTCTCAGATTGTGCACTTCGCCGTGCCACACCTCGCCAGCCCGCACCGCGCGCCAGATTGGTGTATAGAAACTTTCATCGTGATAACCGCTGCGGATAATTTCGAGGCTTTTGCCGTTAAGCTCCTTCTCCTCATAGCCTGAAATCTCACAGAACTTACTGTTGGCGAAGAGGATTTGCTTTTCATTATCCACCACCACAATAATCGCATGCTGGTCGATGGCACGGCGCTGAACTTCTACTTCATGCAGTGCTTCATTACGTTCTCTGGCGAGGTCAGCCATCAGCTCTGCCAGTCCGTTCAGTGAGTCTGTATCTTCTGATAATTCCGGCTTGGACAGGCCTTTCAGCAAGTCATTTGCCGCTATTTTCAGTTCCCGTACCGCCTGCTTTTGCTTAACCGCATCACGGCGGGCCAGCTCCAGTGATTCAGTGAGTTCCTGAGAGCTTAAGCGGATACTGCGGTCGCGGATTTCCATGTCTCTTTCATGGGATTTGTAACTGCTGTCGACCCTGTCGACGAAAGGCATCAGACCTTGTAATAACGTCTGAACTGCCGGTGGCAGTGAATCGTCAAGGGCATGCTCCAGCAGCGTATCAAGCCATTGTTCAGCCTCTTCAATGGTCTGAAAGCCCATGGTTTTCTTGATTTGTCTGAACAGCAGCCTGTGCATCAGTCCGTCGTTCCGAAAAGCGTGACAATCATTGTCTGGTTATGCAATTTGCAGGGGCCCGGGGCCGTGAGGGGGCCAAACTCGCCGTTTGAATAGAATCCGCAAACCGGCAGGTCCTGCCCGAGCGCACTGGTGATGGCCTCTACTTCTTCTTCCACCTGATCACCCATGACAATTTTGCGGGCAAGACAACTGACTACCAGCGCAAAAGCCGGCTTAAACTGATTTTCAACACTGAGACTGAAGGACTGCGCTGCATCTTCCACACCGCTTATCAAATCATTTGTGGAAGCATGCATGAGTCTGAGATAGGCACCCTGTTCAATCTTTCCTCCCAAAATCAGGCTGCCGTCTGATTCGTCGACATCATAGAGAGCGCGGAGCAATCCGGAAGGCTCGTCGTAGCTGTCCATCATCTCCAGGGGGAAAAGCAGCCCTGATACGGGCAGGCGACTGGCTGAACGGCCCAGGTATTTTTTGTAAATATCCAGAGCCGGTGTGCCGTCCAGTTCATACAAAATGTTATTTTCACTGCGGGTAACCTGACGGATCGGACCGAAAGACTGCCACCCTCCGATAACGGCCTGGCTGACGGCAAGATTGTCTCCGTAGAGCCCGGCTGCAACCACATCATGATCACTGATCCCTTGCGGAGAGAGTGTAAAGGTCTGCACATAACTGGCGTTGTCACCGGCCATGCCGCCACTTATCAGCAAATCTGTTCCGAGCACATGGTGTAAGCCGTCGAACATTTCACCGGGTACGAAGTCGATTCCGCGGGTAAAAATAATAACGGCTTTTAGGTCGTCGCCACGAAGCGATTCGCCAAGGGCTTTACCGCAGTTAAAATAATCTTCTTCATGCACCTGACTGACGGCAATGCGGGCAAATCCTTTACCCTTAAGATCGATGCGGGTGAAAACTGCGCTCTGTTCGCGCACATCGCCGGCGGTAATTTCTCCGCTGGTACCACAACCTGCCACCGGTATGCCCGAGGCGATGATGTCAGTGAGCAAAGATGATGAGGAGAAAAATGCAGGGCTTGCGAATACCAGCAGTAAATCGCAGGGCGCTTTAATTGCCTGCAAAATAGCATCATCTTCCGTTTGGGTACTGCGAATAATATGTTGGGTAACTTCCATTCCGCAACATCCGTGGCTAACATAAAAAATATAAGATAAATCTAGCGCGACCTTACAGGTAACGCCATAAATTTACTGAAATTTAATGCGCAGGATCAACCGGGACGGAATATTCGCAGGAAGACAAGTCCGCCAAGACAACCCGCCAGACATTGTAAAGCCAGGCCGGCAGCAGAACGGGCGCCGGCGATAAGTGTGACATGCATTACCGGATACATGGCCATCAACAGCACCAGCATCGCCACGCCACCGGCCAGCGGCAGCAGCCACCTCCGACGGGTGAAGTTTCCTGTCAGCCAGCCGCACAGGGAGAAAGCGATAAACAGGGCGGCGGCCGTGGCAGAACCATACACAGGTAACAGACCAAAGATATCTTCGAATGTTGTTTGTAACCAGAGCGGGAGAGGAATGACTACGTCTAACCGGAGCAACTCAAGCAGTACCATTTGCGTATGGAAAACGCTTGCCAGGCAGTAACAAAGCAGCCAGGCGGGGAAAAAAGCCAGTGAAAACGATTTTGCAGTTGCTAACGGCATGTTGTTCAGACGATTTTTCGATGTATAGTGCGAAACTGATTTACCGCATCTTTTCACGCCATGCTACAGATCACAAGAGGAACGATACAATTCCATGTTTAAAAACACGCTCGTTGCTATCACTCTGACCATCTTTGCTTTGCCCGCATTTTCTGAAGACATTCGTTATCAGGCAAAGCGTATTGCACCATGGACATTACACTATCCCAAAGCGCTGGAATCTTTGCCTGATGGCAGGTTACTGGTCACTGAGCGTGAAGGCAATGTGGTGATCCTCGGGGGAGAATCCCGGCTGGTCAGGGTACCGCTGGCATTGCCCGACCTGTACGTAGCCGGGCAGGGGGGGCTGCTGGATATTGCGCTGGCGCAGGACTTCGACTTGTCCGGACGTATCATGCTGACATTTTCTCAGGGAACGGAAACGGCGAATCATCTGGCAGTGGCCACAGCAACGCTTCAGAACGATACCATTACCGGTATCAACGTCGTGTTTACAGTATCACCGGATAAAGACACGCCGGTTCATTATGGTGGCCGTCTGGCAGTGCTGAATGACGGCACCTGGCTGGTGTCATCCGGTGACGGTTTTGATTACCGTGAGCATGCACAGCGGACTGACAGTCAACTGGGGAAAATTCTGCGAATCCGCGAGGATGGCGCTGCGCCGCTTGATAATCCTTTTTATGACACTGCGCCCTATATTTATTCAACGGGCCACCGCAATCCTCAGGGACTGGCTATCGATGAAGAAGCCGCAGTCATCTATGAACACGAACATGGTCCCGACGGAGGCGATGAGATAAACATACTCCGCCCGGGACTCAATTATGGCTGGCCGGTAGCGACATCAGGCAGAGACTATTCCGGTGCCCGTATTTCACCATTTACAGAATATGCCGGCATGGAGTCTCCGCTGGTTGACTGGACTCCTTCTGTTGCGCCGTCTGCCATGGTTTTTTATAACAGTGATCTGTTTCCGGGTTTGAAAGGCCAGTTGCTGGTGACTACGCTGAAAGACCAGTCCGTCATCGCTGTGGATATGTCAACCACGCCTCCCCGCAAAACAAAATTGTTTGCTACTATTAATCAGCGTTTGCGGGACATTGAAATTGATCGTAAAGGCGCAATCTATGTACTAACCGATGGTGAAAACGCCACCGTTTTGCGAATTGCACCCCTCTGAATCTAATAATCATTATTTTTGTAGCTCCATATATTTATAAGTTTTGTGAATGGTGGTAACAGGCGTAACAAGGGTGCAGTCCGGTGTTATTTTATACTGTGCGCCGATATAATTCCGGCGTCGATAACGTGTAGTCAGGCTCAGGACCGTTGAATCCTTCCAGCCTGAGTAACAAGGAGGAAGCAATCGTGTTAAGTGAATATCGTAAACATGTTGAAGAACGTGCTGCTCAGGGCATCCCCCCTAAACCCCTGAATCCGGAGCAGGTTGCCGGTCTGGTCGACTTACTGAAAAATCCGCCTGCTGGTGAAGAAGAGACGTTATTAGAACTCATTTCTGAGCGTGTTCCTCCGGGCGTTGACGAAGCGGCTTACGTTAAGGCCGGTTTTCTGAGTGCCATTGCGAAAGGCGAAGACAGCTGTCCCCTTATTGATAAAGAAAAAGCGGTTGAACTGCTGGGTAACATGCACGGCGGTTATAACATCGCTACACTGGTAGAGCTGCTTGATGATAAAGAACTGGCTCCGCTGGCGGCGAAAGAACTTAAACATACCTTGCTGATGTTTGATGCTTTCCATGATGTGGATGAAAAGCGTAAAGCGGGCAATGAATATGCTGCTGATGTGATGACATCATGGGCAGAAGGCGAGTGGTTTACTGGCCGTAAACAAATGGAGGACAAGATCACTTACTCTGTCTTCAAAGTTACCGGCGAAACCAATACTGACGACCTTTCTCCGGCCCCGGATGCATGGTCACGCCCTGATATCCCTTTGCATGCCCTTGCGGCTTATAAAATGACCCGTGACGGTCTTGAACCGGAAGAGCACGGCGTGAAAGGCCCGATGAAGCAAATCGAAGAGGTAAAAGCCAAAGGTTATCCGGTCGCTTTCGTCGGTGACGTTGTGGGTACCGGCTCCTCACGTAAGTCAGCCACCAACTCTGTTTTGTGGTTCTTCGGTGAAGATCTGCCGGGTGTGCCTAACAAGCGCGGTGGTGGTGTCTGTATCGGTTCTAAAGTAGCACCAATCTTCTTCAATACCATGGAAGATGCCGGCGCACTGGTATTCGAAGCCGATGTAGAAAAAATGAATATGGGTGATGTTATCGACATCTATCCCTTCGAAGGCAAAATCACTAATCACGAAACCGGCGAAGTGCTGGCAGAGTACAGCTACAAATCTAAGGTAATTCTGGATGAGGTACGTGCCGGTGGCCGTATTAACCTCATCATCGGTCGCGGTTTGACTGAGCGTGCCCGCGAAGCGCTGGGTATGGGGCCTTCTGATCTTTTCCGTAAGCCGGAGCAACCAGCAGACACAGGTAAAGGCTTCTCCCTTGCACAGAAAATGGTTGGCAAAGCTTGTGGCGTGGAAGGTATCCGTCCGGGTACTTACTGCGAACCCAAAATGACCACTGTGGGTTCTCAGGATACTACAGGCCCGATGACCCGTGACGAACTGAAAGACCTGGCCTGTCTTGGCTTCACGGCGGACCTGACCATGCAGTCTTTCTGTCACACCGCGGCTTATCCTAAGCCGGTAGACATCGAAACTCAGCACACCCTGCCTGACTTTATCATGAATCGCGGTGGTGTCTCCCTGCGTCCCGGTGACGGTATCATTCATAGCTGGCTGAACCGTATGCTTCTGCCTGACACTGTCGGTACCGGCGGCGACTCGCACACCCGTTTTCCTCTGGGAATTTCCTTCCCTGCGGGTTCCGGTCTGGTTGCTTTTGCTGCGGCTACCGGTGTGATGCCGCTGGATATGCCTGAGTCAATCCTGGTTCGTTTCAAAGGCGAGCGTCAGCCTGGTATCACTCTGCGCGACCTGGTACACGCGATTCCTCTTTACGGTATCAAGCAGGGCCTGCTGACGGTAGAGAAGAAAGGTAAGATTAACGCATTCTCCGGCCGCATCCTTGAGATTGAAGGTCTGGAAGACTTAACGGTAGAACAGGCCTTTGAACTGTCTGATGCCTCTGCAGAACGTTCTGCTGCCGGTTGTACTATCAACCTGTCTGAAGAGTCTATCGCTGAGTACCTGAAGTCTAACATCACCATGCTGCGCTGGATGATCAACGAAGGTTATGGCGATCCCCGTACGCTTGAGCGTCGTGCGCTGAAGATGGAAGAGTGGCTGGCGTCACCTTCTCTGATGCGTGCTGACGCAGATGCTGAATACGCAGAAGTGATTGAAATCGACCTGTCAGAAATCAAAGAACCCATCGTGTGCTGCCCGAACGACCCGGACGATGCGAAAACACTGTCTGAAGTTGCCGGCGACAAGGTGGACGAAGTATTCATCGGTTCCTGCATGACCAACATCGGACACTTCCGTGCCGCTGGTAAACTGCTGGAGCAGTACAACAAAACCATTCCAACCCGCCTGTGGATTTCTCCGCCCACTAAGATGGATAAAGCCCAGTTGATGGAGGAAGGTTATTACAACATTTACGGCCGCGTGGGTGTTCGTACCGAAATGCCTGGCTGTTCACTGTGTATGGGTAACCAGGCACGTGTTGATGCCGGTGCCACGGTACTGTCTACATCGACCCGTAACTTCCCTAACCGTCTTGGTGATGGCGCCAACGTATACCTGACTTCTGCTGAACTGGCAGCTGTCGGGGCGATTGTTGGCAGGATTCCCACGGCGGCAGAATACATGGAATATGCCGGTAAAATCGACTCCATGGCAGCCGATGTATACCGCTATCTGAACTTCGATAAGATGGAAAGCTTTAAGAAAGCAGAAGAGGATGCAAAGGCTAAGATCATTCCGACATTGAATGTTGCCTGACTTGAGTTATAAACTATCGGGCCGGGTACCTCAGGGACCCGGCTTTTTTTGTCTTTGCAAGGAAGAAATAATGAAATCATTCATGGTGCTGAGAAATTGCCTGCTTATCTTGTGTGTTGCCCTTGCTGCATGTCAGAGTGCTGCGCAGGAGCCGGTTGAATTTGACACTGCCGCCATTGAAGTGGCAGGTAAGTCGCTGCCGGTGGAGTTTGCAAACACACCAGAGCAACGGGCACGTGGCCTCATGTATCGCCAGTCTCTATGCGAAGATTGTGGCATGCTGTTCAGGTTTGTGCCGGTGAGGCAAGCCAGTATGTGGATGAAAAATACATTTGTACCGCTGGATGTGGCATTTATCGACGGGAATGGCGTGATTACAGATATAAAACCGCTGATGCCGCATGACTTAACGTCTGTGGGAGCATCGAAAGCGGTGATGTACGCGCTGGAAATGAATCAAGGGTGGTTTGCGGCAAATAATGTTCGTGTCGGCGACCACATTAGTATCAAAATTTAACACATCAACGTGTTGGGAAAACCGGAGAATACCGTGACGAATCCTCTTAATATCGCCAAATTTGGTGGTACGAGTGTTGCTACTTATCAGGCTATGCAAAACTGCGCCAGAATCGTGGCTGGCAATGAAGCGACACGCATTGTTGTCGTCAGTGCTCAGGCAGGCGTAACAAATCACCTTGTCAGCATTGCGCACACAGCGTTGACCAGCGAGCAAATCAAGGACACCTGCCAGGCTATCATCGACATCGAAATGGCTGTGCTGGCACAAATTAAAAACAAAGATTCGGTCAGTGACAAACTGGAAGACTTGTTTGAAGAACTTCGCGGTCTGGCGAATCATGAAGAAATTTTGCACCGCGACGATTTAAAAGATCAGCTGCTCTCTATGGGCGAACGTATGTCGTCGTTGTTGTTCAGTGCGGTTCTGGCAGAACAGTCGGTGACTACTCTGAACTTTGATGTGCGTAAAGTACTGCGTACTGACAGTGAATTCGGGGAAGCGGTTCCGCAACTGGAAGACATTGAGCAGTTAGCTGAACAACTGCTGCGCCCGGAAATTAAAGACGCAATCGTAGTGACTCAGGGATTTGTCGGTGCTAACGAAGAAGGCAAAACAACCACATTGGGTCGCGGAGGCTCAGATTTCACGGCTGCCTTACTGGCTGAAGCACTGAAAGCTGATACCTGCGAAATCTGGACCGATGTAACGGGGGTTTACACCACGGATCCCCGTATTGTTTCTGCAGCCTATCCGTTACCTGAACTGAGCTTTGAAGAAGCGGCAGAGATGGCCACATTCGGTGCCAAAGTTCTTCACCCGGCCACTATGGAACCGGCGCTGCGTAAAGATATCAAAGTGTTCGTGGGTTCCAGTAAAGAGCCTGAAAAAGGCGGCACATGGATCATGCGCGACTGCGAAGTTGAGCCTCCGTACCGTGCGATCACCCGCCGTAAAGAGCAGGTGATGGTAACGGTTAAAACGCCGAAGATGATGTATGCTCAGGGCTTCCTGCAACAGGTTTTTGCTATTATTGCCAAGCATAAACTCAGCGTAGATCTGGTAACGACTTCAGAAATTTCTGTGTCATTCACGCTGGATAACCCGGCTAACTCTGTAGCATCCCGTTTGAATAAAGAGACCATTGCAGAGCTGGAAACGATTTGTGATGTCACCGTTGAGAAAGGTTTCGATCTGGTTACTGTGGTCGGCAATCACATGCAAACAGCGAAAGGTGTATCCAGCCGTATTTTCGCGGCTGTACATGATTACAATTTGCGGATGATTTGCTTCGGCGCAAACCCCCACAATTTGTCGTTCCTGGTGAACGAAGAGAACAGCACTGACATCGTGCAGAAACTGCATAAAGAGTTGTTTGAATAATAAGAGGAGGGCAGTCATCAGACTGCCCTTTTTAATGCATGCCTGATTCCCTTTCAATCCGTTCTTACAGCAAGCAAACAACGGGTCACAGTCACGACTTTCATCAGCTCGTGCTGCCCCTCAGTGGTGTTATCAATATTGCCGCAGGGGATATAAAGGGGAAGGTCGCGCCCGGTGAATGTGTAGTAATCCGGCGTAACACCCTGCACATATTTACTGCCGAAGAACAGGCCCGTTTTGTTGTGGCAGACTTGTGTCAGTTACCTGATAACCTCTCAGACGCAGTAGCCAGTGTTTTTGCTGTCAGTAAGCCCATGACATCCCTTTTATCTTTTATCGCAACTCAGCTTGAACGCAGGGTCAGCTGCGAGGTGGAAACACTGATGCTGCAAACTTTTCTGGCAGTGCTTGCAGAACAGGAGCTGGGTGTTGCACTAGACCCGCGGATCAGGAATGTGGTGGAGTTTATTGAAATCCGGCTCAGTGAGTCTCTCACCATTGAGGAATTGGCTTCTGTGGCGTGCATGAGCGCGACCCAGTTCAAAAAGATTTTCAGGGCACAAACGGGGAAAACGCCGGCACGGTATATCACGGCATTAAGAATGGAGAAGGCGAGAGCACTGCTTATTCATACCGATATGCCGGTACAGCGGGTGGCTGAAGAAGCCGGTTATCAGGACCTTTCTGCCTTCAGCCGTCGTTTCTCTGCCTATTTCGGACTTCCCCCGTCTAAAATGCTGCAATAATAAATGCCTTTAATTGCGTCTTTGCAACACCATGAAGCGTCCTTTCAGCAAAGTGCTCTTCAATTCGCCTGTTTATACTGTCTTTAAATTCATCACTCATTAAATTTTTCATGTCTGAACAGCAACACCTCTTCCGCTGCGTGCTGGCTATAATCATCGCCAGTTTTTTATGGGGAACCACAGGGACCGCCGCCAGCTTTGCGCCGGATGTCAGCCCCCTCGCCATTGGCGCTGTGGCAACGGGTGGTGGCGGTTTTCTGATGCTGTTGAAATCCTCCGGTCCGCTGCTCAGGCAACGGGGTTTATTGTTTTCTCAGTTTAAATACGTTTTCTGGGGAGGCCTTAGCGTGGCCGTCTATCCACTGGCCTTTTACTCTTCAATGCGTCTGGCCGGCGTCGCCATCGGTACAGTCATATCCATTGCCAGTGCTCCGTGCTTCGCAGTCTTAATGGAGCGGTTTATTAACGGCAGGCCTGTAACGGCAAAATGGATGCTGAGTTTTTTGCTCGGGTTTGCCGGGATCTTGTGCCTGGTCATGGCTAAGCCACACGCTGAAACTGCTGTAGCCGGTGATCAACGGGAATGGGGAATTCTGCTCGGATTGTTGGCAGGCTTAACCTATGCCGCCTACTCATGGACGGGTAAAAGTATGATAGTCAACGGCGTGCGTTCAGATGTTGCCATGGCAGTTCAATTTGGTGTTGCTTCCTGTCTTCTGCTGCCCTCATTGTTCTTTACCGGAGATAATCTGCTCGCTTCTTCCGGTAATATTACGGTTGCCCTGTATATGGCTTTTATCCCTATGTTTGGCGGCTATCTGTTGTTCGGATACGGATTACAAAAAATAGATGCAAGTATTGCCACGCTGATCACGCTGCTTGAGCCGGTGGTCGCCACATTATTGGCTGTGTGGATGTTGTCTGAACGGTTTTCACTGACCGGATGGGGGGGCATTGGACTTATTGCGGGTTGTATTTCTGTGCAGATGATAAAGGGCGGACGGAAAGCTAAGCGCCGCCGGCACGCAGAGGTGCTTCAGTCTGATCCTCAGTAATAAAGCAGTCCCGTCCCGATGACTTCGCTCTGTACAGGGCGTCGTCTGCTTTCTTAAGCAACTTTTCCGGTAGCAGGGGTTCCCCCTCTGTTTGCCAGGCAATACCGGCAGACATAGTGATTATGTGCATACTGTCATCTCTGCTTTCATGGGGAATATTTCCCAGTCTGATCTCGTGCAGTAAGGTTTCTGCAACCTTGACAGCTCCCTGCGCAGAGGTTTGCTGAAGCACGATAAGAAATTCTTCTCCGCCGTAACGGACAACGATATCTGTGCCGGTGCGTGTATTTTTACGTAGTAACGCGGCAACCTGTTTTAATACTTTGTCACCGCCTGCGTGGCCATAGTGGTCGTTATAACGCTTGAAATAATCTACATCGGCCAGGATAACGGCAATATTACCGCCTCCTGCTCTGACCGGCAGAGGGAGGTTTCTGAAATAACAGTCCAGGTGCCTCCGGTTCGCAAGCCCTGTCAGGGGATCGGTATTGCTGATCTTTTCCAGTTGTTTGTTATGCTGAAGAACTTCGTTGCGCTGATGATTTATCAGGGCGAACATCTCATTGAGTTTACGACCCAGCCGGAAAGCTTCATTACGGCCTCTGTATGGCGTCTGACGGGAAAAGTCCCTGCTACGCATAGCGAAGCTCACGTTATCGTGAATACTGGCTATCGGCGCGATAAGTTGCCGGTTTACCCATAAATAGAACACTGCAATCACAGTCAGCGTGATCACAATGCCTGCAATGAGGCTGGCATCAAACAATGAATCATCATATTGCCTTGGTCTGGGTTGGATAGACAGAGCAAAAAGCGGAGTGTTCTGCAGACTATTGATGACCAGATACAGTCTGCCTTTAAATGGCTGTGCATGCACCGGGCTGCCGGACGCAACGTTGAGTGAAAACGCTTCAGGGTTATCAGGCAAAGTTTTTTGCGAATGAAAGATAATGTCACCTGCCATACCCGGCGTAAGTGAATCGACAAACTGTTGATCGATAAAGCGCCACAGCACCAGTGTACCGGCTGGTTCGCCATTTTCATCAGAAGGTAACACGGGATGAAAAATTGCAACCGCAGGATTCCCGGCAATGCGGGTGAAAAGAGTGTGGGCAGATGGCTGTGCCGTTGCTTCATTACCAGCTCTGTTCAGATTCAATTTTGTAGAAGATGACAGGTTCTCCGGCACTAGTTCTGTGCCGTCGTCACGATAACTTCTGCCACTGATTAATTCACCGCTACTGTCATAAAGATACCAGCCATTGATATGAATACGCCGGTAGGATTCGGGGATAAGATAATTTTCTTCAAACCAGTCACTGTCTTTGTTCATGGCGGCGTTATACATTGCATCCCATACGGCACTGTCGTAGACCAGTTTGTGCAGGGACTCCAGTTCCTGCCGAACCTGAGAGGCAACCCTTTCAAGGTCCTGACGATCCCCCTCCTGCGCCATCGTTTCAAATACTGGCAGGATGTAGTAATAGCGGATCAACGCTTGAGCAGTGAGAATAGTCAGGCACGCCAGAAGGATGCCCAGCATAAGCTGGGTGCGCAGCGTGTTGAATTTAATCATTCGTCGGAGCAGCATTGGTCGTTTTGCATATTTACAGTATAAACGCTGTCAGCAGCTTTGCCTGAAAGGCAGGCTGAAAATAAAAAAGGCGCGTCCTTGCGGACGCGCCTTTGCATTGAAAAATGTGAAAAATTACACTTTAAACTGTCGGATAGATTGCTGCAGTTCTTCAGCCAGACGGGCCACCTCTGAGCTGGACTCAGACGTTTGCTGTGCACCGATAGTGGTTTCTTCAGCAATGCCGACGATGGTTTCCAGTTTTTCACTGATTTCCTGGGAAACTGTGTTCTGTTCGCGGGCTGACTGCTCAATTTGCGTACTGACATCATAAGCCTTGCGAACCGCATCTGAAATCACGTCCAGCGCTTTCGTTGCATTATCTGTTTGTTCAACACACACAGCCGTCTGCTCTTTACCCTGATTCATGACTGACACGGCTTTTTCTGCTCCGGCCTGCAGCATTTCGATCATAGAATTAATTTCCTGCGTCGATTGCTGCGTGCGTGAAGCAAGGGTACGCACCTCGTCAGCAACAACCGCGAAGCCACGACCTTGCTCACCGGCACGGGCAGCCTCAATAGCTGCGTTCAGAGCAAGCAGGTTGGTCTGATCAGCAACACCACGGATAACATCCAGAATGCCACCGATGCTTGCACTGTCCTGATGCAGTTTATTGATAACTTCAGCGGCCTGCTGAACGTCCTGGGCAAGTACTTCAATAGTGCGTTTGTTTTCCAGTGAAATAGTACGCACTTTTTCGGCTTCGCTGTCCGCGTGACGGATTTCGTTCAGCGTGTCTTCCGCACTCTGACTGACCAGTTGAGAAGTGCTGTGCATCTCTGTCGTTGCTGTTGCCACCTGGGCGATTTGCGACTTCTGGTTCTGAATAGAATGTGTCGTTTGCGTTGTTACCGTTGATGTTTGCTCGGAAGCTGCAGCCAACTGCTCTGCACGGGTATTGATACCGGTGATTAATGACTTCAGATTGGCAATCAGCTTGTTACAATTCTTCGCTAACTGACCAAATTCGTCCTCAGCAGTGTCATCCAGACGGCGGGTTAAATCACCGGAAGATGCTACGGTCAGCAGTTCGTTCACGCGGTTTAACGGACGGGTAATGGCAATCACGGTCCAGTATCCGATAACAATGGCTGCTGCAAGCGATGCAAGAGCGACAATGATAACGATGGTATTACCTGAGGTAACTTTCGAAGATACCTGCTCATCTATATCATCTGCTTTCTTGTTTGCCTGCTTAAGTAAGGCTTCCAGAGCAGCAATACCTTCCTGACCATTTTTGTCAGAACGGGCCAGTGCCTGTTCGGCGGCATTGCGGAATTCCAGACGCGCTTTTTGTAACTGCAGCACACCGTCTGAGCCTGTGATGGCATCAATGGCGTCGTCCACCAGGCCTGAGATTTCATCCAGCGTACCTGAGGTGTCACTGCCGGCTGCCGTCGCCTGCATATTGTTCATGAGTTCGCGGACTTTACCCACGGTGAGTTCTACTTCATTGCCTAACACCTGTGCCCGCACCAGCGTCTGGGTTTTGGCATATTCGTTAGCAACGGTAATAAGACCAAGCAGAGTGCTCTCCAGCTCACCACCGATATCTGAAGCCTGCTGAAGGGCGCGGTTTGCAGCGACTGCGTCAGACTCAGAGAAATCCAGCAGGTAGGTAGAGGCGTCGTCGGCATTATCTTCAACATCGCCAACCTTGTCGAAAATAGCATTACGCATTTCCATAGACTCACGGTGATTGCTGTACATGGCTTCGACGTTAGTCACGTATTCATTATAAGATTCACGGACACCGGTAAGACTGCTCTGCATGGCACTGTCATCAGACAATACGGAATTCAGCGCTTTCAATTCAGCATCAAAGTCGGCTTTGCTGTCGGTAAACCGTGCATATTTGTTTTCCAGACCGGTGACCTGCTCTTCGATATAAGCTTCGAAGGTGACCCGGCTCATATTCAGAAAACTCGCTTTTAATGAGTTGCTGCTTGAAAGGGTAGGTACCGCGACCCGGTTAACCTCATCAACCGCTGATCCCACAGAGTTGAGGTTAATGAGTGACGACACACTGATAATAATTAACAACAGACTTATAGTAATAAATCCGCCGATAATACGCATTGCTACCGTGATTTTCATCCGAACTCCTGAAACACAGTTTTATTTATTGTTGTGGTCTATCAGTTGTGTTCTTTATGACTGATATTAAGGACGTGACATGACCTGCCATCTTTTAGTTACTCTCCGCAAGTTTTTATCGACAAAATATTCCTATACTTTAGTCGGAATTGTTGCGGTTTAAAGTGATTGTAAACAGATTTTGCACGTAAGAGCCATAACTATCGTATAAACCAACGTATCTTGCCAGTTTCTGAGGTATTCAGGCTGATACACTAACCAGTTCATTAGTTTCCAGTCGCAGCGCTGTCAGGGTATTGCCCCATACGTAGCCGGTATCAAGCCCGGTGATTTGTTCTGAACCGGTTTCTCCCTCTAGTGCCGCCCAGTGTCCGAAAATGATGCGTTGTTCAGCGCTTAATGCAGGGTTGGGGATAGAAAACCAGGGGGTGAGGTTGGCCGGAGCGTCATCCGGGTGATGCTTACAGGCAAAATCGAGATATTTCTGATCCTGTATAAAACGCATGCGGGTACAGGCGTTGATAATAAAACGCTGCCTCTGTACACCTTTCAATGTGTCTTTCCATTCGAAAGGACCATTGCCATACATATTTTCCAGCAACGTTTTCCAGCCGCTTCCTTTGAGAACCGTACTGATTTCATCACTGTAAGCGAGTAATTGGGCGGGAGACCAGCCGGGATAAAGCCCGGCGTGAACCATCGTGGTGTTTTCGCTGATAGCCAGGGCCAGCGGGAACTGACGAAACCAGTCAACATAGTCGCCCAGTTTTTTGCTATTTAACAGCGGGTCAATGCGATCGCTTTTTTTGGCCTTTTTAATGCCCTGAGACACGGCCAGGAAGTGCAGGTCGTGATTACCCAGCACCGTACGAAAGCGGTCGCCGAGATCCATCAGGTATTTTACCGTGGCATGGGAGTCTTCTCCCCGCGCGAGCACATCACCCACCGCAAGAAGTGTATCTCTTTGCTCATCAAAACCGGCTTTTTCTAAAAGGGCCATCAGGCCACCGAAGCAGCCCTGAATATCCCCGATAACGAGAGTTTGTGATTCACTCATGGCAGCATCCTGTCTTATTGATTACGGGCATGTGCCGGTATATCAGCTAGTTGAGCGCGTTCGGCACACTTAAGCTGAATATATGAATGGGCACACGAAAACGCTGACCGTTTTCATCTTCCATTTCGTAATGGCCCTGCATACTGCCCACCGGCGTATCCAGTAATGCGCCACTGGTATACTGATATTCACTTGCCGGGTCGATATGGGGCTTTTTGCCAACAACTCCTTCACCCTGAACTTCAGTATTCTTACCGTTACCGTCGGTGATAAGCCAGTAGCGGTTCAGCAACTGAACGCGGGCATCACTGTGGTTACGGATAGTAATGTGGTAAGCAAAGGCGTATTTGTCAGGCCCGCTGGCCGGGTGATCCGGCAGGTGCCGTGTGGAAACGGAGACGATAATGCCTGGCGATGCCTGCATATCAGCATTCCCCGTCCCGTTTCGCTACCAGGTTGGCGACGGCAGCAAAATCTGTCAGTGATAAGGTTTCAGCCCTGGCTGTCGGTGACAGTCCCAGCGCTACTAATTCTTCTTCGCTCACCCAGTCGCCCAGACTGTTACGGATAGTCTTCCTGCGTTGATTAAACGCTGCAGAACAGACTTTTTCCAGTAACGTGACTGATGTGACTTCTACAGGAGGCTGGCTGTGGGGGATTAACCGTACCACCGCAGAGTCTACCTTCGGGGGCGGCTTGAACGCACCGGGAGGTACATGCAGAACCGGTACTACTGCGCAGTAGTATTGTGCCATAACCGACAGGCGGCCATAGCTTTTAGACCCCGGGCCGGCGGCAAGGCGGTTAACCACTTCCTTTTGCAACATAAAGTGCATGTCCTGCACTTTTCCGGCAAAACTGAACAAGTGGAACATCAGCGGCGTGGAAATGTTGTAAGGCAGGTTACCGAATACTCTGAGTTTACCTTCCGGGTCGGGCATGTCGGGCAGTAACGTGGAGAAATCGAGTTTCAGCGCGTCTTTTTCTACGATCGTCAGTTTACTGCCATGAAAAGGATGATGACGCAGCCGTTCGGCAAGGTCCCGGTCCAGTTCAACGACGGTAAGCTTTGAAACTTCTTCACAAACCGGATCGGTCAGTGCACCCAGACCCGGTCCGATTTCAACCAGATTTTCGCCATCAACAGGGTTAATGGCGCTGACAATATTGCCAATGACATAATCGTCATGCAGGAAATTCTGGCCAAACCGCTTTCTGGCGGTATGGCCTAAATGTGTTTTGCTCATTGTTGTTTGTTCGCTAACTCAATAGCTTTTTGCATAGCTTTTCTGAAGCTGCCTGCATCTGCTTCACCGGTGCCGGCTAAGTCACAGGCAGTGCCGTGGTCTACCGACGTCCGGATAAAGGGCAGGCCCAGCGTGATATTGACCGATGCGCCAAATCCTTTGTATTTAAGCACCGGTAAACCTTGATCGTGATACATTGCCAGTACGACATCGGCATTGTCCAGATATTTAGGTTGGAAAATCGTATCGGCAGGTAACGGACCGGTAAGATCAAGACCTTCTTCCCGCAGTTCATCAAGGGCAGGGATGATGGTGATTAACTCTTCAGTACCCAGATGCCCACCTTCGCCAGCATGAGGATTCAGGCCGCAAACGTAAATTCGTGGCATCTGAATGCCGAATTTAAGTTTCAAATCCGTGTTGATGATATGAATCACTTTATTCAGGCGATCTTTGGTGATGGCTTTGGATACATACTCCAGAGGAATATGGGTGGTGGCGAGCGCTACATTAAGGCCGTCAGTAGACAACAACATCACCACATCCATCGTATTCGACTGATGAGCGAAGTATTCTGTGTGACCACTGAAGGAAACACCGGCTTTGTTGATGATACTTTTGTTTACCGGTCCGGTAACCACCGCATCAAAGCCTTCTTCCATATTCGCCTGACAGGCCTGCCGCAGGGTTTCAACTACGTAATGACCGTTGTCGCTGTTCAGCTCACCGGGAATAACAGCTGTCGCTGTATCAATTTGTTGTAAATACAGTGTGCCCGCCGGCTGGATGGCATTGTTGCCGGCATCATACGGTTGCAGCTGAAGGGGCAGCCCGAGCAGTTGTGCACGGGCTTTAAGCATGTCGCCATCACAGAACACTACCAGCTGGGCATCCCACTGCTCCTGTGCCAGAGCAATGATGAGGTCAGGACCGATACCTGCAGGTTCGCCGGGAGTGACTGCTATTCTGATTGGCTTCATTTAACTAACCTGTTTTATTCCAGTACTTCGATGTAAGCAGCATCACGCATTTCACGCAACCAGGCTTCTGACTCTTCTTTAAATTTACGGTTGTACAGCAACTGAGAAGCTTTATCTTCTTTGCGTTTTTCTGTTGCATCGTCAAAGCGGCGGTCTAGTAGCTGCATTAAGTGCCAGCCAAACTGCGAGCGCACAGGCTGGCTGTATTCTCCGGGCTCAAGGCCTGCCAGCGCTTCACGGAATGCCGGTACATAGATGCTTGGATCTGACCAGCCTAATTCGCCGCCTTTCAAAGCAGAACCCGGGTCTTCAGAGTATTCTTTTGCCAGCTCACCGAAGTCGGCTTCACCGTCGATAACTTGCTGACGGAATTTCACCAGCATCTCACGGGCTTTTTCATCGCTTAAAATGATAGACGGTTTTATCAGAATGTGACGGGCATTCACTTCTTCAATGGTCACTTTTTCAATACCGCGGGTATCGATGACTTTCAGAATATGGAAACCTGCACCACTGCGGATAGGGCCAACCAGTGCTCCTTTCTCTTTACCCTGAACCGCTTCGGCAAACAGGGTCGGCATAGAGTTAATGTTCAGCCAGCCCATATCACCACCTTCCAGAGCGTTAGAGCCTGAAGATGAAGTAATAGCTATTTTGGCGAAGTCTGCGCCACCTTCGAGGATTTCGATAACTTTGTCTGCACGGTCGCGGGCGCTGGCAACGTCTTCGTCAGTGGGGCTGGAAGGCAGGCCAATCAGAATGTGGCCAAGGTTATATTCAGCCTGCTCGGCACCCTGCTGGTCCATTAATTTCACCAGACCACTGATTTCCTGAGGTGTGATGTATACCCGGCGGCGAACGTTAGCACGGGTCACTTCGCCTACGATAAGCTCTTCACGCACATCTTCACGGTAATCGTCGTAAGCAATGCCCTGCTGACGAAGTTCGTTGCGTAAATCTTCTACCGACGCGCCCTGTTGTTGAGCGATATTGGCGATGGTTTGCTCTAGTTGGGGATCACTGACCTGTACACCCATCCGTTCAGCCATTTGCATTTGCAGACTTTTGGTGATCAGGCGTTCAATTGCCTGAGTACGTAAAACACGGTCTGAAGGTAAAGCTTGTCCCTGTGCTTCTGCGTTACGCTTAACATCTGCAATCAGGTCTTCTATTTCACTTTCCAGAATAACGCCCTGGTCAACGATAACCGCTACGCGGTCAAGTGAAACAGGTTGCGCCATGCTCATAAATGAAAACAGGGCACTGATACAGATAGCGCGGATAATGAACTTCATAATCACTCTTTTTATCGGTTTATGCTTTGCTGCCGGCTGCGTTTAACAGCCGGGCGCATTAATTTAAACTATATGGCTGCCGGTAGCCAAATAATCCGTTCGACAACATATTATTGCCGGTGCTTCCTGAACCCATTCCTTTGAAAATGAATTGCATGGAAATACCGGAATCGAATTCATCGACAGATTGCGCACCGTCGGCGGCATAACGGTTACTTAACTGACGCTGGGCAACAATCTGAATAGCCCAGCAACAGGATTCATACTGCACGCCGAAGTAGTTTTCCACACTCCGGTTCAGGTCTAAATCACGGTATGTCCGGCCGACAAGTTGCCAGCGGTCGGATAAAGGCCAGGCGGCAGACAGTCCTACTTGGTCAATGGTTTCGCCGGAGAGTTCCCTTACATAGCGGTGCGTCAGCTGAATCAGCTTACTGCTGCTTTCCCTGTATTCAAACGTGGTGCTTGCGCGCTCTACTTTATCGGTTTCTGTAGCGATTTGAAAATCAGTATGGAAGAACCATTCATCATTTACCCGCCAGTCCAGCTCTGCGGCCAGTGCTGAACGGTCACCTTCTTTTGTCGCGGCAATGACTTTGTTTTCATCGAGGTAGAATATCTGACCCACACTGAGTACGAATTGTTCCCTGTTAGTCTTATCCAGCAGGCGGCTGGTTAACGCCACGGTAACCTGATTATTGTCGCTGATACGGTCAAGACCGGTAAATTCCTGACCACGGAAAAGACCTTCAACGTCAGTCAGCCACAGGGTGGTGTCGTAGAATCCGATCCCCTTCTGATCTTCGTAACTGGTATACAGATACTGGATCCGCGGCTCAAGGGTCATCGACATGTCTTTACTGAACCAGCTTTCGTCATTCTCGAAATACAATGCGCCGTAAAGTTTTCCCTGTCCCAGCGTCCGGTTCACTTTCTCTTCCAGTCCGGTTCCTTCGATATTTTTCTGGCGATAATATGTATTCAGCATGCTGGCTTCTGCGGAAAATTCTCCCCACTGTCGCTGAAAAGGTATCGCCAGTGTGGGCGCAGCGTGGAATCGCATCGCCGTCGGCGCATCCGGTGAGGTATTGTCAAACCAGGCAAGCTCTGAATCCAGGCGGAACTCAAGATAACGGGCCAGCGGATGAACATAATTCAATTTGGCTTCAGGCAGTGCACGGTAGGTGTCTGTGTAATCACCAATAATTTCGAAGTCTCTCACGTTCACCGAGAAAAGCACTTCATCAGAACTGTAACTGACAGACCCTGTCCGGAACAGGTGAGTATCAGCCCGGTTATAAAAATCACTGCCTAAATCAACAATGTAGTTGTCGTCGCTCAGTCCGTTAACATTCACTGAGGCGGTCCAGTTATCTGCAAAGTTCCCTTCGTGGAATACGCGGTAGAAATAGCGGTCCGGATTCTCTACCATGTCATTGTCCTGTGGCAGATATTCCATATTCAGCTGGCTGTAACTGGCTGTTGACATATGACGGAATTCCGTTTTCAGCTGCACGCCACGGGCACTCATAACCCTGGGAGACAGCGTCATGTCATAGTTCGGTGCCATATTCCAGTAGAAGGGCTGTTCGTAATCAACGCCGGTATTACTGGAGTTAGACACCTTAGGAAATAGAAAGCCGGTCTGACGCTGATTTGTGATCGGGAAGGCAAAATAAGGCAGATAAAATACCGGCACATTGCCCAGATAAAAGCGGGTGTGCTTGGCTTCACCCCAGGCTTTGCCCCGGCGGATACTGATTTCAGAGGCGCGGATTAGCCACTCTTCTTCACCTTCAGGACAGGTTGTGAAACTCACATCACGCAGAACAAGGCCATCCTGAGTATTTAACGCAATGGTACTGGCATCGCCGTGGCCATTTGAACCGTTAAGATGATAAACCGTGTTTGACATAGTCAGGCTTTCATCTTTGGAATCAACATCCACGCTGTCAGATGCCACATGCAACTGCTTATCTGCGTATTCAACATCGCCCTTGGCATACAATTGCTGACCGTTGTTATTGATCTGCGCCTGATCGGCACGGATAGTGGCAGAGTCTGAAGTAATATCGACGTTGCCGGAAAACAGAGCAACTTCCCGTTCAATGATTTCAGCACGGTTAGCCTCAACTTTCACTTCACCGGCCGGCATCAGCTTTTTACTGGAAAAACTGACCGGTGGCACAGGGCAAAATTCGGGCGAATCGTCATTTTTTTCGGCCGGAGACCGTGATTCTTGCGCCAGCGCGGCGGTGCTGCTCAGTGCGACAAGCAGAAAGGAGGCACAGGTTTTTTTCATGCGTCTGTGGGAGGCCTGTTTCGTGATCACAATGATATGTGACGGTGTCCTGAATCGTGGGTTCACTAATGCTTTCGCCAGCGAACCATAAAGTAAGCAATTCTAAGCACTTCTGGTGTCTGAGCCAACCGTCAAAGCTAAAAAATTGAAAAGTTTTACAGAGTTTTTGTCAATTCAGTGTTTTTTGACTTTGATCTTTACGGTTTGACGCCATATCTCATCGTTAATGTCATAAATTCCGTTTACTGTGCCGTCAGGGCAGAGTATCAAGTCAGGCAGCATTGCTATACAGTATTCATCAGCTGCTTTACGTCAATCAGGAGAAAGGTTGTATGTCTTTTTGGGGGAAAATCCTCGGCTTTGTATTTGGTTTTATGTTCCTGAAAATACCGGGAGCGATTCTGGGTTTAATCGTGGGGCACTTCTTCGATAAGGCTTACAGTCAGGATTTTAATCAGTTGGGCGGATTTGGTCGTTTCTTTACTGACCAGTCCGGAATGAAGCAGCAGGCAGTATTTTTTCATGCGCTCTTTTCTTCACTGGGCCACCTGGCTAAATCCGATGGTCAGGTTACCGAGCGGGAGATAAAAATTGCTACAGTACTGATGGATGATATGCAGCTGACCGGCGATGCCCGCCGTGAAGCCCAGCAGGCATTCCGTGAGGGTAAATCATCCGCTTTTCCGCTGGCAGATACACTTAAAGGCCTGGTTGAGTCCTGCCATGGCCGCCGGGACATACTGCAAATGTTCCTGGAAATCCTGATTCAGGCCGCGTTTGCTGATGGCACGCTGTCCACACCAGAATACAAAGTGCTGGAAAAAGTCGCCATGGTGCTGAATTTCAAGCGAAAAGATCTGGATTTTCTGATTTCTGCTTATGAAGCGGAAATTCGATTCCGTCAGCGCGGCGGGCAGGGTGGTCAGCACGGTCATCAGCAACGGGCGCAGTCATATTCTGATACCCAGTCTCTGGACGATGCTTACAGTATTCTCGGTGTAACCGCGTCGGATGATGAGAAAACCATAAAACGTGCTTATCGCAAGCGCATGTCTGAGCATCATCCGGACAAACTGGTATCAAAAGGCTTACCGCAACAGGCGCTGGATATTGCCAAAGCCAAAGCGCAGGATATTCAGGCTGCCTATGAACTTATCAAAGAAAAGCGCGGGTTCTGATCCGACATGGCAAAAGAGGTACTGAGCGACAAAAACCGGGCGTTAATTGACGAGTTCACCGATATGCTCTGGTTAGAGAAAGGGTTGAGTGAACATACCCAGCAGAGCTACCGCACTGACTTATCAAAACTGGCTCTGTTCTGTCAGGCGAAGGAAAAGATAGACGATATCAGCCTGCTGTACACTGAATCAGTGCAGGCCTGGTTACAGTACCGTCATGAGGCCGGCCTGTCTGCCCGCAGTACCCAGCGGGCCATGTCTGCCATGCGGGCGTTCTATATTTACCTTATCGGAAAGCAGGTACGTACCGATAACCCGGTGACTCAGCTGGCTAATCCGAAGTTGCCGAAAAAATTGCCTTCGTCATTAAGTGAAGCTCAGGTGGATGATTTGCTCAATGCGCCAAACCCCGAAGATCCGGTAGAGTGCCGTGACAAATGTATGCTGGAAGTGCTTTATGCCACAGGGTTGCGGGTCAGTGAACTCATTGGCTTACGGCTGGATCAGGTGAGTATTCAGCAAGGTGTTGTCAGGGTGACCGGTAAAGGCAATAAAGACCGTCTTGTGCCGCTGGGAGAGGACGCTGTCGACTGGATTGAAACCTACTGTAAAACTGCCAGACCTGAACTGATAAAACACCAGACAGATGTACTTTTTCTCAGCCTGCGGGGCGTGCAGATGACCAGGCAGACGTTCTGGCACCGCATCAAGCACTACGCCTCTGTTGCCGGTATTACACAACATTTATCGCCGCACACGTTGCGCCACGCATTTGCTACACATCTGTTAAACCACGGGGCTGATCTGCGGGTAGTGCAAATGTTACTTGGTCACAGTGATCTCTCTACCACACAAATTTACACCCATGTTGCCACCGAGCGGCTGCAAAACCTTATTCATACCCATCACCCGAGGGGATGAAGGTATTCTCATACGCTTTCTGCGGTGAAAGAATGATCACGGACTTTCAGATAACTTTTGCCGTGGTGAGATTGTGATAGTATTGCATAAGAATCTGTTTACGTATTTACACATGCGGGCGACTGGCCTGCGTTCCGGGAGTTTTTGTGAAAAATATTCGTTATGCCGTAATGGTTGCGTTAGGTATTGTGCTTTCAACAGGGTGCTCGGCAGAATCTGATGCATCATCTGAATCCACCGGAAAGGCGGCAAGTCAGCCTGCGGCGACTGTAAACAGCAGTGCAGAGCAGGCGGTCAACGATAAAGTAAAAAGCATTGTGGGTGTGGAACCTGAAGCGATTGCAAATTCTCCTGTCGATGGTTTGCTGGAAGTGACTGCGGCGAATCAGGTGTTTTACGTAACAGAAAACGCAGATTATATGATGTTCGGTCACATGTACGATGTGAACGCGGGTATGAAAGATCTTACCGAAGTTGCGCTGGGTCAGGTTCGTCTTGATGCCATTGCACCGTTCGCTGATCAGGGCATCGAATTTAAAGCTGAAAACGAAAAACACGTGATGACAGTGTTTACCGACTACACCTGCGGCTATTGTAAGAAGTTACACCGTGAAGTAGATGAGTTAAATGAGGCCGGTATCACTGTACGTTATCTTGCCTGGCCCCGTGCCGGACTGGGTACAGAAAACTATGAAAACATGGTTTCTATCTGGTGCGCAAAGAATCCGCAGGAAGCGTTGACCCGTGCGAAATCAATTGCTAACCCGACCTTTGCAAAAGAAGATTGCGATAACACTGTCGCCGAACAATTTGTTGCCGGCCGTAAACTGGGGATCCGTGGTACGCCTGCCATCATTTTTGACAACGGTACCATGTTGCCGGGTTATAAGCCTGCAGACGTCCTGATCCAAGAAATCGCACAAACTGAATAATATGTCGTTACCCATTGTGAGACGGGAGCTTTGCTCTGACTCCCGTTTGAGTACACAACTGCACCCTGTACTTGACAGGGTGTACCGCGGCCGCGCTATCCGGAATATTGACGAGCTGGATAACGCCGTAAAACAACTCTCCCATTACAACCTGCTTAAAGGCATCGACGCTGCGTCGGCTTGCCTGGTTGATGCTATCAAAATGCAAAAGCGGGTCACAATTATCGGTGACTTCGATGCCGACGGTGCAACTTCCACCGCTGTTTGTGTACTGGCGCTGCGCCAGTTAGGCTTGCAGCAGGTGAACTATCTTGTGCCTAACCGGTTTGACTTCGGCTACGGCCTCAGTGAGCAGATTGTTGATGTCGCGTATGAGCAGGGTACCGATATCTTACTAACCGTTGATAATGGTATTGCCTGCCTTGCCGGTGTGAAGAGGGCGAAAGCGCTGGGACTCACTGTTATCGTGACGGACCATCATTTGCCGGGAAACACGCTGCCTGATGCCGATGCGATTGTGAATCCCAACCAGCCGGGCTGTGAATTTCCTTCAAAGAATCTGGCCGGCGTTGGTGTAGCCTTTTATCTGATGCTGTCTTTACGGGCAGCGTTACAGCAACAAGGCTGGTTTGAAGGCAAACAGCCGCCTAACCTGGCGACGCTTCTGGATATCGTTGCAGTAGGCACCGTTGCCGATGTTGTTGCGCTGGATAAGAACAACCGTGTTCTGGTGTATCAGGGCCTGCAACGCATTCGCAGCGGACATTGCCGGCCGGGCATTCAGGCTCTGTTCGAAATTGCTAACCGCAATAAGCCGCTGGCTTACCTCACCAGTACCGATCTGGGATTTGTTATCGGGCCCAGGCTGAACGCAGCAGGACGGCTGGACGATATGGCGCTGGGAATAGAGTGTTTACTTTGCGATGATCCGTTGCAGGCACGCCATATGGCAGCAGAGCTCGACCGTCTGAATCTACAACGGCGGGCCATAGAAACCGAAATGAAAGAAGAGGCCGAAGCGGCACTGGCTTCTGTTTCTGTGGGCGAGGACCTGCCTCCTGCACTGGTGATGTACCAGCCCCATTTCCATCAGGGCGTCATTGGCATTGTGGCCGGGCGCTTAAAAGAAAAGCATCACCGGCCGGTTATTGTCTTTGCCAACCAGGACGACAACACCATTAAAGGCTCTGCGCGCTCCATTCCCGGTTTGCATATCCGTGATATTCTCGATGAAGTGAATACCGGCTGGCCGGGTGTGATCGACAAGTTTGGCGGCCATGCTATGGCGGCGGGTTTAAGCCTGGCAACAGATGCGCTGGCTCAGTTTGAAAAGGCGTTTCATCATGTCACCCTGCGTCATCTGGCTAATATTGATTGCGAAAGAAAAATACTGTCTGATGGTGAGCTGGCTGCTGACGAAATAGATTTAAGCCTGGCCCATGCCCTGCGTCAGGCCGGTCCGTTCGGTCAGGGCTTTGATGCCCCTAAATTTGACGGTGTGCTGGATATTGTTGATCAACGCATGGTAGGCGAAAACAAAAATCACCTTAAGCTGGTATTCCGTAAGGCAAACGGCGAAGAAGTAGACGGCATTGCATTTGGTATAGACACCACAGTATGGCCAAATGCCGGGATCTTGCGCGCACAGGTGGTGTATCAGCTCGATATAAACACCTTCCGGGGACGGGAATCAGTTCAACTGCTTATTGAAGAGATCGTACCCGGTGAATGACGGTAAAGCACTCACAGAGAAGCACCAGGCGCTGACCCACAGTGAAAACTGTAAAGTCGTGTCTCACGTTCAGCGTGAAGAAGGCGAGTGGGTGCGTCATACGTTGATGCTCGAAGGCGTGGACGTACCCTTTATTTTCCGGCGTAAACAACAGTATCAGTCACTCAAAGGGGCCAGGGTCAACCTGACCTATTACCGTCAGCAGGAGGAAGTGGCGGGTATCCCTTTTGAAACAATGAAAGTGGTCCGGATCAAGCGGAGTTAACCCACAGATGAGTCAGCCAGACTGGTCAGATGCTTATGTGCTCCACCGCCGTCCGTACCGGGAAACGTCTTATATTGTCGATTTCTTTTCCTTGCAAACCGGTAAGGTCAGCGCGGTAGCGAAAGGCGTGAGAAGCAGCAAGAATGAGCGTAAAAGCCTGTTGCAACCCTTCCGTAAAGTGCGCATCCAGCTCAGCGGAAAAACCGATCTTAAAAACCTCAGACAAATTGAAAGTGGCGGGCCGGTGCCCATGCTGGCAGGGAACGATTTGTTTTGTGCCATGTATTTAAATGAAATACTTAACCGTATCATGCCGGCTGGCCTCGCCAGTGATACAGTGTATGCACAATATGAGCACGCCCTGAATTCCCTTATCGTTCAACCTGATATTGAAAAAACATTACGTGAGTTTGAGTTTTCTCTGTTAGAAGAAATGGGTATGCTCGCGGACTGGTTTACTGACGGGCTGAGCGGTGAAGCCATTGAACCTGATGGCTGGTATTTGTATTCGCCGGAACAGGGGTTTGTGGCCTGTCATCAGCCCGGACATAAACACCGGTTGCCGGGAACGGCGCTTATCGAATTAGGAAACGGTGAATGGACTGCGTTGTCGCGACGGGCTGCGAAACTGATCAACCGCCAGGCACTGCATCAATTGCTGGGCGGTAAACCGTTAAAAAGCAGAGAATTATTTCGCGCTTAAGCGGTGGCTGACGCCTATTTTCCTGAGTCAGCGGGGAACTTCTTTGCTACAATCTTCACACTTTATTGCCAGGGTTATCTATCCATGAACGACATCTTACTGGGCGTTAACATTGACCATATTGCCACGCTGCGAAACGCACGGGGTACGAATTATCCCGATCCTGTACATGCCGCTGATGTGGCAGAGCGGGCAGGCGCCGATGGGATCACTGTGCATTTACGGGAAGATCGCCGTCATATTAAAGATCGTGACGTGGATTTATTGGCACAAACGATCAACACCCGTCTGAATCTGGAAATGGCAGTGACAGACGAAATGCTGCAGATAGCGTTGAAAACACAGCCTGCTTTTTGCTGTCTGGTGCCGGAAAAGCGTGAAGAGCTGACCACAGAAGGTGGTCTGGATGTCGCCGGTAATTTTGAGGCAGTGAAAAACGCTTGTACCGTGCTGGGTGAAGCGGGTATTCAGGTTTCCCTGTTTATTGATGCAGATGAGAAGCAAATTGATGCGGCCATTGAATGTGGTGCGCCTTATATCGAAATTCACACCGGTCAGTATGCTGAAGCAAAAAATGAGCGTGAACAGGAAGTGGAACTGGCACGGCTTAAAAAAGGTATTCACTATGCCGCTAAAAAAGGCCTGAAAGTTAACGCCGGTCACGGCCTGCACTACCATAACGTGAAGCCTGTCGCCGCCATTCCTGAAATCATTGAGCTGAATATCGGTCACGCCATTATTGCCCGTGCGGCGTTTGATGGTCTGGCAAAAGCCGTCGCTGATATGCGTGCGCTGATGCAGGAAACCCGTGCAGGAAAAGCAGGCTGAGCATGGCCATTGTGGGAATGGGCACGGACATTGTCGAAATTGCCCGTATAGAAGACGCTCTGTCCCGTTCAGCGCGGATAGCCAGCCGTGTACTTACTGAGCAGGAAATGGTTATCTTCGGAGCGAGCCCTGAACCGGCAAGATATCTGGCTAAGCGGTTCGCGGTGAAAGAGGCAGCGGTCAAAGCATTGGGCACGGGGATTGGCCGGGGGATCAGCTGGCATCATATCTGTGTGAGTAACAATGAGTCCGGCGCCCCTTTTCTGACCTTTAGTGATGAATTTGCAAAACGCTGTAAAGAAAAGGGCGTTGTTCGCAGTCATGTCTCCATTTCTGATGAGCAGCATTACGCTACTGCTACTGTTATTTTAGAATCATAATTATGGTCAGTTTCTATAAGCCGGCAAAGTCGTCGAAAAAAACACAAACCGGTAAAACAGTCACCGTTCAACGTTGGGACATGACTGGACAAGGTGTGTGTAACGACAGCAAACCAGTACTGTTTGTAGATGGTGCGCTGCCCGGCGAAAAAGTTGATGTGCTGGTTACACAACAACAAAAGCGCTTCGCAAGAGCGTCGGTAAAAAAAATCCTCACGTCCAGTCCTCATCGGGTAACACCCTTTTGCGACCTCGCTGATCGATGTGGCGGTTGCCAGTTGCAACATGCAGATGCCGGTGCGGCACTCACATATCGTCAGGAAGCGCTGGATAGCTGGTGGAAATTACAGTTTGGGTTAGATCACATTCCCTGGACCGCAGCGGTTACCGGAGAACGTCGAGGTTATCGCCGGAAGGCCCGGCTCGCCACAGACGCACGAAATGACAAACAGTTTAAGTTAGGTTACCGGGAAGAGCAGGGTAAGCAGGTGGTGGATGTTGACCTGTGCCCTGTACTGCAACCCGGATTATCTGCGCTGATCGCGCCTTTAAAAGCACTTCTGTCGGGTCACTCTGCCCGTAAACATGTGGGCCATGTCACCTTACTTGCCGGCGATAATGTGAATGCTGTTTCTGTGCGGCTGACTAAACCCATGTCCCCGGCATTCGGCGATGCACTGATAGCATTTGCTGTTGAGCATAAAGTAAACATGACCGTGGAAGGACAGGAAGGCACGCTTACATTGCATAAAGAAGCGGAGCTGTATTGCACCACAGAACCCGGATTGAGTTTGTCTCCGGCGGCAGATGATTTTGTTCAGGTAAACGGGCCGGTTAACGCTATGATGGTGGCACAGGCCATGGAGTGGTTGAATCCGCAGCCCGGTGAAAAAATTGCCGACTGGTTCAGCGGGCTGGGTAACTTTTCCCTGTCGCTGGCAAAACGGGGAGCACAGGTGCAGGCCGTTGAGGGCGTGGCTGAAATGGTGCAGCGGGCTAAAGAAAATGCGTCAAAACAGGGCGTAGACAATGTGAACTGGTTACATCTGGATTTGTCTGATGAACAGGTGGTAGCTCAGGCTCTGAGCGGCGGTGTTGATAAACTGTTGCTGGATCCCTCGCGGGAAGGCGCGTATGCCGTATGTGAAATCCTGACACGACAACGGGTAAAATCAATTTTGTATGTTTCTTGCAATCCGGGTACTCTGACAAGAGATGCGCAGTGCCTTCTGGCGTCCGGGTATGCAATCGAGCGCGTGGGGCTCATTGAAATGTTTCCCCATACCCGACATCTGGAAGTCATGATGTTATTAACGGACCACAAGAACAAAGCATAAGCGAGTTGATGTTTTATGGTATCAACACGAAAAGTACATGAGCCTGACAGACCCTCATTTGAAGCCTGGTTAAATAGTCTGTCGTTAAGTGATACTACAAAAGAAAAATTAAAAGCAGTGTCCCATATGCCTGACCGTCTGCTGGTCGGGCAGGAAATGGTGGAAATTCTGCATCAGCTGAACATGGATGATGCCACGCTGCAGGCGGCACTGGTGTACCCGTATTGTGAAAAGCATAATCTCACCGATACTGACGTGCTGGCGGAATTTGGTGAAGAGATCAGCGATCTGATCAATGGTGTCCGCCGCATGGACGCTATCAAAACTCTGCACAGCCGCCGCCGGAACGAATCTTCCCTGTCTGTTCCTGACGAACAACATATCGACAGCATCCGCCGGATGTTACTTGCTATGGTGGAAGATGTCCGCGCCGTGGTAATTAAGATGGCTGAACGGATTTGTGCACTGCAACAGGTTAAAAAAGCCGACGAAGAGACCCGGGTGCTGGTTGCCAGAGAGTGTGCGACGATTTATGCGCCGCTGGCAAACCGTCTGGGTATCGGTCAGTTAAAGTGGGAGCTGGAAGACCTGGCTTTCCGCTACCTGCATCCGAAAACTTATAAAGATATTGCTCAACAGCTCGATGGTAAGCGCAAGGAGCGGGCAACCTACATTCAGAATGTCGTGTTTGACTTACAGGCACTGGTGGATAACGAGCACATCAAAGCGGAAGTCTACGGCCGCCCTAAGCATATCTACAGCATCTGGAAAAAGATGCAGAAAAAGCACCTTACTTTTGAGCAGCTTTTTGATATTCGTGCGGTACGCATCATTGCTGAACGGTTGCAGGATTGTTATGCCGCATTGGGTACCGTTCACGCAAACTATAAACATATTCCCAAAGAGTTTGACGACTATATCGCCACACCAAAACCGAATGGATACCAGTCTATCCATACGGTCATTGTGGGGCCGGAAGGCAAGCCCGTTGAAATTCAAATCCGTACTCAGCAAATGCATCAGGATGCAGAACTGGGTGTGGCAGCCCACTGGAAATATAAAGAAGGGTCTACCGGAAAGGCATCCGGTTACGATGAACGCATTAACTGGCTGCGCCGCATTCTTGCCTGGCAGGAAGAAGTGGCGGAGAGCGGCGACCTGGTCGAAGAATTACGTAGTCAGGTATTCGATGACCGTGTGTATGTGTTTACCCCTAAAGGGGATGTTGTCGACCTGCCACAGGGCGCAACGCCGCTGGATTTTGCCTATTACATTCACAGTAACGTCGGTCACCGGTGTATCGGCGCTAAAGTAAACGGGCGTATTGTGCCATTTACCTACCAGTTGCAAAGCGGAGACCAGGTAGAAATTCATACCGGTAAAGAGCTCAACCCGAGCCGTGACTGGATGCATCCCGGGCTTGGCTATGTGCACTCATCCAGAGCCAGAGCGACTATTCACTCGTTCTTTAAAAAGCAGGATAAAGAGAAAAACCTGCTGGCCGGAAAGGAAATGCTGGAACGGGAATTATCCCGTGCCCACTTGCCGGTGAAAGTTCCTGCCGAAGCGTGTGAGAAGTACAATCTCCAGCACGTGGACGATCTCTACGCCGCCATCGGTGTGGGTGACATCCGTGTGATGACGGTGGTGAATCATATTCAGCATCTGCTGGAGCCGGAGCCGGCAGAAGAGCCGGAAATCAGTCCGAAGGTGAAAACCCGCAAGAATGCCGGCTCTAAAGGCAAGCAGGATACGGTAGTCATTGAAGGGGTTGGTCACCTGATGAGTCAGCTGGCGAACTGCTGTAAACCTGTACCCGGTGAATCCATTATGGGTTATATCACGCAGGGCCGGGGTGTCAGTGTGCACAAAGAAAACTGCGATCAGTTGCAGCATTTGTTAGAACAACATCCTGAAAGGCAAATCGAAGTCAGCTGGTCGACACAGTTAAATGTGGGTTTTGAAACCGGTATCGATATTTTCTGTTCAGACAGGACCGGTCTGCTCAGAGATATCACTACTGTACTGGCAAACGAGAGTGTGGCACTGCTTGGTGTTAACAGTCTGAGTGATAAAACCCGCCAGACGGCGATGATTTCTATTTCGGTAGAAGTGCCGGACCGTCAGGTTTTATCAAAAGTGATGACCCGGCTGTTGCAGTTAAAAGGTGTGGTTGATGTCAAACGTAAAACCGGTTAACGGTAACGCTGAGGCGTTCTTCAAAGCCACCGATCCCGCATTGCCTGCGCTAAAATATGCGCAGGCCTTGCAGCAGCGCTGTCGGGACGTGGGCTTTGACTGGCATGAAACACAGCCGGTGCTGGATAAAATAAAAGAAGAAGTCGATGAAGTTCAGCAGGAACTGGATGCAAGCCCGGTGGACAAAGTCCGGCTTCAGGAAGAAATTGGCGATGCTTTGTTCGCCATCGTCAATTTAGCCCGCCATATGGATATTGATGCCGATCAGGCGCTGCGTGAAGCCAGTGAAAAATTCCGCCAGAGGTTCGAACACGTGGTTGCGCTGGCCAATGAAGAAGGCCGGGCGTTAGGGGATTACGACTTACCGTCTTTAGAAGCGTTTTGGGTAAAAGCTAAAGCGGCTGAGCTTGCAAAGCAGAGATCTCGTTAAGTAACTCATAAGGTGCTTCAATCCAGTCGGGGTTTTCAAAAGAGTATGACAACACATTTGATTCCAGCAGATGCACAACCCGCTTCCCCTTTTTTACCATGTCCCATGCTTTGCGGTGCTCAGGATAGCGGTTAAATATTGTCGCCAGTTCTCCGGATTTCAACAGCCTTGTCAGTCCGTCCTGCAATCTTTGTTGTAATTCGGGCGCATGGGGGGCGACAAAAAAATATTCGTAGCTGGGGTAAATGATCAGATGATTCTGCTCGATAGTCAGCTTATCGCTGTTGTGATAGGACAAATCTCTGTATACCTCCACCACATTACGGGGAAAATAATCGATGATCCCTTCTTCGAGACTGCGGTACATGGTGGTGTACCAGTCACTCCAACTGATACTGGCAACTGTAAAATCGTGATACTGCAAAATTTTGGTGTCCGGCCAGTCACTCCCCTGAACCGATGTCATCAACTTAATACCATCAAGGGTCTGTCCCGGGCCAAAGGCATTTTGCTTATTTTTATTGATTACGAAAATACGGTGACCGCCTAACCCTTGCAGTAAAGGGAACCTTACCGGCAGTAGTTGTTGTTCAAGTTCATCAGTGGTCACACTCCACATGATGTCGCTTTCACCCCGAAGCAGCGTGAGAATTTGTCGCCCCTGCGGCATGGGGAAAGGATGTCTCTCAAGGGTCACAGCACCGTAGTCTTTTTCAGTGACGCGCAGTGCCGCGCGCAGCACATCTATATGGTACACGCCGTAGGTCGGGCCGGCGAAGGATTGAGTAAAGGTATAAGTTTGAGACAACGCGGGAGCGCTGCACATGAAAGAGCACAGTAGAGTAATGCACAGAAGCAGCCTCTGGCAGATATATCGTATTTTTATAAGCAAAGTTTGTTGTCTGCCGGATGTGTGCGTAAACACTATTTAATCTAGCTTAATAATTGAGCAATGCCAATTTTTTATTTAATTGTCAGAAATTTCCCGTCAGGGGTTCGCTTTTTATTCAAATCCTGTATAATTCGCGCCCTGCCCAGTTACACCCACCTTTGGGAAGGTGGAAGAATCAATGGGCTCGAAGGGGTCCGGTCATTGATTTTAATTAGATTTCCGGCTGTTCCGGTAATCTGTAACGAAGAATTTTTCGGGTGATTTTGAAATGAAAACTTTTGTTGCTAAACCAGAAACGGTACAACGTGACTGGTACGTGGTAGATGCCACTGACAAAACTTTAGGTCGTCTTGCGACTGAAATTGCACGCCGTCTGCGTGGTAAGCATAAAGCTGAGTACACTCCTCACGTTGATACTGGCGATTACATCGTTGTTATCAATGCAGAGAAAGTGACTGTAACCGGTAATAAAGCGAAGGGCAAAATGTACTACGCGCACACTGGTTACCCTGGTGGTCTGAAAGAGACAAACTTTGAAAAGCTGATCGCTCACAAGCCAGAAATGGTTATTGAGAAAGCAGTTAAAGGAATGTTACCAAAAGGCCCTCTGGGTCGTGAAATGTTCCGTAAAATGAAAGTTTACGCTGGTGCAGAACACAAGCACGCAGCTCAGCAACCACAAGTTTTGGACATCTAAGGAGCATTTGACATGGCAGATACTCAATACTACGGCACAGGCCGCCGCAAAAGTTCTACTGCTCGTGTGTTCCTGCGTCCGGGTACAGGCAGCATCGTAGTTAACCAACGCGCGCTGGATACGTACTTTGGTCGTGAGACTGAGTGCATGGTTGTTCGTCAGCCTCTTGAGCTGGTAGAAATGACTGAGAAGTTTGACGTTTACGTTACTGTAAAAGGTGGCGGTTCAAACGGTCAGGCTGGTGCAATTCGTCACGGTTTGACTCGTGCTCTGATGGAGTATGATGAAGCGTTACGTCCTGCACTGCGCAAAGCTGGCTTTGTTACTCGTGACGCTCGTCGCGTTGAACGTAAGAAAGTTGGTCTGCACAAAGCACGTAAGAAGCCACAGTTCTCCAAGCGTTAATTCGCTTACTACTGTTATCAAAATCCCGGTCATCGACCGGGTTTTTTTATGCCTGTATTTTATTTACTGACAATTTTGTCCGGTGTTTCTGCTGCACGCTGAAACACCGGAAATACTCTGATTAGTCGCGCTAATCGCGGTAATTCAGCGCCGGCTTACGATCACCCAGCAGAGCTTCATATTCCACGTCTGATGCACGACGGTCGAATTCTGCTTTTGCTTCTTCAATGACCGCAGGTTGTTCGAATAATTTTATCGCAGTGAGAGCCAGTGTGCTGGCCGCAAGCGTCATACCTTTCTTACCGATGGACATGCCTCCGGCAGCAACCGCCTGCCAGCTGTGGGGTGGTGTACCCGGAACCCAGGTTGCTGCACGCAATCCGGCTGTAGGTACCTGCCAGCTTACATCACCCACATCTGTTGATGCAGACCAGACTGGGATATCCTCTGAAAACTCAGCAACCTCACTTTGCTGGCCTTTCGCTTTCATGGCCGGTTTACCCAGTGACGGACGAATTTTATCTGCGAAGTTCTCTTCTTCAGCGCTGTAACTGATCCCGCCGAATGCGTGCATACTGTTATCCATCTGGCGGGCCAGCGTCAGATTAGGCAGAATGTTCCATGTGCCGCCAACGACTTCCTCTTCCATTTCTGTTTCCGTTCCCAGTGCTGCGGCTTCTGCTATTTTCTCCAGACGTTCCCATAAAGACAGCACCACTTCAGGTTCGGGGGAGCGCACATAGTAATAGACTTCAGCAAAATCGGGCACGATGTTCGGAGCGGCACCACCATTTGTGATCACGTAGTGGATGCGGGTGCGGTCAGGTACATGTTCACGCATCATGTTCACCATCATATTCATTGCTTCTACTGCATCCAGCGCGGAGCGACCCCGTTCCGGCGCAGCCGCAGCGTGAGCCGCAATACCACGGAAGCGGAACTTTGCACTCTTGTTGGCAAGAGTGGAAGAAGCTTCGGCAGAGTTTCCGTCTCCCGGATGCCAGTGAAGTGCCACATCTACAGCATCAAACAAACCTTCACGTGCCATATACACCTTTCCGGAACCACCTTCTTCCGCAGGCGTACCATACACGCGGATTTGGCCAGCGGTACCGGTGGCTTCCAGCCAGTCCTTTACAACCAGCGCAGCTCCCACCGAACCACCGGCAAACAGGTGGTGGCCGCAGGCATGACCGTTGTGCATGCCGCTTTGTGGTTTTTTCTCAGGAATCGCCTGTTGAGACAGTCCGGGCAGAGCATCCATTTCTGCCAGCATGCTGATGACCGGACCATCGCGACCCCAGGTGGCTACGAAAGCGGTAGGCATACCAGCCACACCGGCTTCAACGTTAAAGCCGTGCTCACGGAGGACAGTCTGCATTAATGCTGAGCTTTGTGTTTCTTTATAGCCAACTTCGGCCCAGTTCCACAACGAGTCTGAAATGTTCTCCATTTGAGATTGATGATCAGCAATGGCGTTTTTAACAAACGTTGTGTCATCTTGCGCAGCAAAAGTGAAGTATGTGCAAAAGGGCAGGGTAACCCAGAGAATTTTACTGAGTGTTCTCATGATATTAGTGACGCTCCTTGCTTTAATTAACCGGTTAATTGTGCATTTCGGGGCTAAGGTTTAATTATTATTAAATTCCCGCCGGAAAAACGGTTTTCCGGAACTGATAGACTATACTGAAGTCCGGCTGAAGATTTGACTCCTGTTCCGGCTTATTATTGAAATTGAACGGCAATCCGTTCGGGTTTCATCATTGTGTGACAATCACCATACATCATGTCACTACAATGATAATAACAGGACAGGAATCATTAAATTTTTAAAAGGTCTTTGATTAAGCGCAGGTTATCGTTTTTTAATCGTTGATAAAACCTTGTAACAATAAGGGCTTTTCACTTATCATCTTTGGTCGAAATAATTATAAAGCATCGTGACGCTCACAGCAGACGGGCGCTGACAGTGCAAATCAAGACAGGCCGACTGATACCGGTACGTAACTTTAATGTTAAAAAGTTGCTCCGGTATCAAAATCCAAATCTGGAGAATTGTGGATGAGTAACGTATCAGTAGATGCAAAAGACTCTGCACTCAACGGAAGCCAACCGGACAACACCCGCCGCCGTTTTCTAACGGTAGCAACTTCGGTGGTTGGTGCTGTTGGTGTTGCAGGTGCAGCGGTACCTTTTGTTACTTCCTGGAACCCGAGTGCGAAAGCCAAAGCCGCCGGCGCAGATGTTGAGGTAGACATCAGTGCGATTGAGCCGGGACAGTTAATTCGTGTTATGTGGCGAAGCAAACCGGTCTGGATTGTACGCCGTACCCCGGAAGTGCTGGAAGAGCTGGCTACTCATGAAGACAGTCTTCGCGACCCTGAGTCTGAAACAGAGCAGCAACCTGCATTTGCTAAAAACCGTTACCGTTCTCTGAAAGAGGAATACCTCATTCTGGTAGGTATCTGTACTCACCTTGGCTGCTCTCCGCAATACTTGAAAGACGGTGCTTTCGAAGAAGCGGTAGAAGGTGTACCCAGCGGATTTTTCTGTCCTTGTCACGGTTCCAAATTTGATATGGCCGGTCGTGTATTTCAGGGCGTACCTGCACCACTTAACCTGGTGGTTCCGCCTTATCAGTATGTTAACGACACCACCGTTATCATTGGTTCAGAAGCGGAGGCAGTTTAATCATGAATGCTTTTTTAAACTGGATTGAAGAGCGTATCCCGATGATGCGTGTGGCAAATATGCACGCCATTCAATATCCCGCCCCCCGTAATATGAACTTCTGGTACGTATTTGGTTTTCTGGCCACCATCGTGCTCGTCAACCAAATCGTAACCGGTATCTGGTTAACCATGAACTTTAACCCGACGGCGGAAGGGGCTTTCTTCTCTGTCGAGTACATCATGCGAGAAGTCGATTTCGGCTGGATCATCCGTTATATGCACAGTACCGGCGCGTCTGCGTTCTTTATTGTGGTGTATATGCACATGTTCCGCGGCATGATTTACGGCTCCTATCAGAAACCCCGGGAGTTGCTGTGGGTTTTCGGTATGTTTATCTACCTCGCGTTAATGGCTGAAGCCTTTATGGGCTACGTACTTCCCTGGGGACAAATGTCATACTGGGGAGCACAGGTTATCGTGTCTCTGTTCGGTGCGATTCCGGTGATTGGTCCTGACCTGGTCATCTGGATTCAGGGCGATTATGTTATTTCCGGTGCTACGCTGAACCGCTTCTTTGCCCTGCACGTTATCGCCCTGCCACTGGTTATCGTCATTCTTGTGTTCCTGCATATCATTGCATTGCACGAAGTGGGCTCTAATAACCCTGACGGCGTGGCCATCAAACACAAGAAGGGTTCTCTGCCTGAAAGTGAAAAGACGAAATACGAAATCCACGAGTACTACACCAGTAAATACGACATCGCTGATGATGTGGTGCCCTTCTTCCCGCACATCGTGCTTAAGGATTTAGTGGCGTTCAGTATCTTCCTTTTCGTATTCTGTTACATCATGTTCTTTGCGCCGGAAATGGGGGGTAAGTTCCTTGAACATCCAAACTTTGAAATTGCTAACCCGTTGAAGACGCCGGAGCATATTTTCCCTGTGTGGTACTTCACACCTTTCTACGCCATCCTCAAAGCGGTACCGGATAAGCTGTTTGGTGTTATTGCTATGTTTGGTGCCATCGCGGCCCTGTTTGCACTGCCGTGGCTTGACCGTGGACGGGTGAAGTCATGGCGTTACCGCTGTGGCCTGCACAAAGTCAACTTGCTGCTTTTCGCTGCGGTATTCGTATTCCTGGGTTACCTGGGCGGTACACCACAGGAAAACTGGAAAATCATTGCTTCTCAGGTGGCTACCGTGTTGTATTTTGGTTTCTTCGTGGCACTGTTCTTATACAGTAAAAATGAAACGACGAAGCCTGTACCAGCGAGGATCCCGAAATGAGAAAACTAATGTTGTTACTGGCATTACTCGTACCGGGTATGGCGATGGCTGCCAGCGGAAATGTCCATCTGGACAAAGCGCCAGTTGATTTAACCGATAAAGCGTCGTTACAGCGCGGTGCCAAAATCTTTATGAATTACTGCCTGGGTTGCCACTCTATGCAATACCAGCGCTATCAGCGTACCTTCACCGATTTAGGTATTCCTGATGAGATTGGTCAGGAAAACCTGCAATTTACCGGTGAGAAGGTGACGGATTACATCACCCGCTCAATGCCTGAAGAAGCTGCAGCTACCTGGTTTGGTGCGGCGCCGCCTGACCTGACGCTGGTGAACCGCGTGAGAGGCTCCGACTGGATTTATACTTACCTGCGCAGCTTTTATGTTGATGAAAGCCGTCCGTTTGGTGTGAACAATGTGGTATTCAAAGATGTAGGTATGCCACATGTCCTTCAGCCGCTTCAGGGCACACCCCGTTTAACCCATGAAGAAACCATGGTTGACGGTGAAATGAAAGAGCAGTTTGTGGGTATTAAAACCGATGGTGACGGTGCGCTGAGCACAGAAGAGTATGATCAGGCGATTGCCGACCTGGTTAACTTCCTTGCATACAGTGGCGAACCGTTCCGCCTGCAATCCGAAGCTATCGGAAAGTGGGTACTGGTGTTCATTATTGTGCTGTTCATCTTCGTTTTCTTACTGAAGAAAGAATACTGGAAGGAAGTGCACTAATTTCTGTTAATTTGTGTATAATACGCAAGGGGGCATTCCGCCCCCTTTTTTAGCATTTGTTTCTGGTCGCAATACGGCCGGGCAAGGTAACACTCTCGACGGAGGAAAATGAATGGCCGTAGCCGCGAATAAGCGTTCAATCATGACGTTGTTCTCAGATACTATTGACATATATAGTCACCAGGTTCGTATTGTTTTGGCGGAAAAAGGTGTGGGTGTTGAAATTAGCTACACTGATCCAACTAACCTGCCTGAGGATCTGATTGATCTGAACCCCTACGGTACTGTGCCAACCCTCGTTGACAGAGAGTTAGTGTTATATAAATCCCATATCATCATGGAATACTTAGATGAGCGTTTCCCTCATCCTCCATTGATGCCGGTATACCCTGTTTCCCGTGGTCAGAGCCGCCTGATGATGCACCGTATCGAACAGGACTGGTATTCTCTGGCTGCACGTATTTTCCGTAATGAAGGTGATGTAGAAGCTGCCCGTAACGAATTACGTGAAGCGTTACTTTCATTAGGTCCTATTTTTGCTGAAATGCCATTCTTCATGAGTGAAGAGTTCAGCCTGGTTGATTGCTACCTGGCACCGCTGTTGTGGCGCTTACCTGCGTTGGGGATCACCCTGACCGGTAATGGCAGTAAAGAAGTGAATGCATACATGAACCGCATTTTCTCACGCAGTTCTTTCAAAGCTTCTCTGACTGATCAGGAACGCGAAATTCATAATCCGTTATGAGTAAAATGACATCCAATCAGCCGTATTTGCTGCGTGCATTTTACGAATGGATTGTAGACAACCAGTTAACGCCCTACATTGTAGTAGATGCCACGGTGGAGCGTGTTGATGTTCCGCAGGAATTCATTAAAGACGGCCAGATCGTGCTTAATGTTTCTCCCTCTGCGTGCGTTAACTTCTCGCTGGATCTGGACGCTATTTCGTTTCAGGCTCGTTTTGGTGGGCAACCCCGCCAGATCTATATGCCTTGTCATGCTGTACTGGCAATCTATGCCCGTGAGAATGGCGCAGGAACTGTTTTTGCTGTTGAAGATGAAATGCAGGCGCCTGAACAGTTGAGCGGTGACGATACTGACACGCTGAACGGACCGTCTTCCGACGTTACCGATGGCGATTCTGAGAACGCACCGGTGCCGCCGAAGAAAGGCAAACCTACGCTGAAAATCATTAAATAAAAAAATCCGGCCTGCGCGCCGGATTTTTTAATTCTGTTTAATACTGTTTCTTAAAAGTGCTGCTGTTGTGATCTGGCCGTGAGCAAACCGGGAGGATCCTGCGCCAGGATAAATGCTCCATACAACAACAGAGAGCTTTATCATGGCAAACAGAACCCTTCGCTACACAACCCTCTGCATGGCCACCCTGCCGGCATTTACTTTAAGCGCCGCTGAAGTAGAAATATCATTGGAAAACCTCACCCGGGGTATCGCATTCACACCTTTATTCATAGCAGCACACAGTAGCGACACCCATCTGTTCGTGACCGGTGAAACAGCAAGCACAGAATTGCAGGCTATGGCGGAAGGCGGTGATATCTCAGGGCTGGAAACAATGGCTGCCGGAGCATCTGCTGATATGGTCAGTAATCCCGCTGGCGGATTACTTATGCCGGCAATGACCACATCTGCCATGCTGACCACCACTGACGGCAATACCCAACTGAGTCTGGTAGCCATGTTGTTGCCCACCAATGATGGCTTTGTCGGTTTAGACAGCTGGACCATACCGGAAACTCCCGGCACCTACATGATTTACTTAAATGCCTATGATGCCGGTACCGAGGCCAATGATGAAGTTCGCGGGAGCGGCGTACCCGGTGAAGCAGGTATGCCGGTTCCTCCTCCTCTGGAAGCGTTAGTCGGTACGGACGGCACCGGGGTGAATGCCACTATCACCAATGCGACCGTTCATATCCATCCCGGCAATCTGGGAGACGATATGCTCAGCGGTGGTATGAGTGATGTTCAAAACACGGTACAGCGCTGGCTCAATCCCGTAGCCAGAGTGGTTGTTACGGTAAGTGAATAGGAGTGGATATGATGAATCAACGGATAATTCGCCTCAGCGCACTGACCGTCGCTTTATTCACCCTGGCGGCGTGTTCAGATGACGATGATGAAACCATCGTTGAACCCCCGGCACCTGAAATGCGGACTTATGAAATAACCGTAACCAATCTGACAGCTGCACAACCATTCTCGCCGGTCGCGGTGATTGCCAGTGACTCTGTGACTCTGTGGCAAACCGGCAGCGCTGCATCGGACGGGCTAGCCATGCTTGCTGAAGGAGGAGACAGCAGTGCACTGACAGCACAGGACGAGACGCTGGTTGCAGAAGCCGGTACTGAGCCATTGATGCCCGGAAGCAGCGAAACCTTTATGCTTACCATGGAAGCCAGTGATTCTGCTTTGTTGAGTGTGGTCACTATGCTGGTAAATACCAATGACGGATTCACAGGAATAACCGGGTTGGATTTATCTGCGCTGGTGACAAATGACACGCTTACCATGTTTCCCCATGTCTACGATGCGGGTACAGAAGAAAATACGGAGTCGGCGGGCACTATACCTGGTCCGGCAGATGGCGGGGAAGGTGTCAGCGACGGCAGAGAGGCCCTTGATGCTGTCACATTTCATGGCGGCGTTGTCAGTGCAGAGGGTGGACTGACAGACTCTGTTCTCGGTTCAGAACACCGTTTTGACAATCCGGTGATGAAATTAATTATCACCCGGATGGAATAAAATACAGGCACCTCCGGTCTGTTTCTATGCGAGTCATTGCATATGAAAACAGCCGGAGGGAAGATGATTTTGTTAACTCAGCATGATCAGGCTCAGTCACAGCGGATCCGCAAGTGTCTGGAGGCACTGGGACACCAGTGTGTGACAACGCTTAGCGACCCCTGTGAGGCAATCGCGGCAAATCAGTTTAGTCTGGTGGTTCTGGATATTGTATTGCCCGGCCGCTGCGGACTGGACGTCTGCCGTCAAATACGCCGGCAATACCCTCTGCTGCCTGTCATTATTGTTACCGCATCTCAAAGTGAAACTGACCATATCCTCGCGCTGGAACTCGGCGCCGACGATGTGGTGATGTTGTCGTGCCACGACAGGGTTTTACAGGCAAGAGTGAAAGTGCAGCTTCGCCGCTATCGTCCTGGACATGAGGAAACTACGCCGGGTTGCCATCTTTTGCAGTCTGGCAGGTTATCTCTGGACATCAGATCCCATCAGGCAAGGATCGGCGAAAGTACTCTGCCGCTTACCGCTACGGAATTTATGTTGCTTACGCATTTTGTCCGTCATCCCAATCAGGTATTCAGCCGTAATCAGCTACTGGAAACAGTGTGGGGTCATCAGCTCGACTGCTACGAACATACCGTGGTGTCACACATTAACCGGCTCCGAAGTAAGCTGGCTGCAGATAAGAGCGTGGCTGCTATGCTGGAAACCGTCAGGGGAGTGGGATACCGCTTTACGCCCCGGCCGCCGGTAAGTAGTCGCCGGCTGCATCATGTGCCGGCTGACAGATATCCGGCAGCCACATTTTAAGACGTGGCTGCCGGGGCGTGAATATGCTCAGGTTAAAAGCAGTGACGCAGTTCCCAGGAAGGCAAAGATACCCACTACATCGGTAATGGTTGTCAGAATAACGCTGCCGGCCAGGGCAGGGTCGATTTTCAGACGTTTCATGATCATGGGTAAGGTTGCACCGGATAGCGCAGCGGCAATCATATTGACGAGCATGGCGAAGGCGATAACGAGGCCAAGCATAAGATCCTGCTTCCACAGACCTATTACAGAAGCAATAAGTACTGCCCACATCACGCCGTTTAACAGGCCGATTGCCAGCTCTTTATTAACCAGCCACTTTGCGTTGCTGCCATTGACATGGCCCAGTGCCATACCACGGATAACCAGAGTGAGTGTCTGATTACCGGCTACACCACCCATGCTGGGAACGATGGTATTCAGGATAGCAAGCACGGCCATCTGGCTCAGTGTTGCTTCAAATAAGTCGCTGACCGCTGCGGCAAGGAGGGCGGTGACCAGATTCACAGCCAGCCATACGGAGCGGCGCTGGGTAGATTGTAACACCGGCGCGAAAGTATCTTCTTCATCATCCAGACCGGCCATACTCATCATCGAGTGCTCCGCATCCTCGCGGATAATGTCGACCACGTCATCAATGGTAATACGACCGGCAAGGCGGTTTTTTTCGTCCACAACAGGGGCTGACAACCAGTTGTAACGTTCAAACAGACTGGCAACCTCACCATCAGGCATATTAACAGGGATCGCTTCGGGATCATCATCCATCACCTCTGACACTTTATCGTCGGGATCCGCAGTCAGCAGGCGTGCTACCGGCACAATGCCAACCAGATTATCCGTGCGGTTGACCACGTAAAATGTATCCGTGTTTTCCGGTAGATCCCCTTTCAGTCTGAGATAGCGCAATACCACATCAACAGTTACGTCAGGACGCAACGTAATGGTGTCGGTGTTCATGATAAAACCGGCGGTTTCTTCACCGTAAGACAGTGCCTGTTCTGCCCGGTGTCTGTCCTGAGTATCCATGGACTGCAGAATGTCCTGCAATACTTCATCCGGCAGACTGCTTAAAGTTTCCGCCAGGTCATCGGTGTCCATTTCTTCAAGGGCATCAACAACCTTTTCGGGTACCATCTTGCTGATAATACCGTTACGTACATCTTCTGACAGTTCTTCTAAGATATCGCCGTGAAAATCGCCGTCTATGAGGTCCCAAAGTTCATCACGGGTTCGGGTCGGGCTGGACTCAAGAATCAGGGCAACATCGCTGGGTGGCAGCTCATGCAGCATTTTGCGCACAGAAACAAAACGGCCGTCATTTAACGCCGCATTAAGAGCCCATAGCTGGCTTTGTGCTGATTTGCTTTCGAGTGCTTCTGCCACGGAAATCCTTTGAGAAACAAACAGGGAGGTAAATAAAGAATACCTTACCCTCCGGAAACTGTCATCGGGAAAGCGGCGTATATCTGCCTGCGAATCGCCACAAACCGTCCGTTTGCGCAAATTGTGAGCATCGGGTCGATTTATTGCTGCTGCGCTTCGCTTTGCTCTCTGCGCATCTTTTCAAACAGGGAGGGTTCCCAGGGACGCATCGCCAGCAACATACCAATATGCGTTCGTTCTGAAACCGGTAAAGATGAGTCAGCATCGTTTAATTCTGCCGCTTCCGTTGACAGTTGCTTCAGGCGCTTTTCAATGATCCGGATGGATTCCTCTGAATAGCGGCCACGGATGTATAACCTGAACAGCCAGGGTTCACCCCGCTTCGGCGCCATGAACTTCACCATAACTTCCTGTTCCATAAACTGTGCTAACGGTCCTCCCGGGATCCAGCGGAAATTCTGGCCAATTCGCAGACGGTAGCGGTTGCCGGGTAAAAGTTCTATCAGCCTGAGTTTATCGAGCTTTGCCAGCAGCCTGACACCTTCCAAAGGGTCTATCGCATAATGCCCGGTGATATCGTCAAACTGCCATCCGTCCCTTACCAGCACGGCCATAAGCAAAAGCTTCGGGTTAGCCAGTAACTCTTTTTCCTGTTCTTCAGTTAACTGGGACAGGGCGGGCTGTTCCCGTTCGCTGAGTTGGAACAGTTCACTGAGGGTCAGGTCCATCACATCGCAAATTTGTGCCAGTCTCTCCAGAGTAAAGGCTTCCTGTGCAAAACATCTTTTAATGCTTGCCTCACTCAGGTCAAGGCGCTCCGCCAGAGATTTATAAGTAAAACCCCGCTGCTTCAAACAGCGCTTCAGGGTACCGATGAGTTGCTTAATCTGCTGCATAGTATTAATAAGTGATACTTTTGGTGTTGAAATAGTCTACATCAATTATTTGAGTTTATTAATGTTCTTCTCCGGACTACTGTGAATACACAGTCACTACTGAGGAACTGGAAATGAAACATGGATTGATATCAGGTTTAGCAATACTGACACTGAGTTGCGGCGTAATGGCCGACGATTCAATACAACACAGCGGTCAGGCAAGTAAACACAGTGTGCTTGCAGCAACGGAAAGTGTGCAAACAACAGCATCAGTGGCCAGCGCGGTATCGGTTGCACCGGTCGTGTTAAGTGTGGGAGTGGCAGTGATTGCGGCAGATTCAGCGCACTCCGTTCACCATAGCATTGAGAAAAGCAATAAACCTTTACCGGTGACAAAACGGGTGATTACTGCAGACCCGGCACCTAATGTGGTGATAAACCAGACTATCGTGACACAGGGGAAAGCTCAATGAGGTCCGCGATAGCAATGCTTGCATGTCTGGCGTTGCCTGTATTTGCCGGCAGTCAGGAAGAAGCACCCCGCCGGTATGCGCCGGAGGCGATTATAAAGTTTGCAAAGCAAACTGAGCATTACCTGGCTGAGCAGGGAGCCTATGCGGCCATTATTGCGCGGGTTGGACGGGCACCTGAAGACTTGCCTGAAGGTATTTCATTTACCCATACGGCAATTGCACTGTATTCCGATATTACGCTGGATGACGGCACGGTAGAGCAGGGGTATGCAATACACAATTTATATCAGCTGGCAGATAAGCCGGGTACAAGCGTACTGAAAACGGATTATCCGGTGGATTTCTTTTGGGGAGCAACGGAGTTAAAAACCGGCATAATTATTCCCGATTGGGAAGTGCAGCAGAAAATCGTTGCCTTGTATGCGCAGGACAAAGCGAAATTGCTGCACGAACCGGCCTATTCCGTTATTGCGAGTCCGTTTACGGAAGGAAAGCAAAATTGCACTGAGTACACCCTTGATGTGCTGAATGCTGCTATTTACGACACCACTGACAGTCATCGCCTTAAAAACAATACGCAGGCATGGTTTAAAGCACAGCCGGTGAAGGTTAACAAAATGAAGTTGCGGCTAGGCAGTTGGGTGAGCAGCGGCGTGTCGTTAAGCGACCATCCGGGCGCGATACAAACCGCTACGTTCACCACTATTGCTAATTATCTGGAAAACAATCAACTGGTGGCACATCAAACCGTGCTGTATGCCAGTCACTGATACAAAACGGAGATCATCATGAACGCAAATAAACCTACGAAAGCCTTTTTTATTGCTTCTGTTATTGCACTGCTGACAGGATTTGCCGCTTACATAACCGGACTCCTGAATGCCGATATGCCACTCAATGAAAAAGGCTACTACTTTGCTGTATTTCTGTTTGGACTGTTTGCTGCTGTGTCTGTTCAAAAAACAGTGCGGGACAAAATGGAAGGCATACAGACAACGAAAATATATCTGATGTTGTGCTGGTTTGGCCTTGGTGCTGCTATTGCACTGTTAGTGATTGGTCTGGTAAACGCCAACCTGTTGCTGAGTGAAAAAGGATTCTATGGAATGGCATTCGTCCTGAGTTTGTTTGCCGCGATAACGGTGCAAAAAAATGTCAGGGATAATACGGCAGCAGAATAAGGTGTGAGGTTGAAGGCTCAGCTCGCAGGATCCGGGTCTTTAACATAGCCAGACAGGACGTGATTGAATTTATCGATGAAGCCCGGGTCCACAGATTGTTTACTGAACATGAAGTGGACGTCCTGCACGTTCACGGGATTATCACTGATTTCCAGTTCGAGATGCAGCAGTTCAGCATTAAAGCTAATCACTCTGATATCGTCCAGCACCAAATCGACACGGCCTCTGTTCAGAAACTGTAACCGCCGGTTAATGGAATCCAGATGAATAAGCTGCGCGCTGTACTGCTCAGTGACTGTTTCATTAAACCAGTCGCCATACCATCCGCCGGTATTTAACGCCAGGGTTTTGCCTTCCCTTAGTAAGGTTTCAAGAGATTTGCCGGCATATTCGTCATGATGGGAAGGATGAAAGGCAAAGCTGATGGTTTCTTTGCGGTAAGGAACAGAAAAATAGTTTTTCAGTGCTCTCGCCGGTGTGAAAGCTGCACCTGTAACTACATCAATTTGCCCCAGTTCTATTTGCTGAGTGACCCGTCTTTCAGGCAGGATCTGGCTTTCCAGTGCATAATCCAGCTTGCCTAAAACCGACTTCAACAATTGGTAGTCTTCACCGGCCGGCTCATTATTGTCTGTTATGTACAGATAAGGAGGCCAGGCCGTACCACCGGTTATCAGACTTTTTCTGTGCTCAGCACACCATACTGAGCTTTGAGAAGCCATCACTGTCAAAAAGATGATTAAACTGATGAAACGTTTCAACGGGATTGCCTTTAAGCCTTCGCCGGCACTGCACACTCAGTGGTGTGCCGGCGCTATTCATCTTCGTTAAATCTGCCTGCAATTAATGCCTCGACGGCATCCATTGCAGCTTCAGCATCCGGACCTTCAGAGATCACAGTAACCTGTTCCCCCTGATGACTTTCCATCATCATCAGTCCCAGCACACTATTGGCATTAGCCTGCTTATCGCCTTTTTGTAAAATAACTTCGGCATCAAACTGATTCGCCAGTTGCACCAACTGCGTTGCAGCTCTGGCATGCAGGCCCAGTTTATTAACAATAGTCAGAGATTTCTCTATGCGCATTATTTACTTTGCTCCCTGTGGCGGATCTGGACATCAGGATGAGATTCCCGGAAGTTTTTCGCCAGTGATTCCGCTACATAAACTGAACGGTGCTGTCCGCCTGTACATCCGATAGCGACTGTCACATAACTGCGGTTGTTCCGTTCAAGGTGTGGCAACCAGGTCGTGATGAGGTTCTGAATCTGCCAGATAAATTTGGTCACTATAGGCTGGGAACTGAGGAAAACCTGAACCGGTGTATCCAGGCCTGTCAGGTGTTTTAAATCCGGCTCCCAGTGAGGGTTTGGCAGAAAACGGGCGTCAAACACATAGTCTGCATCTTTGGGAATACCGTGTTTAAAGCCGAATGATTCAAATACCAGAACAAGTCGTGAGCTTTTCTTACCGAGGATACGCTCGCGGATTAATTCTGCCAGCTGGTGGATGCTCAGAGAGTCGGTATCAATATTCAAATCCGCTCTTTCCGCTACAGGCGCCAGCAGTTCACGTTCTGTCTGGATGGCATCTGACAATGACTTATTCAGTTTGGCCAGCGGATGTAACCGCCGGGTTTCGCTGAACCGGCGCACCAGCATATCGTCACTTGCGTCAATATATACGATGGTGACAGTCCATGACTCCGGCAGGTAGTCGAGAATTTCAACCAGCTCAGAAGGCTCTTTAGGCAAGTTTCTGACATCAATACTCACAGCTACCTGCTCGTATTCATCGGCGACAGTGTGTGTCAGGGCTGGTAACAGATTAACCGGAATATTATCGACGCAGTAGTACCCCAGATCCTCAAGGGCACGAAGTGCTACTGATTTTCCTGAACCGGAACGTCCGCTGATGATGATTAACTTCACGCCGTTTCTCCTGAAGTCACGTGTTGTCGGTGCGTATTACACTAAGTTACTGTAATGCGCGAATAATATCATCACTTGTCTGAGCTTTGCGGATAGTTTTTATGGTTTCTTTATCGCTGAGTTTTCCGGCAACCATGGCCAGAGTTTGTAAATGTCCTTCGGTTTGTTCCTGAGGGACAAGCAGAGTAAAGAAAATATCCACAGGTTTGTTGTCGATAGCATCAAAATCGATGGCGGGTGTGCTGGTAACTACGATGGCGATGACATTTTCCAGTCCGGCCAGGCGACCGTGGGGGAGGGCAATGCCGTTACCTATACCTGTGCTGCCCATTCGCTCACGGGCCAGCAGGCTACTTAACACGGTGGCTTCATCAACATCGGGGTTATTTTTAGCTGCAATCCCGCTGATGATTTCGAGAATGCGTTTTTTGCTATTGCACTGGACCGCACACTCGGTGCGGTCCAGGCTGACTATGGCTTGTATATCCATGAATTCAATTAGTGCTTTTTAAGCTTTTCCTTGTGTTTCAGGACCTGCCTGTCGAGCTTATCGACCATGCTGTCAATGGCAGCATACATGTCCTGATTTTCGGAAGAGGCGAAGACTTCCGCGCCGCTAAGATGAACCGTTGCTTCTGCTTTTTGGCTAAGCTTTTCAACATTTAAAATAACGTGCACATTTGATATGTGGTCAAAATGACGTTCCAGTTTGCTGAACTTAGTATCGACATAATTACGCAAAGAATCAGTGATCTCAATGTGATGACCAGAAAGGTTGATTTGCATATTTCGTCTTCCTTATTTTGAGCAGCCTTAAGTTAGATAAGGCTTTTGCGTTGGTTAGACGGCGGGATCGACAAGGATTCCCGGTACTTTGCTATTGTTCGCCGGGCAACCATAATGCCTTGATCGGCCAACAACGAAGCAATCTTGCTGTCACTCAGTGGCTTGCTTGGCTTTTCAGCGGCAACCAGCTTCTTAATCAGGGCGCGAATCGCTGTAGATGAACACTCACCACCTGATTCAGTGGCAACGTGGCTGGAGAAGAAATACTTCAACTCGAAAATACCACGGGGCGTGTGCATGTACTTCTGCGTTGTTACCCTGGAAATAGTAGATTCGTGCATATCTACCATTTCTGCGACATCATTCAGCACCATTGGTTTCATCATTTCAGGGCCATGCTCAAAAAAGCCCATCTGTTGCTGAACAATACAATTTGCTACTTTCAGCAGCGTATCGTTCCGGCTCTCAAGGCTCTTAATAAACCATTTTGCTTCCTGCATGTGAGAGCGGATAAATTGTGAATCACTGCTGTTTCTTGCTTTACGGCTCATTGCAGCATACTGCTGATTAACACTGAGCTTAGGCAGGCTGTCGGGGTTTAATTCTACAACCCAACGGCCATTTTTCTTCGCAACCGATACATCCGGAATGACATATTCGGGTTCTTTCGTAATTAATGCACTGCCCGGACGGGGATTAAGCGTTTGCAGCAAACGCATCGCTTCCCGTAACTGATCTTCTTTCAGGCGGGTTTTACGCATTAACGTACGGTAATCTTTACTGCCTAACAGATCGGAATGCTCTCTGAGCAGTAGTTTGGCTTCTTCCAGCCACGGTGTTTCCGGTGCAAATTGCGCCAGCTGAACTAACAAGCACTCCTGCGGTGTGCGGGAGCCGGAACCGAGAGGATCAAAAAGCTGAATACGTTTAAGTACGCACTCAACTTCATCTTCTTCAACGGGCTCTTCCATATCTTCACTGTTAACGCTTTGCAAAATGTCGTCAACGGTAACCGTGAGATAGCCGGACTCATCAATAGAATCGATGATCGCCAGTGCGATGGCGCGGTCTGTGTCAGAAAAAGGTGTCAGACGCATTTGCCACAGCAGATGGTCCTGAATATTTTCGGTGGTTTCACCCTGAAAGATTTGTTCATCGTCGCCACCGGAAGGGCCGGGCGCGGGTGCAGAAGACGCAGAAATGTACTCATCCCAGGTACTGTCGATGGGCAGCTCGTCCGGTAAATCATTCTTTTCCAGTGCTTCACCGGTATCCATACTGTCAGAAGATGAGGCTGATGCAGACTCTTGCATGCTGTCATCATTATCGATGTTATTTTTCTCAATTACATCGTTGTCGGAGCTGTCGTCGACTTCCAGCAAAGGATTAGAGTCGAGGGCTTCCTGAATTTCTTGTTGTAAGTCCAGCGTAGACAACTGCAATAGCTTGATCGCCTGCTGAAGCTGAGGCGTCATTGTCAGTTGTTGGCTAAATTTTAACTGTAAAGATGGTTTCATCTACGTCTTATATAAACTCTAAAAAGGACATCCGGTTGTAGCGGTGTGAGTGCCGGTGGCGAAATCTCCGCTAAATGCTCATCCCGATATCTTAACTATAGCCTGAATTGCTCACCAAGGTATACATCACGAACTTTTTGATTACTTAATACCTGTTCTGCGGTGCCCTGAGCAATCAGTTCTCCATGACTGACGATATAGGCCTCTTCACACACATCAAGGGTTTCCCTGACATTGTGGTCGGTGATGAGGATACCGATACCTCTGTCCCGTAAGTGCTGAATGATCTTCTTTATATCATTAACCGAAATCGGGTCAACTCCGGCGAAGGGTTCATCGAGCAAAATAAATTGCGGATTGGCTGCCAGTGCGCGGGCAATTTCAACCCGGCGGCGTTCGCCACCCGACAAACTCATACCTGTACTATTACGTATATGGTTAATATTAAATTCATCAAGTAGTGCATCCGCTTCCTGTTCACGTTGATGACTTTTTAAGTCTTTACGCGTCTGTAATATCGCCATGATGTTTTCATGTACGGTCAGCTTGCGGAAAATGGATGCCTCCTGGGGTAAATAGCCAATTCCCCGGCGGGCACGTTCGTGCATTGGCTGGTGCGTCAGCTCCTGCTCATCAATGAGGATTTTGCCTTTGTCCAGCGGCACAAGACCGACAATCATGTAAAACGTTGTGGTTTTACCTGCACCGTTAGGACCCAGCAGACCTACTATCTGTCCGGTAGAAACCGATAAACTAACGTCACGGACGACCTGGCGTGATTTATACGACTTTGCCAGGTGAGTCGCACTCAGGGTTGCCATGTAACTCAGTTACCCTCGTTTTCGTTGCTGTCTGAAGTCTTGTTCTCTTCCTTCAGCTCTTTAACTGTGTCAGGACGGAAAACCGTGGTTACCCGGCCGTTGCTGTTACTTTCACCGCCGGTTGCCAGAAGTTGCTCTTTTGACATGTCATAGGTGATACTATCTCCCTGGACCATGCTGGTATCTTGCTGGATTTTCGCATCACCTTGCAAGGAAATGAGTTGTTTGGCTACTTCGTAGCGAATTTCATTTGCGCTGGCTTTTACTTTTGCGCCGTCATCCAGCGTTTGAGAATAAGTGGCTGGTTTTCCGCGGGCAATAAAAACCTCTTTCCCTTCGCCTTCACTGGCGATGGCTTCAACTTCATCTGCGGCAATGATGAGTGAACCCTGGGTAATCTTCACATCGTCTTTAAAAACCGATTTCTTCTTTTTACCGTCAATAAACTGTGACTTAGCATCCACGGTAATAGGCTTTTCAAAATCACCGGAGCCGGCCATTGCCTCACCGGCAGCAGCAAGCAGCGCTATTGCTGCGAAAAGGCTAACTGCCCGGGGAATAAATTGTCTGCACATGATCAATTAACTCATATTGTTGGGTACGCAGGTTTGCATTGAAACCGTTACTTTTAATGATGGTCTGTACACCGCGTATATCTACCGGCTGGTCTGAAGTCATGGTTTTGTCATCCAGATTCACCTTAATAAAATTGGTTGTGATGGTCTGGATAAACTCTTCAGGGTTCAGGCTTTTTATCAGCACATTGTCTTCCAGCTGGATCAGGTCATCGTTGTAGAGTGTGCCTTCATCAGCGGTGACTTGCCATGGGGCCTCGTCATCATTCACATAGACAGTGTATTTGGGTTGGTCGAATAACACAAAGCCTAGTTGGTCGTAATGCTCCATAGAGGCGGCAAAGACTTCGTGGTTGAGTTTGCCTTCTTCGTTATACAGCGTAGTTGTCAAATTCTTTGCTTTATAGGCAGGGCGTAAGGCGTCTGCACCGGCTTTTTTCGCCGGAGCCTGCTCTTCTGCCATCCAGACCGGAAGGTACATCAGCAGCGCCATAACAAACAGCGCAGAAATACTGATCCCTAAACGGTTCATACGCTGGCCCCGTGTATGGTGTCCAGCGTGCCGAGCGCCTGTAAAATCACATCACAGACTTCCCGTACTGCGCCGAATCCACCATTTTTTGTGGTGATCCAGTTCGCTTCGCGGGTGACGGCCGGATGGGCATCTTTCACCGCAATTTTTGTTTCGGCAAACCGGTACATGCCAAGATCCGGCATATCATCACCGATGGCTGCGACCTCTGATGGCGCCAGATTCAACTTTTCGCACAACTGAGCCATAGCCGTGGCTTTATCTTCCTGACCCTGAATAATGTGCTTCACATTCAGGGCGGTCATGCGATTCTTTACAATGGCCGAGTCGCGGCCGGTAATGACAGCAACGTCCACACCACTGTTTATTAATGCCTTAACGCCATAGCCATCGCGGGTGTGAAAGGCTTTTAACTCTTCACCATTGTTGCCAAGATAAATTCTGCCGTCAGAAAATACGCCGTCGATATCACAAACGAGCAGTTTCAGCCCTTTGAGTTTTTCAAACCGCTCTTCACTGATCACACCGTAAAAAGTGACTTCATGTCCCATCAGAGAACTCCTGCTTTAAGCAACATATGCATGTTGAATGCGCCCACGGGGTGATCATTTTCATCCACCACCATCAGCGCACTGATCTTGTGTTTTTCCATTAAATTTAACGCTTCCACTGCCAGTGTACCGGAGCGGGTAGTTTTCCCGCCGCGGGTCATAACATTGGCTACCGGAGTGGTATGAATGTCGGTTCTGGCGTCCAGAATTCGTCTCAGATCGCCGTCGGTAAAAATACCGCTGAGTTTGCCGCTGTCATCTGTAATACCTGTCATTCCCAGACCTTTAGAAGATATTTCCAGCAGAGCCTGTGAAATGGTCGCGGCAGACGATACAAGAGGAAGAGCGTCGCCGGTCAGCATGATATCGCCCACTTTGAGTAACAGTTTCCGGCCCAGACTGCCGCCCGGGTGAGAGAGGGCGAAATCATCTGAAGTAAATCCTTTAGCATCCAGCAGTGCAATGGCCAGCGCGTCACCCATTACCAGGGTTGCTGTAGTACTAGAGGTCGGTGCAAGCCCCAGCGAACAGGCTTCTTTTTCCACACTGACATTGAGTACCACATCGGCATGCTGGCCGAGGGTGCTTGATTCGCTATTCGTCATCGCGATGACAGGCACAGACAGCCGCTTGACCACGGGAAGCAGGTTCACCAGTTCGCCGGTTTCTCCGGAATTTGAAATGGCCAGCAATATGTCTGTCTGACTAAGCATGCCGAGATCGCCATGATTGGCTTCGCCAGGGTGCATGAAAAAGGCTGGTGTGCCTGTACTGGCAAGAGTCGCAGCAATTTTACGCCCGATGTGGCCGGATTTCCCCATGCCGCACACGACTACTTTGCCTTTGCATTCAGACAACAAGGTACAGGCTTGCTCAAATTTATTGTCCAGCCGGGATGCCAGCGCACTTACTGCGCTGGTTTCAATTTCTATGACCCGTCTGGCTGACGCGATATACGGTGAATTACTCATTTAACCAAATAACCAGAATTGATACGCCACAAAGCATAGTACAAAGATGCCACCTTCCAGGCGGCCTAACTGGCGTTTGCCGATAAAATTAAAGCTCAGGAAAAATAATAACACTGTGAGACCAAACATCACCCACATGTCTCTGTTATACACATTCTCGTCCAGTAGCCCGGGAGCAATGAGTCCCGGCATACCTAATACTGCCAGCAGATTAAAGATATTCGAGCCGATAACATTTCCCAGTGCCAGGTCGCTTTCACCTTTCAGTACACCGGCCACACTGGCGGCCAGCTCCGGTAAGCTGGTGCCCAGCGCTATGATTGTCAGGCCGATCACCAGGTCGGACACACCGAAAAAATGGGCGATATCTACTGCCGCATTCACCATAAAATGGGCGCTGAGTGGCAGTAACACAATACCCACGCCAACCCACAACACTGCAGAACCGGTATTTACACCGTCAGGGATTTCTCCGTCGGTTTCTTTCACCAGCGGATCTTCCTTATCTACCTGTAACGATATCCAGGCCATACCTGCGAGTACAAATACAAACAGGCCGAGGAGAATCATGCCTTCCAGATGAGCCAGTTTGCCGTTATTAAGAAAGAACATGGCAAGCACGGTTACACCAAGCAGAACCGGGAATTCACGTTTTAATGTAGAGGAAGAGACGACGAGCGGTTTTACCAGGGCCGTGATACCCAGCACGAGGGCAACATTAGTAATATTTGAGCCCAGCGCATTACCTACCGCTGTGTTCATATTGCCATTTGAGGAGGCGATAGCCGATACAACAATTTCCGGTGCTGATGACCCCATAGCGACAATGGTTAAACCAATCATCATGGGGGAGATTCCGATATTTTTCGCCAGTGCGGAAGCGCCATAAACGAAGCGGTCGGCACTCCAGCTAAGTACAGCAAGACCCAGCAGGAAAATACAGATAGAAAGTATCACAAGTTACCATTCGTCCTTTGTTTTTTCGGATTGTCGCAAAAAGTACAGCATTTGCATACGGTTTAGATAGAATACCTGCTAATACGGTTGCAACTGGTTATAAGTGCAACAGTTGCTGTTGCTTTTCCGCTATCTGCAAGCATATTTCTGCTCTGTATCAACAACATCAATGTGATAAATCATCCGGATTGTCAAAAACTGTCAGCATGATGACAAAAGTGTAATCGCGCTGTGACGGGTTTTTTTACGTACAAAAGAGAGTGGTCAGTCTTGAGGCTGGCTCTGATGGCATGATTCTCGCTGGCTAACTTGCCGGAACCGGAGAAATTTGTGCAGACAGTGGCAATAAAAGCAAGCGTAAAGTTTTCGAAAAATGCGAACACACCTTGTAACTTTTTCGTTTTGGCGGCTGTCCTCAAATGAAGATACAATGGTGTATGTAAAATCGGGTAGTAGCATTTTCTGCTACTGCCGGCAAAGAACATAAAGGGAAGGCGCGTCTTCAAGAATATGGGAAATTTAGTGGAAATAGACAACATGACATTCCGGCGCGGATCCCGCGTTATCTATGACGGAGTGTCGATTGTTGTTCCCAAAGGCAAGATTACAGCGGTAATGGGCCCGAGCGGAATCGGCAAAACAACGTTGCTGAAATTGATTGGCGGGCAGCTCCCGCCGGATGAAGGCGATATCCGCTTCGATGGCGACAGTATTGTTTCTATGAGTCGCAGCGAGTTATATAAAACCCGTCGTCGCATGAGCATGTTGTTTCAGAGCGGAGCGCTTTTTACTGACATGACGGTACGCGACAACGTAGCGTTTCCGCTCAGAGAACATACAAAACTCAGCGATGATATTATCAACACCATTGTCGCACTTAAGCTACAGGCTGTAGGGTTACGTGGTGCGGCAGATATGATGCCCAGTGAACTGTCCGGTGGTATGGCCAGACGTGCTGCATTGGCCCGTTCTATTTCTCTGGATCCGGATCTCATCATGTATGACGAGCCTTTCGCTGGCCAGGACCCCATCTCCATGGGGGTGCTGGTGAAATTGATTCGTGAACTGAATGATGCCCTTGATGTCACCAGTATCGTAGTGACACACGATGTCACGGAAGTGCTTACCATTGCTGATTACATATACATCCTGGCGGATAAGCGCATTATCGGTCAGGGCACTGCCGAAGAAATTCAAAACAGCGATTCTGCGCTGGTTCAGCAGTTTCTGAATGGTGAAGCCGATGGACCGGTGCCATTTCACTATCCGGCGAAAGACTTATCCGACAGTTTTTTCGGGGGTAAGTCATGAAGTTTCTTCAACAAACCGGCGCTGCAACCATTGCCAAAGTCGCTGCAATTGGCCGTGCAGGCATCATGCTTTCCGGTGCCTTATTTGCAGCTCCCAAAGTTAAGAATATCTCACTGACCATTCGTCAGCTTTATGTTGTAGGTGTGCAATCACTGCTGATTATTCTGGTATCAGGCCTGTTCATTGGCATGGTAATGGCTTTGCAGGGCTATACCATTCTGGTGGGCTATGGAGCTGAAGGCAGCCTTGGGCCCATGGTCGCACTGTCATTGTTACGGGAACTGGGACCGGTGGTCACCGCATTACTATTTGCCGGTCGTGCAGGTTCTGCATTAACCGCCGAAATCGGGTTAATGAAAGCCACAGAGCAATTATCCAGTCTGGAAATGATGGCGGTGGATCCTCTTCGCAGAGTGGTTGCTCCCCGTTTCTGGGCCGGCATGATCGCTATGCCGTCACTGGCAATGATATTCAGTGCGGTTGGTATCCTGGGTGGTCACCTGGTTGGTGTCGACTGGCTGGGTGTTGATGGCGGTAGTTACTGGTCGTTGATGCAATCAACGGTTGAATGGCAAAAAGATGTGGTCAACGGCGTCATAAAAAGCCTCGTGTTTGCCCTGGTTGTGACCTGGATTGCCATATTTAAAGGATATGATTCGGTTCCGACCTCAGAAGGCATCAGTAAAGCCACGACGGAAACCGTTGTTTTTTCATCATTAGCTGTATTGGGGTTGGACTTCGTACTCACTGCCCTGATGTTCGGAATTGAGTAGAGGATAGAAATGAATAAGTACAAAACGGAAGTGATGGTTGGTGTATTTGTGGTGCTGACTATTGCAGCCACCTTATTGCTGGCTTTGAAAGTGGCAAACCAGACCATGACCAACGCAGGCGACACGTATAACCTCTACGCCAAATTCGACAACATTGGCGGCCTGAAAGTGCGCTCTGCGGTAAAAGTGGGCGGTGTGACAATTGGTCGTGTAACAGATATTCATCTGGATAAAGAAGACTACACGCCGGTTGTGACGCTGAGCATTTCTACCAGTTACGAAGGATTTCCTGATACCAGTTCGGTATCCATACTGACATCCGGCCTGCTGGGTGAGCAATACGTCGGATTTCAGCCCGGTTTTTCCTTCGACGGGGTTGAAGAGCTGAAAGACGGTGACTATTTACAAGACACCAAGTCTGCGCTGGTGCTTGAGGATCTGATTGGTCAGTTCCTGTTCAACCGCGGCGGCAGCAGCGACAGTAACGAATAATTGAAACAAATTCCGTGATGCGGGGGTCTGATTCCTTAAGGCTACCGCACCACAACAAGGACACAATTTTAGGAGATTAAGTGTTGAAAAAGCTTTTATTGATTGCCGGCTTACTGGTTGCAAGTGTAACTGGCGGGGTGCAGGCCCAGGAAGTTAACGAACAAAACCCGTACGCACTGGTTAAAGAAGCCGGTCAGAAAACCTTTGATCGCATCAAAGCCAGTCAGGCGCAGATCGAGAAAGATCCTGAAGAACTGCGCACCATCATGAAAGAAGAGCTGTTGCCTCATATCGATTATCAGTTCGCGGCTTTTAAAGTGCTGGGTAAATACTTCAAGTCAGTACCCAAAGATAAATTATCAGAATACGTTCAGGTATTCAGACAGTACCTTATCACGACTTATGCGGTAGCAATGGGTTACTACGATAATCAGAAAGTGACTTTCGAGCCTGAAGGAGACTTTTCAGATAAGAAGTCTGTGACTGTACGTGCTGTCGTTCAGGATCCCGGTCGCCCGGACATTAAAGTGGCATTCCAGGTTCGTAAGGACAGCCGGACTAATGAATGGAAAGCCTATGACATGGTCGCTGAAGGCATCAGCCTGCTGGACAGCAAGCGCAGTGAATTCGAACCTATTCTGCGTCAGGAAGGCATTGATGCCGTGCTGAAATTAATGCGCGAGAAAATTGAACAGCCTGTGGGCGAGCAAGTTAAGCAGGCACAAGATAAGGATGCTGCGTGAGTCTTTTTCAGCTAGGTGAAAATGGTATTGTGCATATTCACGGTCACCTCGACCGTGATACACTCGCTAAAAATTGGTGGGACATGTTAAGTTCCACCGAAAAATCCGCTCTGGCAAAGCAGGGGCGCTGCATACTCGATTTAGGGGATGTAGAGCGAATCGACAGTGCCGGTCTCGCCTGGTTGATCAACGCTGTGCGTGACGGCAAAGGCAATCACGTAGATGTATTACTGGCACAGGTGCCGGAGAAACTACTGAAACTGGCTAAAATCAGCGACGTCGACACCCTGTTGCCCGTAGAATAATACGTTTCCAAATCTAAGAGTTAGCAGACCATGGAATTATCTGATATCGAAACTTTGCTGAAAGACAAGCTGGGTTTAACTGAAGTACACGTTAAAGGCGAAGGTTCACATTTCACAATTATTGCTGTCAGTGACAGCTTCAATGAAATGAGCCGCGTGCAGCGCCAGCAGGCTGTTTACGGTCCGCTGCAGGACAAAATTGCTGATGGCTCAATGCATGCCATTTCTATTAAAACCTTCTCTGAAGCAGACTGGCAGCGTGAGCGTCAGTTCCACGTACCTCAATAACGGTAAATACATCTGTGGATAAACTCGTAATAAAAAAGAGCCCGCCACTGAATGGCGAAGTACGTATCAGTGGTGCTAAAAACGCTGCGCTGCCGTTATTATTTACCCCGCTTCTTACCTCTGACACGTGTCGTTTTACTAACGTACCTGCACTCAGAGATATCAATACCACCACGGCTTTACTGAAAGAACTGGGTGCAGAAGTCTCCCGGCCGGCAACGAATGAAGTCGTTATCTCATCTGCATCACTGAACAGTGTGACTGCATCGTATGACCTGGTAAAGACCATGCGTGCGTCCATTCTGGTTTTGGGGCCTTTACTTGCGAAGCAGGGAAAAGCGAATGTTTCCTTACCCGGAGGCTGTGCTATCGGCGCACGTCCGGTGAATTTGCATTTGTCTGGCCTGGAGCTGATGGGGGCAAAAATTGAAGTCGACGAAGGTTATATTCGCGCTGAAGTAGACGGCCGCCTGAAAGGGGCGCGAATCTTCATGGATATGGTCAGTGTTGGTGCCACGGAAAACCTGATGATGGCAGCAGCGCTGGCAGACGGTATCACCGAGCTGGAAAATGCTGCACGTGAACCGGAAATTGTCGACCTTGCTAACTGTCTGAACCAGATGGGGGCAAAAGTTAAAGGTGCAGGTACCGATCATATCACCATAGAAGGCGTGGAACGATTAAACGGTTGTGATTACCGTGTATTGCCGGACCGTATTGAAACCGGAACGTTCCTTGTCGCTGCTGCGGTATCAGGTGGCAAAGTTAAATGCCTGGATGCTGCACCGGACACGCTGGAAGCCGTACTTAATAAGTTACGACAGGCTGGTGCCGTCATCACCACAGGTGATGACTGGATTGAACTGGATATGCAGGGCAGAAAGCCTAAAGCGGTGCAGGTGAAAACCGCCCCTCATCCGGCTTTCCCGACAGACATGCAAGCGCAGTTTGTCACGCTGAACTGCGTGGCAGAAGGTTCCGGTGTGATTACTGAAACTATCTTCGAGAACCGTTTCATGCATGTGCCCGAGTTACAACGTATGGGCGCTGAAATCGCGCTTGAAGGTAACAGTGCGCTGACGAAAGGGGCATCGCGACTTAAAGGTGCGCCGGTGATGGCCACAGATTTACGGGCATCAGCAAGTCTGGTTATTGCAGGTTTGATTGCTGACGGTGAAACCCACGTGAGCCGTATTTACCACCTTGATCGTGGCTACGAAGGCATTGAAGAAAAGCTCAGTGGTTTAGGGGCTAACATTACCCGCGAAAAAGAATAACCTGACAAGGGCATCGTTACAGTTTGCCTGTTTACGATTGCCCTTACCGGAACTTCGGAAAACGTAATAAAAAGTCAGCGCCACCAAGCTGACTTTTTTGTACCTCACATTCCCCGTCATGCCACAGCATAATGCGCCTGACGATGGCCAGACCCAAACCGGCACCGCCACGCTCACGGCTTCTTGCTGTATCAGGACGGTAGAATGGGACAAAAATTTTCTCTTTGTTTTCTTCGCTTACCCCGGGTCCGTCATCTTCCACATGCAAAACAATATGGGCCCGGTTGTCGCTCACCCGGAGCCGCACTTCCGTTCGGGCGTAGCGGATGGCATTTAGCAGCAGATTTTCAATAGCTCTGCCAATGTAATAATCGTCTCCCAGAACCACTAAACCGTCATTGTCCGCAGTAACTGAAACTGAGATGGCGGTATTTCCGGCAGTCCGTTCTGCTAAATTTTCCGCCATCGCCCTTAACGGGATCTGGCTGACATTCAGTTCAGGCTGACGTCCGTCGTGACGCAAATAGTCCAGCATTTCCTGTACCATACGCTCAAGTTCATTCACGTCTTCCCGCATCGCCTTCCATCCTTCTTCATCAGCGGGACGTTCTGTTGCCAGCGCAAATTTAAGCCGGGCCAGCGGGGTACGCAGTTCGTGCGCGACTGCACCGGTCATTTCTTTATGCCGGTTAAATAATTCGGTTACCTGTGCACTGAGCTGATTTAACGCTTTAGCGATAGGCGCAACCACCGAGCGTTTAGGCAGCCATATTTTCCCGAAAGACCCATCGGCGTTCACATTGCTCAGGCCGCGGGTAATGGTGGTGAGATCCCGCCAGAGTGGCCAGAGCCAGAGCGCAATCAATGCCCCGAGCAGAACGTAGAAAACCGTTGAATACCACAGGGCGCGTGAAAGAGAGCCGGTAACCGGCAGGGTCAGTTCATACAACGTGGTGTCGTCTGCGCGGGCGTATAACTGTATTGAGTCCTGATAGAACAGAGGAACGACTTCGCCGTTTGCCAGCGCCTGTTCCGATGCCGGACTGAAAGCCAGTGAAGCGGCAGGGATCACTCTGGGTTCCAGTTTTGCGCCGGCAAGCCAGGCGGCTCTTTCCTCCGGTTTCCTGGCAACAGTTTCAAGTGCTCTGACAATATCCGTTGCCTCGTCACTCAGGCCTTCGTCTGATGTAAAAAATAACGGCTCCAGCGCGGCACTTAACCCCGCCAGAGCAAGCGCGATAAAAAGATAAAGGCTCAGGAAAAGGCGGGTCACTTTAATCCCACGCGTCTGCAACGAAGAAGAAGCCTTTACCCCAAATCGTTTTTATACGGTAAGGGTTGCTGGGATTATCGTGAAGCTTTTTCCTGAGTCTCGACACCCGAACGTCAGCGGAACGGTCAAGGCCATCATATTCTCTGCCGATGATCTCTTCGTAAATGGTGTTCCGGTCCACTACTTCAGAGGGGTGACTGGCGAGCAGCCATAACATATCGAATTCGTGACTGGTCAGGGTGATTTCTTCACCGTGTAATAATACCTGTCTGGCCGCTTTATCGACGGTAAGGTTTCCATAAGTCAAAACCGGTTCACGTCCCGCTTCATTGAGCCGTCCGGCAGATTTGATACGACGCAGGAGTGCATGAACACGTGCCAGCAGAACTCTGGGTTCTATGGGCTTGGTGACATAATCATCTGCGCCGATTTCCAGTCCCAGCACCTGGTCGAAATCATCATCCCGGGCGGTCATAAACAGTAGCGGGCCTTCATAATGACGTCTCAGATGCTTGCAGAGTGTAAAGCCATCATCACCCGGTAACATCACATCCAAAATGACCAGTGACGGCTTCTGCAGCTTTACTGTTGAGATAAGCTGACTACCGTCAGCCATTGCAGTGACTTCAAAATGATGCTGCTGAAGAAAATCTTTGACCAGCGTGCGTAAACGGGCGTCATCTTCCACCAGGACAATATGTGACATCAGAACAGACTCCATGGATCACGAACCCGTTTTCGCTTTTCTTTTTGTTTCCATTTCACCAGCAATTTTTGGGAATAGATAACATCGCCACGGGTATTTTTTATAAAAATCCAGCTGTCCTGCATTAGCCGGACAGTCTGAGGCGGCAGGATCCCTGTACCGCAGAAAAGCTGTTTCTCATCTGCATAAACACAAAATTCATTGTCAACCGCATGTTGTGGTACATGAATAGTGATGCGCATTTCACAGGGCTCTGTTTGTTGTTCTCCAACACATATCTGGGGCATGATCTCCCAGCTTTCTCCCCGTGCCGTGTTGCAGAGCAGAAAAGTAAATACGAGTATTATTGTTATGATCTTCCCTGACACACCCGGCTCCGCTAAAACTGGTATGTCAGGCCGGTGAAGACCGTGAGAATATCATGACCGGTCAACAACGGGCTTTCCGTCACCGCGTCGGGAAGATACTGATAACGGGTAAAGGCCAGTAAGCCCCAATGTTTGTTAAATTGCCTGGTTACCGCTACATTGACACCCGGCCTGAATCCGCTGCCGGCACTGTACCAGAGCCGCTTATCTGGAGTGTCCTTTCCATCAATACCATAGTAATAGTCGTTAAATGTCCTGTTGTTCCATACCAGTTGCGGACTGACACTGAACAGCCATTTCTGCCAGCGGTGACTGAAACGCCAGGCAATACGGGCCTTTACACCCTGATGGATCCCTGCGATGTCTTTCTCTACTGAAAATTGCCACTCGTTGGTTGGTGAGCTGCCGGCGTGGAACCGTACTCCTGCATGTCCGCCATTTCGGCGATCTGCGATACTGTCTACGTTGATCTCTGTATTGGCTTCGGCGGCCGGAGTGACAGCCAGCTGCTCACGGGAAAACAGCTCTGCCGGGGTGGCATCGAAACCTTCATAGGAAAAGAAAGGGCGGGCTTCACGATCGATAACCAGATAGGCATCAACAGACAAACCCGGCTGGTTACTTTGCCATTGATAACCGAGTTCAAAATTATCAAAATAAAAGGACTCAGCGTACCAGGCTATATCGCCAATCAGAATCAGTGACTGTGTATTGCCGCCTCTCAACGGATTAGTCCGGCCGCCTGCACCAACGGCCGCGGCTACCCGCCACTGACCTGTATCAATGCATTCACCTTTACTGTTGCATCCACTCGCCGCGAGGGCAGGGCCAGTGAAAAGGGTGCAAATGAGAATGAACAAACGAATTTTCAACAAACAAAACTCTTCAGGTGACGTACCGGTAATCTGATGCAGCCAACAGATTAGCCTGCCGGCGGATTGCAAGAAAGGGGCAGTTACAATTTAAAACAAATCTGTACGCTTTGGATCTGACGAAGTGTGTCAAGGCAGGTATGCTGGCTGCACATCTTCTTAAACTGAATTAACAAGTGGTTTACATCGTCAGTAAACGTTACGGGATAGTTCGGGAAAATCACTGAAAAGAATATTAAATAATACTGAATTGCTTTTGCTGGCTGTCAATTTTTTGCAATCTGTGGTACATATACTTTTGTCTGAGTTGACAGTTATCTTTTTAATCTGTCTACCGGTCGAAAAAGACAAAAAAATAACAAGTCCATAGGCATTTCTGGTTTGTATTAAGAGGTAACTGATTACCCGGTTAAGCATTTCAGAGATAGACCTGACGAATCCATCTCAATTTGTTTGTATAGACACAATACAAGTATGTGGTTCAGGGAAGTGTCAAAATTAATGGATAAGATTGAATTTATTGGGGTTCGCGCGTGAGTAATGTAATTTCAGTCCGGCAACAGTTCCGGCGGGTACTGAGTACTGATCCAAAGGATGCTATACCAGCAGTGTTGTTCAGCCTGATGGTGGCCACTATCGTATTTATCGGTGAGCCGCCTTATGCACTGGCTAAAGAGCCTGATTTAGAGAAAACAGCACAGACAGAGAGGCATTGTCCTGACAATCTTCCCTGCCAGACAATGAAAAACCGGAGTTAAAGCTCCGGTTTTTTGTTTCAGACGAACGTCTCCGGCAACAACCGGAAAGCATCAGGCGGTCTTATGATGCCGGTTGCCCCAGCTCTGCCACCGTTGCTGAAATCATCATATTCTCCCCGCCACGGCTGACGTTCAGCTCGAGTGTCGTACCGGGGTCTGTTTCGGCAATCATATCCAGTGTTTTCGATGCACTTTCCAACTGTATGCCGTCAATGGCCAGAATCACATCTCCGGCCCGTAAACCTGCCTGATCAGCAGGGCTACCGTTGGCCACTGCCGTGACTTCAATACCGGGCGTTCCACGATATTCGCTTCCAAGGAAGCCCAGTTGTCCGCGGATCACCTTGCCATTCTGGATGATGTCATCCATTACCCGTCGCGCCAGTTCATAAGGGACAGCAAAGTTAATACCGTCCACGTTACGCACGCCGTTACGGGAATCCCTGACCTGGAAGTTGGCATTGGTGATGCCTACCAGAGTACCGTTGCTGTCGACCAGTGCGCCGCCGGAGTTACCCTGATTCAGTACCGCATCTGTCTGAATAAAATCAACGTAGTTAGACAGTCCGTTGCGTCCGGCGCGGCTGACAATACCATGAGTAATCGTTTGACCGAGATCGAAAGGGTTGCCGATGGCCATGACCATGTCACCAACGTGCAAATCAGGCTCGTCCATCTGAGGAATAACATGCAGGCTGTCCGCATTCACTTTAAGCACGGCAAGGTCAGTAAGCTGATCAGTACCGACAATCTGTGCTTCCAGAACCCGGCCGTCCTGCACAGCAACAAAAATGCTGTCGGCGTTTTCGACTACGTGGTTACAGGTTAACAGGTAACCATTTTCTGTCATGATGACGCCGGACCCCAAACTGGCCCGTTCACGTGCACGGTTACGGAAAATACCGGTGTCGTTTTCAATACTGACACTGTAGATGTTTACAACCGCAGGCGCGGACCGGCTTAATGCAGTGTAGTGAGATTGCCTTGCCGGACGGGTAGTGTTGCCGGAGAAAAAGTTGTCACCAAAGCCTGTACCGCTTCTTAAATCCGGCATGAAGACCAGCATAAGTGCTGCTACTACAAGGCCCAGTACGATAGATTTGACGATAAATAAAAAGAATTGCTTGCCTGCCACGCCTGACTCATTCCATTTTGCCTCTTAACATTATGAACTATGAACGAGGCGGGGTTCATTAATGTTAAGGATATCACCTAAATGATTGAATACCAATCAGGTCATCGGTTTAGCAAAAACAAAACGGGCCGGCAGTATTTGCTGCCGGCCCGCTGTATCTTCACTGCATTTTAATTGCTTAGCGAATGACCAGATAAATGGTGGCTGTGCCCCGTCTGACATTCAGTGCAATGACATTTTCACCGGAATCATCCAGTTTCTCACGGAACTCCGCGACAGTGGTCACTCGTTGGCGGTTAACACCAATGATCACGTCTTCAGGCTGAAGGCCGATACGTGCTGCAGGCGTGTTGCGCTCGATTTCAGACACTTTCACACCATCGTTGCCGGCTTCGTCTTTTCCGTTCACCAGTGTTGCACCTTCCAGCGCAGGGTGAATGGTTGCGGCAGTCACTTTGCTGTCTGCAGCGTCGTCGAGCACCACGTTCACGGTTTTTTCTTCGCCGTCACGAATAATCGTCAGCTCAACCTCAGCGCCGGCACCCATACTGGCAATTTTGGCAGCCATTTCGCGGAAACTGTGAAGACCACGACCATTCACTTCAGTGATAATATCACCGGCTTTCAGGCCGCCTTTTTCAGCCGCAGACTCCGGCGTTACTTCACGTACAAAAGCTCCGCGGTTAGCACTTACGCCCATTGCTTTTGCCAGTCCGGCATCCACATCATTGCCGGTAATTCCCAGCAGTCCGCGACGCACTTCACCAAATTCAGCAATCTGATCCACGAGGTTTTTCATCATATTGCTTGGAATAGCAAATCCGATACCTACGTTGCCACCGTTGGGCCCGAAAATGGCCGTGTTGATACCTACCAGCTCACCACGCAGGTTTACCAGGGCACCACCGGAATTACCACGGTTGATGGCTGCATCGGTCTGAATGTAGTCTTCATAACCGCCAATGTTCAGGCCGGAGCGGCCCATGGCTGAAATGATACCGGAAGTAACGGTTTGTGACAGACCGAACGGATTACCGATAGCTACTACGTAGTCGCCAACACGCATTTCATCTGAGTCGGACAGGGGTAATGCCGTGAGTTTTTCCGCTTCAATTTTCAAAAGTGCGATATCACTTTGTTCATCAGCACCCAGCTTTTTGGCTTTAAATTCGCGGCCGTCACTCAGTTTTACGGTAATCTCGTCGGCGTTTTCAACGACATGGTTATTCGTTACTAGGTAGCCTTTTTCCGAATCGATAATGACGCCGGAACCTAGCCCTTTAAATGGTCTTTCCTGAACCTGCTCCTGCGGGCCGCCAAAGAAGTAGCGGAACATTTCCGGTACCTGCCGCGTGGCAGTTTGCGTACCTTCAACGGAAATGCTCACCACAGCCGGCATGGCTTCTTCAAGCATGGGTGCCAGTGAAGGCACTTCCTGTTTTTTATCATCGCCGAAGAAAGGTAACGCAGCGCCTGCCGTGGCAGACATACCCAAAGTACTGGCGACAACACTGGAGACAACCAACATCTGGCGTAGAGATTTCTTCATATTCGCTTACACTCCTCATGTTTCATGCGATATGGTTACTATCACTGACAGACTCAGGTAAGTGAGAAAAAGTTCCTGAATCAGTCCTTTTCTGCGGTAGAACGACCGGCGTTGCCGACAAACAAACCGGAACTTGCGTTAGCAAAGTCTTTAGGCTGAGTGTCAGAAACCGGTGCAGGTTTGGACTTTTCTCTCCCCTGCATATTGTTACGTAAATAGGTAGTAGCCTGCTCACCATAGAAAGGTACGCCGGGCGCATCACCGTCTTCGCCCTGAGTAAGCAAGGTTTCATAATCAGCAACCTGTTGCTTCAATGCCTGGCATTGCTTTTCAATTGACTCAACCGCCTGACGGGTCTGGTGAATGTGATGTGTCGCTTGCTGTGACATCAGTTCCTTAATGTTTTGCTCTGCCTGTTTTGCCGAACCGGAAGCGCCGTCACGGGTATACATATAGCGGGCAACAAAGAAGCCGATAATCAGGCCCGCAATCAGCAGGGCAACAGGAATTAAAACGTCCATTCATTTCTCCAAAAATCTCTGTGTTCATAACTATTTGAGTTAAGCACAGTAAAACAATCACTCATGCCGACTATAGCAAGTAATGAGCGTGAATGCGCATTGCGAATTGTTGCAAAATGCGGATATGGCGATAAAGTTTGATTTCGTCGTTTTTTTCGACGATTCAAAGCAAATCATTGCCTGTAAACCTTATCTGCAGCCCGGCATTGCGTTATGATAGTGGCTTATTCAGGTTTATACGGTATTTGGTTTTACTTCGACCAATACCACCCCGCATAACACACAGCGCTGCGATTCTACCTGTATTTATCCGGAATTTAAGATCAGATTTTGTTTTTTCAAGGAGGTCGGTGCAGCGGACCTTCTGCCTACCTTCTATCGGGAGTAGTTTCGGCGATGACGCCATGGGAAAAATATCAGCAAGATTTGCAGTTGCCCACGTTTAAACATGATCCTGCGCAGGAAAATGCAGTCAGAGCGCTTCAGCGGTTATACGATGATCTCATCAAAGCGCCGTCATCTTCCGGATTCGGTGCAAGTATCAAAAAACTGTTCGGCAAGCAGCCAGTATCAAAGCCGGTAACCGGTATTTATTTTTACGGCGGTGTAGGCCGGGGCAAAACGTATCTGGTCGATACCTTTTTTGAATGTTTGCCTTTCAGTAAAAAATCACGGGTGCATTTCCACCGTTTTATGCACCGCGTTCATGACGAGCTGAAAACTCTGCCTAATGAACCGGATCCGCTGAAAATTGTGGCTGACAGGCTTGCCAGTGAAGCCCGTGTGATCTGTTTCGATGAATTCTTTGTGTCCGACATCACCGATGCCATGATCCTTGGCACACTGATGCAGGAGTTGTTTTCCCGTGGAATAACCCTGGTAGCGACATCGAATATTGTGCCTGATGAACTGTATAAGAACGGCTTACAGCGGGCCCGCTTCTTACCGGCTATTGATCTCATTAATAAACACACTGAAGTCATTAATGTGGACAGTGGTATTGATTACCGGCTTCGTACTCTGGAGCAGGCAGAAATTTTTCATTCACCGCTGGATGCCGATGGCGATAGGCACCTGCATGAGTATTTTGAGCAACTGGCGCCGGAAAATTACCAGACCGGCGAGATGATAGAGGTGAACAACCGTAAAATCCCTACCCGCCGCAGTGCTGAAGGGGTATTGTCTATCGAGTTTTCTGCACTTTGTGAAGGGCCGCGCAGCCAGAGCGACTACATTGAACTGAGCCGCTGTTATCATTCGGTACTGGTTGCCAACGTGAAGCAAATGGGAGCAAACAACGATGACACCGCCCGCCGTTTCATTGCGATGGTGGATGAATTCTACGAACGTCACGTTAAACTTATAATGACCGCCGAAGTGGGACTGGAGCAGCTTTACACTGACGGCCGGCTGAATTTTGAGTTCCGCCGTTGCCTGAGCCGCCTGAAAGAAATGCAATCCAGAGAATATCTGGCCAGGGAACATTTGCCCTGAGTTGGCGGGGCGAACACTTTTTTAGCCGGGACACTTATTGCAAATGAAACACGGCGTGAACCCATCCCTGGGGCCTCGGCTGCCGCATCCATGCGGCAGACGGTTTCATTTGCAATAAGTTTACCCGTCAGCAGCGTTCGCAGTAGGGTGACCAAAGCGACCCGGCGAAAAAGCGCTCGCTCCCGCCAGCCCCCGGCGCCCGGAAGTCACGCAAAACTGTTAACTCAGCGGCAAAGCCGGTAAACTGCACGACAATTTTTTAAACTGTGCCTGAATTTTTTCACGGGCATTGTCAGATAAAAGTACGATACAGAGACCTAAGATGGGCAGAGCATTTGAAGTAAGAAAGAACGCCATGGCCAAAACGGCTGGCGCAAAAACCAAAGTTTATTCTAAATACGGTAAAGAAATTTACGTGTGCGCGAAGAACGGTGGTCCTGACCCGGATACCAATCTGTCGCTTAAGCGTCTGATGGAAAAAGCGAAAAAAGATCAGGTGCCGAGCCACGTTATCGAAAAAGCCATTGATAAAGCTGTAGGTGGTGCCGGTGAAGATTTCGTACCTGCACGTTACGAAGGCTTCGGTCCGGGTAACTGCATGGTGATTGTTGACTGTCTGACTGACAACAATAACCGTACCATTACCGATGTGCGTAATTGCTTCACTAAAACCAATGCCAAAATCGGTGGTCCCGGTGCAGTAGCTCACATGTTCGACCATCAGGCGATTTTCCAGTTTGCCGGTGATGATGAAGATGCTGTGCTGGAAGTATTAATGGAAGCCGATGTAGACGTGACTGAAGTGGAATGTGAAGACGGTAAAATTACTGTTTATGCACCCCATACAGAATTCTACAGTGTGAAAACTGCATTGACTGAAGCGTACCCTGATATCACATTAGATGCTGAAGAAATCAGTTTTATTCCGCAGACTGAAGTAGAGATCAGTGAAGAAGATATGCCCATGTTTGAGAAATTCATGGATATGCTGAACGATTGCGATGACGTGCAGGACGTTTATCACAACGCCATCACGCCAAACTAAGTTGTAAAGAAAATAAGCTATTCTAGATTAAGGAAGCCCACGTCAGTGGGCTTCCTCATTTATAAATCGACGGATTCGGTTTCAGCTTTTATTTAATAGTCAGACATGACTATGTTGCATCAGGCTGATCTGGATTCGGAAGCACCAACAACCAGCTAATCTCCCCTGAACCCGTCTAATTCACTAAATCCGTCTGGAAAACTACAAAAAAATATCAGTAGCATGAGATAGCAACTCCTCTTCGTATGAGTTTCAACCTTTGATTAAAAATTTTCTTTTGGAGACAGTTAAGGCTAGTCTGTTATTTGCACAAAATTGCTTACTGAGCTCAGGAATTAGTGCTTGTAAGTACGCTCGGCCATAAATTAAAGGGATTTAAATTGAACAGATATTTAATTGTGTCAGTCTTTTTAGCAGGTGTATTTTTTTGTCAATTAAGCTTTGGAAAAACATCCTTACCTGAGCTGCCCAAAGACTGGATAGGACTGGCTGTTGAACAAGGCAATATAAAACGAATAACCCTGCATTTAGATGAGAACATTGCGTCCACACAACCAGTTCCTAAGGTGTCAACCGCGCCGGAACGCAGGAGTGGGAGGACGGGAGCTCAACACGAGGCAATGCAATTGGGTAAAGGCGCCCCCTTAAGTGGCAAGGTAGTATTCGATGTCGCAAAAGTTGATGACCTGAATACAATACCTGCGCCCGCTACTTACCCGCTTACCGGTGAGCTTATTTCTGAGCTAAACCTTCTCAAAATACAGTATCAGCCTTATAGGCAACCAGCCGTAATGCTTTTTGGTGCAATTAGCAAAACTAAAGATGAGATTTATCTGTTTTTTGGCGGCCCGCAAAGTAACCAAAAAGCACCGGTTTTGCTGGTGGCTGGTAAAACACTTCCCGAATACATGCAGAGAGCTTTGCATATGGGGGCAGATGTAGATGAAATCAGACAACGAGGTATTGAGGCAAAAGCAAAAACAGATCTGATTAACCAGCAGGTTGAGTTACTCAGAATTCAGGGACAACAAGCCAGAGCCGACGGCAATACAGCATTAGTTGCTGAGCTGCGCCAAAAAGTTAATGACTTGTTTAGCGAGAGCGCAAAAATTAATGCTGAGCAGAACCGTTTGCGGCAAAAGGCTATGGCTGCAAAGCAAAAAGCCCAACGCGAAAAACAACAGCAAAAACAAGCCCGCCTGGTTCAAATCAAAAAGGAAATGGAAAAAGTACAAACAGAATTAGCGCTACAGCAATCAGGGGGAAACAAGGACGCTGTAGATTCGCTAACCCACCAAATGCTTTTGCTTCGATCCCGTCTACAGCATGTTTCCAGTGGCCGGCATCCAGATTTGCAACAAAAAGCTGGTTCAGGCTGTATGCCTTCTCTTACCGCGTGGTTAGACGAGCTTAATAAAAATCCCGGAGCGCCGGCGCAAAGCGTCCAGATTATTCAACTGATTAATTTGTTCAGGCCTTCGGTCTTTAATAGTTACTTTGAGCAAAACCTGTTAGATATGGATGATGAATTGCGTGAAGGGTATGTCTACGAATTAGGGCGTGTTTGTTCGCAGCAGAATAACTTACCGGTAAGAAGATCGCACATTAACGTCTTATCGGGCGGCTTTGGCGAGATACCGCGGGTTTTGCATTACATGAGTGCCGCCATTGGTGGCATGGCGCTTGATGGTGCAGCCGCGTGGCAGGCTTACACTATGGATGAGTTGGCCAAAACGAATGAGTCTGAGGCATTGAGCGAATTTGAAGTGCAGTCTGTTTATGTTCGCAATGCATTGTGGCCTGAAGAAAAAACTCCGGCTGAAACGAGGTTGGTTGAACAAAGGAAAAAGACACAGAGTGAATCTAAAATAGTAACGCCTGAAGAAAAAATACAGGCCGAAACAAAGCGGGTCGAGCACAAAGAAAAGCCGCAGAGAGAAGACGTATACGCTGAAATTAATGCGCGCATTCAACACGCTCAAAATGGAGAGTTGAAAGCACTGATGAGCGCCGTAGAACCGCGGACATTGGCCAGTTGGAATGATCTGAATATAAGAGCCCGGGACGAGGTCAGAGGGTATATTAACAGTGAGCTTCCCGCTTTATTAACTAATTATTTTTCGATACATACTTTGCCTGCGGATTCGGACTATACAACGCCGGAAGAAGCACTTCTTGCCTCCGGAAAGTGGTTTGAGCAACATAAAGATTTGTATGTCGGATTCAGAAATCAGCCCGTAGTGAGCAACACTTTCGCCAGGCTATTTAAAGCGCGTGAGCCCTTTCTTAAACAAGCCAGCCAGAAAGTTATCGATGAAATCAATAAAATTACCAGTATTGATGAACTAAACCAATTTACTACAGACCTGTTTATACGGCCAGATAAGCAGCACTCCTCTACCTGGCAAGTGATTAACGATGCTAAACAGCGCCGCCTTGCAGAACTTGAAGTTATTGCGTATCGGGTAAGGGTAGGAAATGGTCCGTTTAGCGCCGGTGATGATGGCGCCGTTTACATTAACGCGCTGTACCGGAACGACATGCGAATTATTGCAGAGGAAGACAAAAATTTTGAAAAAGCAATGCTCGAATTGACTGAGCTTACGCTTAATTCGGGCATAGTGGAATTCGCGTCTCTATTCGCTGGCCGGCATAGTGAGCCAGAAAACATGAAGCAAGAGATGCGAGACAGCTTGAAGGGTATTAGCATGAGTACAGCAATGACAGGTTTTTTCATTGTTTCATATGAGCACCTGGCAGCCAAATGCTTAGGCCCCGATCCTATCGACTTTACGCGTACCGAAGTATGGGATGATATAAGTCGAACGATTATGGGGGAAGAGGTATATCGCAATACATATAGTAAAACGTATCACTATACAATTGCCAGACGCCATGCCGACATATTCACCCAGTTGGGTAAAGGGACCAGCGCCGGGCACATTGAGACGATGGCAGGCATATATGGCGCTTTAGGAATCATTTCTAAAGATGCACAAGAGTCTTTATTTTCAATGAGTGATAACTTGCGGGGGGTCGCAACGTTTATGCAGCGATATGCCTGCGACAGTGAGGAAATGAAAACATTGGAGAGTGCGTTAACTGGTATTACCCGTTCGCATTTATAAAGTACTAAGCAAATCTGCGGGTCGACTATTTTCTGATGTTAGATGTTAATTAACCGGACCAGTATTATCGTATCGAAATTCCCAACCAGTTTTTTATTGTCGCTTACGCTTAAAAACTTCTGTAGAATGCGCGCCGGAGCTGGCCTGGCAATCGCTGCTCTCGCAAGAGAGGGGAGGAAAGTCCGGGCTCCACAGGGCAGGGTGCCAGATAACGTCTGGGCGGCGTGAGCCGACGACAAGTGCAGCAGAGAGTAAACCGCCTAAGCGCGCAAGCGCCGGTAAGGGTGAAAGGGTGCGGTAAGAGCGCACCGCGCCACTGGTAACAGTGTGTGGCATGGTAAACTCCACCCGGAGCAAGACCAAATAGGCCTTCTATACGTGCGGCCCGCACGGAAGGCGGGTAGGTTGCTTGAGCCTGTGAGTAATTACAGGCCTAGAGGAATGATTGTCCACGACAGAACCCGGCTTACGGCCAGCTCCCACTTCTTAAAACGCCAAAAAAATCTTTTAGATCCTATCTCGTTGAATTGGCTGGTTTTCGGTCAATATCTCATAATAAAGTATAAGTTAAGATAATATTTAGCTGTAGAGAACTAATACAAATCGCGCTTTAATACGTAGGCAAAGGGACAAATTAAATTGCAGGACAGAATAGCCAGAGGTTATCTGAAGCAAATTACTACAATAAGTATTTACCCATAAGGAGATCTCATGGGACAGGCAAAGTTAAGCATTCTCGCTACCGCAGTTGTGTTGGGATTAACAGGTTGTGGTGGTTCAAGTTCAAGTGTTGATGATTCCCGCGAACCGACAAACACCGCGCCGGTTGCCGAAGCCGGCAGTGCGCAGGACGTGGCGACAGGCACTGAAGTTTCTCTGTCAGGCGCAGGCAGCTCTGATGCCGATGGTGATTCTTTAACATACACGTGGGCATTTACATCTGTGCCTTCAGGCAGTGATGCAACCCTCTCCGGCGCGTCCGCTGTTTCAGCTGCGTTCACACCGGATGTAGACGGTGAGTACATCGTCTCTCTGGTGGTTAACGACGGCACAGTAAACAGTGCTTCCGACACTGTCGTGGTAACTGCCACCGCTGCGAATACCGCGCCGGTTGCTGATGCCGGTGCCGATCAAAACGTTCCTACTTCTTCAGTTGTTACTTTAAATGGAGGAGACAGTACAGATGCAGATGGCGACAGTCTGACTTTCAGCTGGTCGTTTTCTTCCCAACCTGCCGGCAGCAGTGCACAGTTAAGTAATGCAGCATCTGCATCACCTACCTTTACTCCGGATGTTGACGGTGAATATACCATTGCTCTGACAGTCAATGACGGCACTACAGACAGTGAAAGTGATGACGTTGTTGTAACAGCCAGTACCGAAAATTCTGCGCCTGTAGCAGAAGCCGGTGCTACTCAGAACGTTACACTGGCAACTTTGGTGACATTAGACGGTTCCGGCAGTAGTGATGCTGATGGTGATACACTGACTTATTCCTGGACCATTGCTTCAGCACCTGAAGCTAACACTGCAGTACTTGGCGGAGCAACGACTGCTGCCCCGACCTTTACGCCGGATGCAGAAGGTGAATATGTTGTTTCACTCATTGTAAATGACGGCACGGTTGATAGTGCTGAAGACAGTGTGACAATTAATGTGGCGAGTGGTAACTCGGCACCTGTAGCGAATGCGGGAGAAGATCAGAATGTTGCAACGGGCGATACTGTTCAATTGGACGGTGCTGCAAGTACTGACTCGGATAATGATGCATTAACTTACGCATGGAGTTTTGTTTCAAAACCCACAGACAGTACAGCGACACTGAATGACGATACTGCTGCAGATCCTACATTCACTACAGATTTGGCGGGTAGCTATGTATTGTCGCTTGTGGTTAACGATGGCACGGTCAGCAGTGCTGCAGACAACGTGCAAATTGAAGCCGTTGATCCACGGGTGAGATTATTCCGCAAGAGCGGTTCGTCGGATACATATAATGAGTTCAGCGTAAGCTCTCAGTTTGCCGGTAACTTCTCCCGTGAAGTCTCTGATCCGCCTCCTGAGTCTGTTACTCTGGTTACCCTGAAGTTGCTTGCCGAAGGTGGCGATTTCACCGTAACAAATGTGTCAGCCTCAGATTCACGAAACGTAGTTGTCCCATTCTTTAGTGGTATCGAAAATGGTACGGTACTGACTAAGGGCACCGAAGTGATTGTGACTCTGGACTCTCCGCCTACAGGTGGTCAGGCAACCTCATTGACCTACACATTTGAGATTGAAGAAACAGGCGAAACATTCCTGGCGGTATACCAGTTCAGTACCACTACACCATAATGTGATACTCACTGAAAAACTAACAGAAATGCGCTCTTATGAGCGCATTTTTTATTGGAAGCGTTTGTGATGAATCGTGTTGTCGTTTGCGCTGTTGAGCATGAAATCAGGTACTGAACGATAGCCGGGTGAACTGTTTGCACCGTTGTTTTGTTGTGCACTGTGCCAGCTGAATTGGAATAATGTCATCTTTCCATCCTGACCGGATGCGATAATAACCGGCGTTTTCTTTGTCAGTGCGCCGCAACTTTCTGTAATTAAATCCTGAACCTTTTCCTCAATAACGGCTTGTAACGAGGTATTAAGGAAGACGGCATTACATACATTAACTTGTGCGGTTAATGAAAGTGCACTGGTGGCACTGAGAGGCATAACACGGCTGGTCAGTCGCAAAGGGTCATTGTCTTCAGTGGCTCTCAGTTCATTTATCCAGTCTATATTCACCGGGAGCCAGTGGATGTCGTGCTGAGGCGGGTTTAACTGCCGGCAGGTTTGTTTGACTGTGCTCATAAGATTGCCTGCAAACGCCCTGTGATGCTCACCGAAACCGTGAATAACAACAGCTATAACGTGGTTTGACATCTTGTCCTCTCTGACATTCTTATTTATTTAAAGTGTTTATGCAGATACCAGTGAGCCATTCAGGCGGTTTCTCCCACACTTTTTAAGAATAAATCTCATTAATTTTCAAATAATCAATGGTGATTTAAATTTGTGCTTTCTCTGCAGGTGTTGTGTTTCAATGGCTTAGCTGACACAAGATAGCCATATTGTGCTTTTTTTCTTATATATAGAGTGCTGTAAATAAGCCTTTCAGAAGCGGTCGCGATCTTCGATAGGCATTGATTTAACTGGCGTTAGCCGATATGGTTGGAAGCACAAAAGCAATAAAGCACTCAAAAATTTTTACCCGGATTAGGAACACCCGTGACGCACCCCGCCGCACTTATTGAACGCATCGTTCAGGGTGATAAAAATGCAGAAAGGCAGCTCGTAGAAAATTACTATCAGGGGCTGCTTTTTATTTTATACCGACAAACCGATTCATTATCGCTGGCTGAAGATCTCACTCAGGATACATTCGTCGTTGTTCTCAGAAAATTGCGGGACGGTGATCTCCGCAATCCGGATGCGCTGTCTTCTTTTATTCGCCAGACAGGCATTAATACGCTGATAGCCTACCGGCGTTTGCAAACCCGCAGACAAACTGATGTTTCCGATCTTACCGATACGTTTGCTGCGCAAAACCCGACTTTGCTGCACCAGCTGCATGAGCGTGATGCGTCAAATCTGGTTCTCCGGGTGTTAAATCAACTGGGTACAGAAAGAGACCGGGAAATTCTCAGTCGTTTTTATCTGCATGATGAGGACAAAAGCACGATTTGCGACAGCCTGGATTTGACGCCGGCTCACTTTGACCGTGTATTATTTCGTGCAAGACAGCGTCTCAGACAACTTATCGAAGGTGATGATGAAGCGGCTTCCAATGTCAGGCAGATTATCGATGGTGTCATCGTGCTGATGCTGCTAGCGCCGGCAGGCGGGCAGAATGCTTTTTCTCCGCAATTTATATCTTTTACGGAAGAGGTGAGAGTTTCCGTCTCTCACAAGCACTTTAATGAACAGAATGGCCGGATACCACAATCAGGCCAAAAAACTGACCAGGCCTTTTATGTCTGAAAAATATAATGATGAATTCACCCGGCGTTATCTTGCTAAGCAGCTGACTCCGGATGAAGAAATTGCCTTTGAAGTTGCTATGCTCGATTCACATGAGCTGACGGAACAAGTGATACTTAGCCAGTCACTAAGTCAGGCTGTACCTGATGTGGCCGTATTACCTCAGAAAGTCAGAAAGACTGCCTCGTTGCCTGCATGGGGAGCTTTTGCTCTCGCCGCCGGAATCTCAGCCTGGATTTGGCTACCGGCAGCTCTGGTAACATCCGAACCGGAAGTTAGTCCGGCAATTGTTTATCTTGAAGATTTTCGTAGTCACGTGACTCAACCTGTGACTTTACACTTCAATGACGGTGAGCAATTTAAAGTCATTGTCAGTGATGCCCCGCCAGATTTTAGCGGCTCTGTTTACGCTCTTCTTACCAGTGCAAAGGGAGAGGAAATTGAGTCGCGGCTATTGAAGCCGAATGACAATAATGAAATCACGATGGTTATCCGTGCCGGAGATATCGATAACGGAAATTATCAGCTGATTCTGTCCCGTCATGGCGGCAATAATGATAATACTGAGATCAACCGGTTCTCCCTGGAAGTAAAAAAGGACTAAAAAATGGGTGGTGAAGATAGGGATTATCTTTTCGGAAAAACACGGATGCCGCTGCCTGATAAAGAGGAAATTGCAGAGATGGTGGCTGCAATTATTCCCTGGTCCGATCCGATTTCCGAAACGCCTGAGGCTCCTTACACCTCTGCTGGCATGCAAGCGTTATTGACACCGGTCAGTGAAAACCCTGTTCACCCTCCGGAGCCGGCAGGAAGCGAAAAAGTTGTCAAAATTCCTCTGAATCCCGGCAAGTTACCGGCAGGATTTACGTATTGGGGGCAGTGGATAGCCCACGACATTATCTCACCCACCCATCCGGCACAGAATCACTATTCATCAAGGCAGGTTTCTCCGGCTTTGAATATGGACAGCCTCTACGGTGAATCAGGGGGCTTACCTCCGCACTGGCTTACCGATGAACAGGGCTTTTTCAGATTGCCTGATAATGACTGGGATTGTCTGCGTGATAATTGCAATACGCCCCTGCTGTTTGAACCCCGTAATAACGACAATGCGATAATTCTTCAATTTCACAGTCAGTGGCAGCGCATTCACAACCGTATACTGGGAAGCTTATGTCAATCGCCGGAGCAAGACTTGCCCCATCTCTGCGAGGACGTGTCATGGTTTCGTAAAGCGCAACAAATTACTGTCGCTTTGTTTCACCATCTGGTTATTCATGAATGGTTACCTGCTATTCTGGACCGGCAGGTTTATGACTATTACTTTTCTGAACAGCCGCCCGCTGTCACCATACTCGGGAGCGACGAATACATTTCAAGAGTGCCCTATGAATTCAGTCACGCAGCGTTTCGTTTTGGGCACAGTATGGTGCGCGAAACCTATAAACTTCGTGGAAATGACAGTTTCACATTGCATGCACTGCTGACTCATCAGGCTGAAAGAGGAAAGGCCATTCCGCCCATTGACTGGTCATTGTTTTTCGGCGAGTTTGCTCAGGAAGTTCAGCCTATCAACTTAATTGTAGTGTCCGGCATGGGTGGGATACCGGTTTCCCGTAATATCGCAGAGCGTAATATTGCCGCTGGCATGAAAGCAGAATTAATGACTGTTCAGGAGTGTAAACAGTATCTTGAGGGAGAATACCCTGAACTGTTTAAGGGCTGCGGATTGACTATGGACGACAGCGAGTCACTGCTGACAGAGTTGAAGATGGATCCGATGAACCAGGCATCACTGTTTTATACCCTTCACAGGGAAAACCGCCTTCCGCTTTGGCCATTTTTGCTGGCCGAATCTTCCGCTCAGGAAGATAATCCTGGCCACAGAATGGGGAAACTGGGCAGCGTAATCATCGCTGATGTATTACTGCATGCTATCAATGCCGCGAAAAAACAGTTATTCCCGCTAAAAGAAACACAACAAGAACTCGCCATTTGTCTGGATCACTTCAGCAAGCAGTGTGGCGTAGAAAACGCAGCATCTCTTACTATGTCTGCAATTTTATATAAAAAGGAGTAAACCACCGTGGAGTCTTTGAAAGACGGATACTGGCAAACCAGTAAAGCCGGCGTCAACTATGTTAATCACCGCACAATTGTCCCTTCTTTAAGTAGTTATCACCCTGAAGGGCTGGGACAAAACTATCCGGTAAAGTTCATCTTTGATGAGAAAAAAGGCACTTACCAGGTGGTTCTTGGCGGGTTATGGAATGGTACCGCGCAAGCTATTATGAAACTCAGCGAATTTAAGGTTATTGATAAATCGGGTATTTTTATTTCTAACACTATTCCTTTAGATACAGCGCAAGGCACTGATGTGGCAGGTTTTAAATCGGTACGGGTATCTATTGTTGCCTATGAATATGAGCATGAAGAAAAAACGGTACGGGAGTACACGTCAACACTCGCCTGGTTGAGAGATGGCCCGGCGGTCAATGACGGTGATCCGTCAGAGCTCATTCTGACAAGCTATCGCTGGAAACACGACGACTAAAAAAACGGCAGGAACTGACGAATGCGTTTTTCTACAAGGAATTCATTTATTGCAGGTATGCTCCGCAGAGCAGGCTTTGCAGCGCCGGTCTTCTTTGTATTTGCGACGTCAGTTTTTGCTTCCTCTTCAGCTCCGCACACGTTGTGTGGGGAACCTGCCGGATGGGCTGCGCTTAATCAGGTTTATGAGCAGGATGGTGTTTTATTTCAATGTACCGGCCCTTCCGCGTCAGCGTTAAACGTCAATGACGTTCAGCAGGCCTCTTTATTAGCTTTAGTGGCAAAGTTTGATACCGTGTATGTTCAGCACGGCTTGTCACTGCCTGATGATTTTGCGGATCAGATTGGAGCGCTGTCTGTCAGTAGCAAAGACCCTTACTATCATGAGTGGTTGATAAGAAATCTGCTGATAAAACTGGAAAATATGGCCTACAGGGAAGCAGCTTCGCTTGCGGCGGAAGCTATTTCAAGGGATGTTTTCGCCGGGTCTGCTTATGAAAACACAATCAGGCTGATATACCTTCAAAGCACCTTTTCTATAGACCAGTACGATAAAGTTGCACAGGTTTGTACTTCCCCGGAGCTGCTGGGCAGCGCAAAAAACAATCAGCAGGAAGCCGCATTCTACGGTTTTTGTGGTTTTCATGATGTACTTTCTGAGGACTCGTCAGTCAGAGAGTCCGGATACGCACAGTTGCAACTTGGTAGCGCGAGGATAATGGCCGGTACCGATCCCCATCTTTGTGCACAAATAAATAATGGTCTGGCGAGTTATTTTCAGTCGGTAGCAGATTTACCCCGCACTGAACAGTTTCTGGAAGAGGGTATTGCCTGTTTACCTGCTCCGGAAAATTTACAACAGCAGGAGATGCTGGACGATCTCACCAACAATCTGGCCTGGGTATACCGGCATCAGGGGAAGCTGCCTGAGTACCTTGCCACACTCAGAGAGTCGGTTTACCGCCATACTTATAATCTGGCACCGGAAAAGCTTATCGTCAGCTATGCTAATCTGGGGCGGGCTTATATGCTGGTGGGAGATATTGAAAAATCTGAACGATATTATCAGCAGGTATTGCAGGTAAGTAATGCAGAAAACTTCACTACCGATTTCGTAGATACACTAATCTCTCTTGCCGGCATCGCGATTTCGAAAAATGATCTTGCATCCGCTCAAAGCTGGCTGGACGAACTGGCTCCTCTGCAGCGCACCAGACTTCAGGAATCACGATACGAGGTTTTATTTGCAAGAATAAGAGCACGACTGTCGCCTGCAGAGTTTGACGAAGACGCCTGTGTAAGAGCATTAGGACATCTCACCGGCCAGTATTCTGTGACTCAACGTTCACAGCTGATGAGTGACTGGCTGGAGGTGCTGTTACTGGTTAAGCGTTACGGGATGGCTAAAACACTGATAGAAGACATCAGTCAGCACCGCCGGATGACACTATCAGTGAGCCTGGCGCTTGCGAATGCCAGAATGACTCTGTTAAAGGCCGGTGGTGGCGAACATCTTCCTGAAATCGCCGGCATTTTTTACGATGCATTCGCCAGTATTACGGATGCTTCAACAAAATTCAGCAGTAATGAAACCGGGATGAGCTGGTTAAGTCAGTCCCGCAGACTGATCAACAATTACCTATCGGCCATTCTGCCTTCAGACGATGAGCGCATTATAGAGGAAGCTTTGTTTATCTCTGAAAGGTTCTCCGCGATCGTTTTCAACCGTCACAGAATGGCTCTGGCCAGCCAGAGTTATGAAAAAGTGGATGAGACATTGCAAAGCGAGTGGATGTTGGCAAACGCCGCTATGCCTGACCCTCAATCTTCAGCAGAGAATGATGATAAGCAATTTCTCAAAGATAAACTCTGGGAGCGTGTTCAACTGGCCGGCCAGCAACGGGAGCTTAGTGATAGTGAGCCTGTGCAGACATTCTCGTTAGATAAAATCCGTCAGAGCCTCGGAAATAAGCGGGCTATCCTGAAAATTTTTGCACTGGAGAATAAGAGTTGCGCCTATCTTATTTCAGGCCCTTACATAGAACAACAATGCGCATTCAGCCCGGATGCGCTGACTACGTGGATAAGCGGCAGGCTGACGGAGTATCATGGCTTTAAAACCCTGTATTTACTGCCTGAAGGGCCGTGGAGAAATAGTTCTTTTGCCGCTTTGAATGATAAAACCGGAACCCGCTATCTGGGGTTTGAAATGGGGATCGTCAGGATCCTGTCTCTGATGGACTATCAGAGCGCCGGAGATGTAAACAGCGCCGCCGGTAATATTGTTGCTTTTACCAATCCCTCTAATCCGTCACCTGAATATATGTCTGACAGTGAGGCAATGCAGTGGCGCGCAGGGTTTCCTCCGTTACCATGGACAGCGAGAGCTGCGGATGTACTGGCAACTTCCTTTCCTTCAGCCCCCTTACAAGTGTTTACCGGTGATGATGCAACAAACGAAAGCATCACTTCTGCGGCTGCAAGAGATGCTTCCTTATTGCATGTAGGCAGTCATGCCTGGTATTCGCCGGAGTCGCCGGAAACCGTGGGGCTGGTTACTGCAACAGGCGATGAAAATGAACATCAGGGCTATATCTCCTATGAAAATCTGTTCTCTCATGTTTTTCACAACCGTTTAGTCGTTATCAGCGCCTGTGAAACGGAAATGGGCAAATCCTATCAGGGGATCGGGATGAGAAGTTTAAGCCACGGATTTCTCTATCAGGGGGCCGGAGCAACCATTTCAACGCTCTGGAAAGTGCCGGACCGGGCAACAGCTGAATTTATGCAACATTTCTATGTTTCTTTGGCCGGTAACGGAGGCGACATCGCAGATGCCATGCGAAATGCCAGGGTGCTGCTGGCGTCAAAGCGTCGATTCCGCGATCCGAGATATTGGGGGGCCTTCGTGTTTACTGTCACCGGTCCTGACTACGAATTCCTGTCATTAGAGCATTAATCTGCTTTTATTCCGGAGTCCGGTACTGCAAACTTTTCGCACAATACGAATGCTGCTGTCAGTACCGTTATAAACAGCAAAGGCAGGAAGTATATTCCTGCATTAGTATCATAAGCGGCCTGAAATAAATAAGTCGCTATCGCTGCCCTGCAACCTGTCAGCAGGCCATTGAAGGCACAATCTACAGGCCTGAAAATCCGCCAGAGCATATACCCCAAAGGTAATGCCAGTATCAGGAAACCCACAATACCTGTTGTCGCCATGGTTTCGAGGTAGTCATTGTGAGCCCGCTTAGACATTTTAGAAATGCCCAGTGCCATCGGTTTGTAGACATGCTGAATATAAGGGTAAGTACCGGGACCTGTGCCTGTCACCGGATGATCACTGATAACACTGATAGCAGTATTTCTGAGGTGCATTCTGCCATTGTCGGCCATTTTCTGGTGAGCAAAACGGTCATACACAGATGACTGCATAAAAAGAACGGCAGCTGCCAGTAACATTACCACACCGGCGGCAATGCGCTTTACAGACAACCATTGTTTGACGAGTGATTTATGACGCAGCAGGAACAATGCGCCGGCGACTCCTGACCCGCCGGCTAAGGCGACAATAACGCCACGACTGCTGGTATTAATAAGGGTAAGAGTAAGCACTATCAGAGTCAGAATCAGCGTTACAGTAACCATTCGATTGCGGCGGCTTCTGATATTATCGGCCAGCATACCTGCAGAAAGTGCAATACCCAAAGCAATGTAAAGTGCATATTGGTTTTTATAGCTGAAGGTCCCTCTTATGCCGTCTTGCCACTTCAAATCCCATGGCGGAATGTTACCCACCAGTTCAAATTGACCTCCACTGAAGAAATTGAGCAAAGAATACAGTGCTGTGATGGTGCATCCGGTCACCAGAATAATAATTAGTTTGTGCAATCTCTCTTCAGAATGGCAAAGAAGCCATACCGAAAGCAAAAGTAGTGCTATTCCGAGAAATTTTATCCATTCAATCAGACTGGCCTGATAGTAAACCGTCATCCGTACTTCACTTTCCGGGCCATTTAACATGTACCAATGGCTCATGTGCGGGGACAAAAAGTCAGTGACGGTAGCGGGAAGCGGGATCAGATACAAGGCTGCGTATAACAGCCATGCTGCGAACATTATTAAAACGTAGCGGATGCTGCCTCTGAAATGGAAAGAGGATGAGAGAACGGAAAGTGCAAAAAAAACACTGATGCAAGCCGCAGCAAGGATCTGTTCCCATTTTAAATCAAGTCCGTGAAACCAGGGGAAAACTACAAACAGACTACCCAGCATTACAAAAGCAGCGCGATTTACAAACCTGTTTATCATTGATTTGCATCCGGATTGCCGGTAATCGCTTTTAATTTCGCCGTTGTTGCTCTGTCAGGTGAAATTTTTAAAAAAGGGCGTATCAAATTATGGGTTTTCATGGCCTGAACCAGAATACGTTTCACCGGCTGTTGTCTTAATCCGCTTTGAATAACAGGAAGGGCGAGCTCCTTAATATCTGCAGGTAATTCCTCCCAGTGCGCAATCAGATAGCGACCCGCATTAATTTGCACTTCTTCTTCATTTGGCGCCAGCGGTAGCCATGTTCTGAGTAAATTATGGTATGCGGTGACAGGTTGATCGTTTAAAGATGCATTCGCCATGGTAAGGGCAAATGCCTGATAATGTGCCGGCTGTAGTGCGTGAATTCTGGTGATAAACGCATTAAAAAACTCCGGCACGTTGTTTTCACCGCCAACCCGTGCAATCTGCAATTTGTGCAGGGCAAGTGAAGCCTGCAGATACGGGATCTCTGCTTCTCCCGGTTGCCGCATTGATAACCCGGTTAATGCTTCGCTGTAATTTTCAAACGGAATGAGTGAATCTCCGGGACCCGGGAGCGCTGACCGGGACAACGCTTTTTCACCGGAAATCGTTTCAGTCAGCCGGTGCAGTTCAACGTAATCTGACGCTAAAAACAAACACCAGCCGGCAAAAAGTAATGAGCCCGATGCCACAACTAGCCTTGTAAGCGATAGGGTAAGCGGCTCGAGTCCTTGATTTTCTTTGTTATCCAGAGTGACCTGATTCAAAATAGGGTACGCCATAAAGTAAGACTGGTGTGGCATCCGGCGGGACAGCGACCGGTTTACCTCGTATATCTACATTCTCGCAACTCGTATTCCGTTGCAACGAGTATTCCAGCTTTAGTAGTTCGGGAAAAGATTTAAAAAGTTGCGCTTTAGATGAAAGGTATAGGTAAAAAGCAAATGTAATTAAATTACACACTTTAAGTCTTTACGTAGGATCTGTATCCTCAAAGTGTCGTAAAAATTTACACTGAAAACATTAAAGCCCTTAGGAAAATTGTTTTTAGAAAAATTGAATATTCGCATTAATAGCCTTTAAACACCCAACATTTGTTTTGTGCCAGCTACTTAACTGCAAGTATTTAATTTGAGACTATCTGTTTTATGTTTATAAATGTTTCACAAGACAACATGAAATGTTCTTATTTTGTTAATTTTTGGTGAGTCTTTCACCTTGTTGTCAGCATTCTTTACAAAGCGAATTAAAGATACAAAATTTGGGCAGTAAAACACGCCGAAAATGGTCAGTTTCTGATGCATACATCAATATGTAACAATATGCTGTCAGGTTCACCTTATTATAAATAAAATAATTCACGCAGTTACTTCAAGGTTTTTTCACGGAAGAGATACATAGCCTTTAATTGAAAAAGTTGGTATTTGTTTTGCTTTGCTTAGACTAATGGAGCAGGCGCATTCACGAGACTTCAAACAAATACCGTGAGTAACCGAATTATAGTTACCCAAAATTTAACGTTACACGCAAGGATGGTTCATCATGGGAAACGGCTTCGTTAGAAACAACATAAATCAATTTGCCGTAGTATACCGCTTTGTTGATTTTCTGATCATCCAGCTCACTTTGCTGGCTGCATGTAATTTATATGGTGTGCCCATCGACGTGCACTATCATTTGCTTGGCCTGATTGGAAGTACTACCTACCTGCTGTCTGCTGAACTATTCTGGCTGTATCGTTCCTGGCGTTCAGGTACCTCTAAAGAACTGATTTTTTATACCGTTGTAAGCTGGTTTGTCAGTACTGTTGTGGTGCTTTCCTATCTCTTCCTGTCTAAAACGTCTGACGACTATTCCCGCGTTGCGTTGTCATCATGGGTTATCGTTGCCCCTGTTTTCCTGTGCTCCTGGCGTATGTTTATGCGGGCCTTCTTGTATCATGTGCGCAAGAAGGGCTTTAACAGCCGTTCCGTTGGTATTATAGGGATGAACGAGAATGCTGTTGCGCTGGCCAATGAGCTGAAACGTAACCCTCATACAGGTTTCAGAATCGACGGTATCTTCGATGATCGTGATACAGACCGTCTGGCGATTCCTGATGGTATGAAAGTAGAGGGCTCAATTAACGACGCCATTGCAGCAGTCAGAAATGGTGAGTTTGATCAAATATTCATAACATTGCCGATGACAGCCAACAAACGCATTGAACAAATTCTGCATCAGTTGGGTGATACAAACGCTGAAGTTCACTTCGTTCCGAATTTCTTCATGTACAACATGGTTCATTCCCGTCTTTGTAATATTGGTAATTTACAAACAATCAGTGTGTTCGATACGCCCATGCGCGGAGCGACAACTGCGATTAAACGTGCTGAAGATATTTTCCTCGCAACGTGCATTCTGGCTGTTATTGCAGTCCCTATGTTATTTATCGCAGCGGCTGTGAAGCTGACATCTAAAGGTCCGGTCATTTTCAAACAGAACCGGTACGGGGTAGACGGGAAGAAAATTAAAGTATGGAAATTCCGTTCTATGACCGTTACTGAAGATGGTGATAAAGTTACTCAGGCAACCAAAGGCGACGCCCGGATTACCAAAGTCGGTGCATTTTTACGCCGCACATCGTTGGATGAATTACCCCAGTTTATTAACGTTTTGCAGGGCTCAATGTCTGTTGTCGGTCCCCGTCCTCATGCTGTCGCGCACAATGAGATGTACCGCAAAACTGTTAAATATTACATGCTGCGTCACAGAATCAAGCCGGGTATCACGGGGTGGGCGCAGGTAAATGGCTGGCGTGGTGAAACAGACACCGTTGAAAAAATGCAAATGCGTGTGCAGTACGATCTGGAATATATTCGAAACTGGTCTTTGTGGCTCGACTTTAAAATTGTTATCTTTACTTTCTTTAAAGGCTTCGTGGGCAAAAACGTTTATTAACGGGTCTTCTCCCGAAGTCAGTTGCAGTAACAGTATCGGATAAACATGTGGACTAAAAGCCTGTACTTTGGCAGGAACATATTTCGGCACTACAGGCTTAGTTTTCTGTTTATCTTCGCCATCCTGATGGCAGAAACTGCTCTTAATCTTACTATTCCTTATGTTGTTGGTAAGCAATCAGCCGCCGCAGTAAACAGCAATTTCACTTCTTTAAACGAACTCACACTTTACCTTGCAGCATGGTGTGTGCTTTTCGCTGTTCAGTCACTCCTGAAATTCTTTTCTACTTACCAGTTGAATGTATTGGGGGCCAGGTTAATGGCCAACCTTAGCTGCAGGTTATATGACCACGTGCAAATCATGCCGATGAAGTATTTTCAGAATACGAATAAGGGCGATGTGTTATCGCTGCTTACCTACGATTTAGGAACAGTGAGTTATTTCGTTACCAGTGTTCTGACAACCTTACTTCCCAATGTACTGGTGCTGGTGGGGAGTGTGGTCATGATGTATCTGATTGAACCACTGGTCGCCGTGCTTATCATCACCCTTGTGCCTCTGGTTTATGTCGTGACCAAACTGGTTGGCAGGCAGATTCATCCTCTGTCTAAACAAATTGTCCAGAAGCAGGCCGATACACTGGCTATTGCCAGTGAGAATATCAGCACAATTTCCCTGATAAAGTCGTTTAACCGCGAAGAGGCAGAGTCCAGCAGGTATAAATCTCATACAGGTGAAGTGCTGTCATTAAGAACCAGACAATTTCGTTATCAGGCCATGCTGCCGCCGCTGATTCAGTTTCTCGCCTCAGTGTGTATTATCACAATTATCGGGGTATGTTTGTTGCAGTTTAAAGCGGGCAAAATTGATGTATCAGACATTGTCAGTTTGCTTCTTTACGGCATGATTTTTACACGGCCCGTAAGTGCGCTCGCCGGGTTATACGGGCAGACGATGCAGATGAGTGGTGCTTTATCACGTTTACTCGCAATGCACGCTCAGGAAAGGGAGCCTACAGAAACAGGGCTTGCTGAACTGGCTGCAGAAAGAGGCGAGGTGCGTTTCGACAATGTCTGTTTTTCCTATCAGGACAATGCAGATATATTGTCAGATATTTCTTTTACATTAAAGGCCGGTGAAACGGCGTTGATAACGGGTGAGAACGGGGCAGGTAAATCTACCTTGTTGCACTTACTCATGCGCTTCTTTGAGCCGTCCAGGGGACATATCAGCATTGACGGTCAGGATATTTTTAAAGTCACCACCACGTCAGTGCGGGCTTGTATAGGTCATGTCTCTCAGGATGTCGTATTATGCAATGGCAGTATTCTTGATAACATTACTTACGGTGTTGAGAAACCAGAACCGGATGATATCGATAAAGTATGCAAATTGTCCGGACTTACTCATATTGTGGCGAAGATGCCGGCAGGAATGAGCACTTTAGTCGGCGAAGGCGGTATCAGGCTATCTGGCGGGCAAAGGCAACGTATCGCTCTGGCCAGAGCATTACTGAAACGGCCAAAAATCTTATTGTTCGACGAACCTACATCGATGCTGGATGAGGGAGGAAGACACCGTTTTAAAGACGAATTTGAACATCTCTTTAAGCACTATACGGTATTGATGATTTCCCATGACCCTACAATTGCCGATGTGGCAGACCGGTTGTTTGAATTGCAAAACCGGACATTAACTGAATTGGTAGTAAAGGAATAACATGACAGCTTATAAATTGAAAGAAGACGTCCTCGCTCAAAAAGTCGTCGATGAAATGGTGATCCTTGAGCCGGAGAACGGTGAGTATTTTACAGTTAACGGTGTCGGCACCGAGATGATTTCATTACTTGAAGAGGGCAAAGATGAGGATGATGTGGTATCAGCAATGGTATCCCGTTTTGATGTATCTGAAGATGAAGTCAGGAAGGACTACGCTGAGCTTGTGACTTCGCTCCTTGAACAGGGTCTCATTGAGAAAGTGTAAGCATGATGGCAGGTGCTTTCTTTCGATTACCGTTGAGCCATAAAAAGCTTTTCATTAAGGCATGGCTGATGTTTCTGATATGGGACTGGCGTATTTCAAAACAGCCGTATCAAAAATGGAAAGGACATATTTTTACCCCGGATCAATTTCAAAGTACGAAAACGCCGCTTCCTGAATCGTTTATCTCTGTCATTGAGAAGGCGGGCAGGCATCATATCCGGAAAATGAATTGCCTGAGAAGGTGTCTGGTGACCATGTCATTACTCAATGACCTTCAAATTTATCCCGGGTTACATTTCGGGGTGCGGGTAACGGCGGGGAAAACGGAGGCCCACTGCTGGCTGACACATGACGGCATAATCATTAATGATAGTCATGATGTTGTCAGCACTTATACAGAATTGAGAACGAAAAAAGGAAGTGAGCAGGCTTTTCTCAGCGCTTTGACTTAAACATGAAATGCCTGAATCCAGCGCTGGGTCAGGATGACAAACAACAGGTCCACATGTACACCGCCATGCCGGTTATATACCGCATCATCAAAAGCTTTAAGCACTTTCTTATTATCAATCAGTCCACGATCGCTCAGATACGGGTGTGACAAACATGCCCGGAGCTCACCAGCATTTTCTCTGACAAGATTGCCGAAATGATGATCAAAGGTGGTTTTCGTTTGACGCCAACATACTGAATCCGGCAAATGGCGGCTCATCGCATTACGTAAGACGAATTTTGGATAAGGCCCGCGTATCAGTTGTGAGGGTGGCACTGCGAAAGAAAACTCAGCAAGCCGGTAATCGAAGAAAGGATGCTTCACCTCTATATCAAATTCGGCAGCAATGGCATCGTAAGATCTGACAGAATTGAACGTGGTAGTCGTTTTGAGCGCAAAGTATCTGGCATGGCTGGCTGGTTCTTTGACAGGATCAAAAGGATTATGGAACCCGAAAGCTTCGTTGGCCAGCAGGCGAGATTTATCTGTTAACCAGGCTGGTAGTGGCAGCACACCGGGTGTTTTTCCTTTCAGACGTTTGGCCATATTCAACAAGGCAGTGGGTACGAAAGGTTTAATGAAGAGTTCACGGGCAACAGATTTAAAAGACATGCCAGTTTCTACGCAGGCTTTGTACACTTCAGTTAGAACACCCCATTCCCCTTCACGCAAACGCTGGGTGTATGCACTGGCATGCCCCCAGCAAATTTCGTCGCCCCCGTTTCCGGTAAACAGTTTACTGATACCCATTTGCTTTAAATCTGAGAGTTCATCCCGGTAACGGGGAGACAGAACAATACCCGGATGATCAAAATGTGGCGGGTAAAGACTCAGAAAATTACGATATCGTGATTTGTCCACATCCTGAAAATGAAACTCTTCTAACTGAAGATATTCGCGCATGTCACGGATTAATTCTGTCTCATCTGATTTAGGATCGTGCTTATAGTAATGCGAAACCGCAATACAGCGGCGTTTATGCTGCTTCTGATACTGGTGTACAAGAGAGGTAACCGAGGTAGAGTCCATCCCGCCGCTCATCTGGCAACCCGCTACTTCTGTTGTTCCAGTGTATTCTTCCACCACAGAAATAAAGAGCTCGCGAAATGCAGTCGCATACTCATCATCACTGGTGAGTCTGATCCGGTTTTCCGGTTCAATATCCCAATATTGATGACTTGTTACCTTATCCTTACTGCATCGCAGGTAGTGGCCTGCCGGCAATATCTGCAGCCCTGAATAAATACTTAGCTGAGGGACTGGCTGACCGGCAAGCCATCCGGCTATCGCAGTGTCTGAAAGTACCGGCTTTAGTCCGGATACATTCAGCGCATGAGCAGCACTGTTACTGATGACGGTGAAATCAGGTGTAGACACGAAGTACAGAGTAGTCAGAGAAAGCGCGTCCGTACCGATGATAACAGCATCATTTTCGAGTTGTATAAAAAATGGACAGTTTATAGATGCTAACTTTTCTGCAGTCCGCTCGTCTGCCTGAACGGGTAATTTAGTGTCACCACTGTTTGAAAAACCACTAAGTCTGCCGTTGCGAACAAAGCAATGGGTAAAAAGCTGGCTTTCAAGCCCGCCGGACTGAAGCGGACCCGGGGACTTATGGCTGTATATGAAGAGAAATGGTTTCACAAAGTTCCGTCTTGTTGCGTAAATGCACCATTACTGAGCGATCAGACAAAGTAACAGGTTCTGCTGAGTATGCCTGAATGCTAACATTAATAAAATCTGGAGAAAAATTAACATTGCCAATTTAACTTCATAATTTATAATCTGTTTTCTGCGTCAGTTCGGGAGAAAAATCGGTGCAGCAGATATGATCTGAAAGGATCTGTCTGAATTTTTTACAGATCTGTTTGTAAATATCATCCATTAACATCAAATTCACATTACTATTTTTTAAATAATTGAAAATATTAATATTTTTAAATGTGGCGTGATGCTTGCTTTTCTATTGTGTACAACAATAATTTATACCACGTAGTTTTATACTTACAAGGAATATGGAATGAAAAAGTCGGCTTTACTTGGGGCAGCAGCAGCCCTGCTTTTAAGCGGTCAAGCTTCAGCTAGCTACATCAGCACTGTCACCGGCGCTGACATGGCAGGCATGGAAGTGACTGTTACTTACTCTGACCTGAGCACTGAGACGTTAACTTGGGGTGTAACCTCAAGCGACGCGACTGTACCTTATATGGAAGGTTACAGCGGCGGCGTTACCGGTACTTCGTGGTCTTTAACACAAACTGGCGATACTATCGCTGATCAGCCTCCTGGTGCCGCATATGTTTACGGTGCATGGACTTTCACCTATGACGGTACTGGCCTGAGCATTGCATCTGTTTATGTTGATGCATATGCTGCTGATGTTGTTTTTGATACTGTTTCAGGCGATGCGAGTGCTAATGGATCTCTTGCTGGTCGTGAACTGGTTACAGACGGTTATGTGTTAGATGCTTCATATTCAATGAATATTGAAGACGAGCTTTTTGGTGGTTTAACACTGAGTGGCGTTAGCGGTAACCTGATGGACGCTGCAGGCAGCTTCCAGTTTGTTGTTGATACAGACAAAGTAGCTGTACCAGCACCTGCAACTCTGGGTATCTTTGCCGCTGCTCTAGGATTTATGGGCTTCAACCGCCGTAAAAAGGCATAAGGATAGAAAACATGAAAACTTTTGAAAATGCTTCCGAAAGCAAACAAGAGTATGTAAAGCCGGAACTGCAAAAAGTAGGTACCCTGGCTGAACTGACTGAAGGTTTCGCAGGTAGCATTCCTGACGAACAAGGCGGTCAGACTAAGCGTAACCCATTCCAGGGTTAAGTTGATCGAATAAAAAAAGGCCAGTCATACGACTGGCCTTTTTGTTTTGCTCTGCAGCATGTATCCGTACCCATCATTCAAGCGCTGCGTCTCTACCCGTTCTTCGCTGAAATCCATTCATTAATTTGCCTGCAAACTTCAGTCAGTCGTTCAAGTCCATCAGGATATTTTATTTCATAAACCGGAAGCGTATTTATCAACGTAGCAAGTGAGCCAACCCGTTGTTTGTCGATTCCCAGCGCTTTATAAGCGTCACCCAGCATGCTGTTTTGCATGAGTAATATGAGCGCTTTACTATTGGCTATGCGTGTTATTTCAACAGGTCCGGTATAATTCTCAGCTCTGTTTAGAAAATACAATGCACTTATTTGAGCGGGTTTATCTTCTGACATCTGCCCGGCGAAAGTGATTTCATTTTTTGCGAAGCGATCGTGTACTTTCTTAACCGTTGTTTTATCAAATGAGGCACTGTCTGCAAAATACTCTGTGCTATCTGGCCACAGACGAACTTTAGGCCAGCTGGGATATACTGAAAAAGCATTGCCGTCAGAAAACAGGGCTGCCATGTCATCAGTCGTGAGAGTAAATCCTTCGTGAGTTAATGCTGTGGTTAATGTCGACTTCCCGGTCCTGCTGGGAGCAAGAAACAGATGCGCCCGTCCTTCTTTTACCAGCGTATTAGCATGCAGGCAAAGGTGACCTTTTTGTTCAAGAAAAACAGATAAACCGATAGTTTGCAGGTAGTGAGCAGGTCCTGTGCCATTGGCATGCCAGTCCACTTTTATGCCTTCTTCAGTGAATTCGAATGCACCTTTGCCTTCGCAATCAATCATCAGCACCTGCCGGTCATTTTCCCGGTGGAGCTTGATTGTTGATGTATACCTTTCACCTTTGTCGGTCAGTTTCCATACCGCACTTTCTTGTGATGGTGATTCGACTTTGCCACTACTGAGCCGCAGTGCGTATTTGTTCTTTATTGCCGGCATTGAATCCGTAAATAAACTCACCCCGTGCAAGGGCACACTGCAAAGTGAATAAAGCGCCGTATTGTTATCCATTCCATTTCTACTTCAGATATTGAATTGCCGCAACACACTTAGCAGTGCTACTCCGTAAAGCGCGCATCAATGTGCTTTTGATTGATTGTACAGTAATTAAATCAGGAATGATCCGCTGAAGCCACAGGAAGGAAGCTTTCTTGCAGATCCGGAGGTCAAGTTTTCGTAATCAAACAGTCAACGAATCAAAACAACCTTGTCATATTCCCTGCGTACGCTCTTCGCGATTCACTTTTAATCAGAAGAATAAGCGCAAGGAAAACACATGAAACACACTCTCACTTGTAAGAAGCATATACTGGCGATCTCTGTACTGTCAGCAATCGCAGCAAGCACCTCAAATGCTTTTGCCGAAGAGATGGCTGCAGAGTCACGTGATGGCGAAGTTATTGAAGAAATTCAGGTTATCGGCCGCAGCGTGTCTTATGCCAACAACGCCACCGACGAAAACATGAAACAGCAGCAAACGGCGATGACCAGCGTGCTGGCGACAATTGATAACCTGCCGGGTGTCCTGATTAACGAAGGCGATACATTCGGTGCCGATGACTGGTCTACCAGTATTTCCATTCGTGGTTTTCAGGTGGATCTGGATCAGCAACAAATCGGTATGACGGTAGACGGTATCGCTAACGGTAATTCAAACTACGGTGGCGGCTCGAAGGCCAACCGTTATATGGATACAGAAAACCTGCGGGCGGTAGAGGTGTCTCAGGGAACGGCTGATATCGCTTCCCGTTCGAACGAAGCACTGGGTGGTACGCTTAACTTCACAACCATTAACCCCGGTACAGAAGAAGGTCTTATCCTGAGTGGTACGCTGGCTGAATATGAAGGTCAGAAAATCTATGCCCGTTATGAAACCGGAGAGCTGGTAAAAGACACCTACGCATGGGTGAGTGTATCGTCACAGGACAGTTCAGACTGGATGGATCAGGCGGCCGAAAATACCCGTGACCACTTTGCTGCCAAAGTTATCAGCTATGTGAGTGGTATCGATTTTACCGGCTATGTCTCTTACGACGATACTCACGAAGACAACTATCAGCGCATTTATGGCAACGAACAATTTGCCCAGAACCCGGAATGGGACCAGCTTACCAGTGACTGGTCGGGTGTGCCTTATCAGGATCAGGCATATCGCCGCGGATGGTCAACATTGCGTGAGAACTTTTTCACCTATCTGAAAGCTGATATGTCGGTAGGCGCAGTGGATTTCAGTGCCAACGTTTATTACCACAATCAGGAAGGGCGGGGCGACTGGTTGCCTCCTTACGTGGTTGATGTAACTGACGACGGGCTGAATCAGCCTAATTCTGAACTGGTTTCGGGTAACACGGTATACGGCGGTTCTCAGTTAGGTCAGCTTTTCTATGTGTCTCCTGAAGGCGCGGCGTTATCGCCTGCAACAGGCTGTGTCAGCTCGCTTAAATTCCCTTACGGCGGCAGTTCTGCCGAATACGATCCTGCCTGTTACGACAGCAGCGCAGTGCCAGTGGGCTCTTATCGTCATACGCATTACAAAAAGGAACGCACCGGCTTCAACGCTGACATGATCTGGAATACACAGATTGGCGATATGGACAACGTGTTACGTGCAGGCTTGTGGTATGAAGATTACAACCGCGAAGAATCACGTGACTGGCACAAGATCATCGATTCGAAAACCAGTTTCTATTATGACCACATTCCTTACTGGGTGCAGTACAGCCGTGAATTCCCGGTTGAAACCATCATGTATTACCTTGAAGACGAGCTGGACCTGGGCGTGGCAAAAGTACGCCTTGGTGCTAAGCAATTCAATGTAGACGTAAAGAAAAACGATTTGTTTGATGCCAATAACAACCTGGCTGTATCGTCTGATTCTGATGTGCTGTTCTCTGCCGGTTTTGTTGCCCCTCTGGCTGACAACCTGGAATTCTTCGGTGGCTTCGCGCAAAACTACGCAGCAATCAAAGATGCAGTGCTTGAGCGTGATGACGCTGACTTGTCAGTGATTGAGCCTGAAACTGCAGACAATATAGACCTGGGTGTGCGCTACTCAACCCCGGGCCTTAACGCCAGCCTGACGTACTACACAATCAAATTTGATAACCGCATTCGTTTTGTCAGTGCCGAGCAGTCTGAAGGGATCGATTTCCTTGAAGAAGGTGCCGGTGGTTATGTTAATGACGGTGGTGTTGAGTCAGACGGTATTGAAGCATCCGTACAATGGCAGGCGACGGAATACCTGAGCGTGTACGCATCGTATACCTACAACAATTCTGAATATGCAGAATCCCGTTACGAAGATATTGAAGGCAATACTGTTCTTGGCACCGCAAAAGACATGGCTGTTCTTAGCCTGGACTATGCGAAAAGCAATTACATTGCCGGTCTGAGCACAAAGTATGTGGGCCCCCGGTTTATGGACCAGGCGAATCTGACAGAAGTTGAGGAGTATGTGGTCAGCGACTTCTACGCAGGTGTCGTGCTGGACAATGTGGCAAGTGGCATTAAATCACTGGATGTACGCTTAACGGTTAATAACCTGTTTGACGAGAGCTATCTGGGCACAGTAGTCGCCGGTGCAGGCTGGATTGGTGCACCGAGAACAGCCGCGATAAACGTGAAAGCGGCATTTTAAAACGCTTTGAAAGTGTAGCAAAGGCCGGAAATTCCGGCCTTGTTTGTCTCTGAGAAAGTGTTCAGCAGTTTTCATGACCTGAACGTGGATAAAACAGCTAACCTTCAGCACATCCGTGCAACAGCACTCAGTAAGTCTTCTGCGGAAAAAGGTTTGCTTATGTAATCGTCCATCCCGGCTGCTTCACAGCGTTCTTTGTCACCCTTCATGGCATTAGCGGTAAGGGCAATGACCGGTACATTCAGGTATTTCTCGCCGGCGTCTCCGGCGCGAATACGCCGTGTTGTTTCAAATCCGTCCATTTCCGGCATGTGACAATCCATCAGGATCACATCAAAAGTCAGCTTCATTCTGTTCAACGCTTCCAGCGCTTCTTTACCGTTGCGGGCTGTCATGGTTTTATGCTGGCTCAGGTGTTCTCTGGCAATAAGCTGGTTTATTTCATTGTCTTCGACGATGAGAATTTTGGCGCAGAAGTCTTTAGCCGGAAGCAGAGGGGCAGGGGCCTTAGAGTCGTTGTGGCTTTGTGCCGGTTGTGTATCTTCAGCATTACCCTGAAGCATCACAAAGCTGAAACAGCTGCCACGGCCCTTCTCGCTGGTGACGGTTAAATCTCCGCCCATCAACTGACATAACTGCCTGCTGATGGATAACCCAAGCCCGGTACCACCAAATTTACGGGTTGTGGACACGTCTTCCTGGCTGAATACTTCAAAGATGCTGTCCAGATTCTCAGGTGCAATACCTATGCCGGTATCTTCGACATCTCCCCGTAACGCCCATTTCTGTTTGTCACCAACAGTCAGAGCAATGCGCAGAGTAATGGTACCTTCTGATGTAAATTTCACTGCATTGCTTAGCAGGTTACCCAGTACCTGTCGTAATCTTACCGGATCGCCGGTGACCATAGTCTGACCATTCAGATCGCTTTCCAGTTTCAGTGTCAGTCCTTTCTCACCACAACTGATACAGAACTGGTCGTAAATGGTTTTTATCAGCAGTTCCAGATTAAACGGAATGGCTTCAAGATTGAGCTGACCCGCCTCGATTTTCGAGAAATCGAGTATGTCGTCCACAATGTGCTGCAAGTTCTTAAGACTGTCCTTTGCCAAATCGACATAGCGTCTCTGTGTACTGTCCAGCGGTGTTTTATTCACCAGTTGCAGTGCACCTGATACACCATGCAGCGGGGTGCGGACTTCATGACTCATGCTGGCAAGGAAGCCGGATTTCAAACGGGCAGATTCTTCTGCCTTTAAGCGGGCGTCTTCAAGATACTGCCTTGTTCGCTCACGGTCTGTAACATCCTGAAAGAAAGCCACGAAATGCGTTAGCTTATCCTCAGTGTAGACGGGTGTCAGGATCAACTGGTTGTAGAAAACAGAACCGTCTTTCTTATGACAAATCAGCATTTCGTCAAAGGCATGACCATGTCGGAGGGCATATTTAATTTTATGCAGCTGACTTGTTTCAGCTTTCATCTGATTTAACATCAGGAACGTCTGGCCCATGACCTCATCTTCATCAAAGCCGGTGATCAGACTAAAATGAGGATTAACGTAGATGGCAGGGAAGCCCGCTTCCTGAGCATCGACAATGAGTATCGACACTGTGGCAGATTTCATGGCATGACTGATTACATTTATCTGATTTTCCAGCACCCGCCGCTGAGTCAGGTCATTGCCCACCAGAATACTGCCAACCTGCTTACGCTCATCGTCTATCAGAGGAAGCACCCGCCAGCTTAAAGTGACCGGCTTCTTGTCATTTAAAGAGGCATAATGGCCGGTAAGAGACTGTTTATCACCGGATAAGTCGCCTTTTATATCTCTGAGGGTGTTGTCTGACAAATCATAATAAAGGGCGTATCGCTTATAAGCACGGTTCGCCAGAATGTTGTCACCGGTTTCGTCCTGCACAACCAGGATCTCTTCCAGTGAATCCAGCACATTCGAAAATTGTTTGTTGGACAGGGAGATAGTAGATAAATTGATGATTAATTGATTGAACGCTGTCCGGATCTCGTTAAGTTCTGCAGGTTCATTTTCACTGCCGGTGCTGGTTCCTCCTTTCTTCCTGCTGGTACTGCGCTGAATATCATCGTGAAGCTGGCGCAGGGTCACTGCGCTCAGTTTTGCAGCATGACTGGATGCGTAAACACTCACGATCACTGCAAAGGCCAGGGTGATCAAAATTGCCGGAATTAACCAGAGTACATTAGAGTAAGCTTCCAGTGCCGGCGCCTGACTGATAAGAGTCAGTCCACGCCATTGCTCTGATTCAGACTCCCAACCGGAATAGGCTGCATGGTCAAATAGACTGCCTGGTCTGAACATCGCCGGTTTATTTGAATAAAGGATCTTCCCTTCATTGTCGAGAATTAACTGGCTTGCATCACTGTCCCGTTGATAAATTAATGCTTGCAGAGCCGGAATATGGAGTACCAGTGCACCTTCTGCTGAATCCGCAAGTAATACTGGTACCGCGATAATTGCGCCGTCACCGGAAATATTATTGTAAGGTTTCGATTCGTTCAGTACCGTTTCCTGCCACGCGCTGGCCATCGATGCCGGCACCTGACCTTCCCAGTTGTTTGTGATGAGCGGTTCACCATTAAACTGAAACAATCCGAGACTGAAAGATCGGGCACGGGTAAAGCGCAAAGACTCAAAAAAGATGGGCAGATAATTCTGCCGCTGCTGAATATCAATAAAACTGTTTATCAGCAGGTCGTTAGCCGCGATACCCTCCATTAGCTGTTGCGTGCTGTCGAGGGTGAATGTGAGATCTGCCTTAAGGTGTGAGATATAGGTTTGCTGTTCATTCGCCACCTGCTTCTGTACCACATAAAAAATACACAGGCACAAGATTATGCTGACAGCAATCAGTGCGACTAATAGCCGTGGGAGTATGGTTTGCTGCAGCTGGGTATACAGCGAGGGGCGGGTACTCACCGGATATCTGAAACCGGGATAAGGTGTCCGTCTTCGTTAAACATCGCCATAAAATAATCCTCCGCCATTAATGCATCATGCATATTTTCCGTAAACGCCGGCGCATATTGTTTCACTGCGCCTTGCAACACCGGCAAGTTCTCAAGGGCCTGACGAACAGCATCAGCTTCAACAGAGCCGGCTTTTTTCACTGCAGCAATCAAAATATGGACCAGATCATAGCTATGAGCAAGGCCCACAACAGCCGGAATTGCCTGTGGAGCAATATCGTCATAACGTTCGCGGTACGCTTTCAGTAAATAAGCAGAGCGGCTATTGTTCTGATATAAAAAGCTGAAAGTTTGAATGACAGACAAATCGAGTTTAGATAGATCTGTCAGGCCTATTTCCGCGACAAAATCCCCACCTGCCAGACCCCAGTGAGCAATTATCGGCATTTCTGCTGCTTCCAGTTTGAGCAGAGTTTTGCTGACAACAGCAGCTTCAGGCGCATTAGATACAAGAATAATAGCCCGTGCACCAGACTGGATAATCGCCGACATCTCATTAGTAAAATCTGTCTGCCGCCAGTTTATCCATTGTGTGCTCACGATTTTCAGGCCCTGTTGTTCAGCCGCTTTGGATAATGATGTTAAATTTGAACGACCCCAGCCTGTACGCTCAAGTACCAGGGCAATTTCTTTAACTCCCCGTTCTCTGGCTGTCTTTATCAGAACTTCCCCTGCCTGCTCATCACGGATGGAGACACGAAAAACGTTGTTTGGCGTGTAATGATTATCGACCAGTGATGTACCAGCGGCCCAGGGGCTCAGGAACAGCATATTGTTCTTATGCACAGCATCCAGCTCGGCCAGGGCTACCGGTGTGTGTACGCCACCAAAGATAGCCAGTAAATTCTGCCGCTTTGCCAGTTGTTCAACGTTATATACGCCGCGGGCCGGGTTACCACGGTGATCCGTTGTGACCAGTGAGAGCTGGTGACCAAGAACGCCGCCATTGTCGTTGACTTCTGAGATGGCAATTTCCATTCCCCGGCGTATCGCGGTTCCGCCTTCCACGGCAACAGCACTGAGATCGGCATCGAGTGCCAGTACCAGCTGCGCTTTTTCCTGTGCCACGGCCTCGCTGCCGGCACCTGTCAGAGTAAGCAGAAAGATTAATAGAAATCTGGTCATATTCAGTCACGGAAACGTAAAGGAAAACGGTTGTTTAAAAAGGGTTCGGGATTATATTAGTATTTGCATGTGATTCTGCAATTAGACAAAGGATGGTGGAATTTATCAGAATAAAAACTTGCACCTTTCAGGATAGAGACTTAGTTTTAACGTATAACAAATAAATCAAAATTAGCGTGCAAAATCATTATCCTCCTACCATTTTGGATGTCGAAGCCAGCGGATTCGGCAGCGGCAGTTTTCCCATCGAAATCGGTGTGAAGCGTTCTGATGGTGCGCGTTTTTGCCGTTTGATAAAACCCTATAAGAGATGGACGCACTGGAACAGCGAGGCCGAATCTTTACACGGCATAACCCGTGATGTGCTTTCCCAATACGGTATTGACGGCAGGGAAGTGTGCATTCAGCTCAATGCCTTCATGCAAAACAGTACCGCTTATTCGGACGGCTGGGTAGTGGATTATCCCTGGCTGATAAAACTCTATGCAGAAGCTGGTATAGAGATGAACTTTAAGCTGACAGCGCTGGAATACCTGTTATCTGAAAACCAGATGCAACACTGGCATGAAGTGAAACAGTCTCTGGTCAATCAGCAGTGTGTTAAACGCCATCGTGCCAGTGTAGATGCGGAGCTCATCCAGCAAACCTTCATGACTACAGCATCCATGCCGATGCCGGTACTGGCAAGATAATACGGACAAGGAACTTCAATGAAGCAGATTGGTATTATCGGTGGCATGAGCTGGGAATCATCGGCAACGTATTACCGCCTGATCAACAGCTATGTGAAGCAACGTCTGGGTGGGCTGCACAGCGCACGCATATTAATGAACAGCGTGGATTTCGCAGAGATTAGCCAGTGGCAGCATGAAAATAACTGGGATGCACTTACCCGGGCGATGGTTCAGGCAGCAAAACAACTGGAAGCCGGCGGCGCAGACGGCGTTGCTATTGCGACTAATACGATGCACAAAGTCGCTCCTGAAGTAGAAAAGGCGCTGAACATACCCTTACTCCATATTGCTGATGCGACAGCCAGTGTGTGCAGGCGCGGGGGTATAAATAAAGCAGCTCTGACAGGCACCCGGTTTACCATGGAACAGCCTTTTTACACTGAGCGCCTTCAAGACTTCGGGATCAATGTGCTGACGCCGGACATGGCCGGCCGGCAGGTCATTCATGACATCATTTATAATGAACTGTGCAAAGGCGAAACACGGGCATCCTCAAAAGAGATTTATCAGCAAATTATTGAGCAAATGGCAGCAGACGGTGCGCAGGCTGTCATTCTCGGCTGCACGGAAATTGGTATGTTGATAAAGGCCGGAGATGTCAGTATTCCGGTACTGGATACCACTGAAATTCATTGCGAAAGCATTGTGGATTTTATGCTGGGTTAACGCAGCCCGTTGTCTTAGTAAGGGTCAGAAATAGTACTGAACACCGAGCAACAATGAATTGATGTCTTTATCACTTACTTCCCTGTACTGGTACTCCACTGCCATTTTCACCGAATTTAATTCTCCGATTTGCCAGCCAACGCTGGCGGCGGTGCCTGCGTTGTAAGGCAGATAAAGCCAGTCAGAATAGGCGGCCTGTTGATCGTTACTGGTTTGCAGCGCTGCGAATATGCGTTGACTGGAGTCTTTTAACAAAGAGCGGCTGGCCGAGACCCTCACGGAGTCTACTGAGTGATATGTACTGATCTTGTCAACCCACTGGTCGTGATAAGGCAGCTCGCGGTTGTAGCGCACCCCAAATCGCCAGGCCGGCAGGCGCTGACTGCGAAATGAAATTTCAGACTGATAGGGGGAGGCAACGTATACTGGCTGACTTCTTTTCGTATCAGAAAGCACACTGCCGCCTGCATGACACAGCGTACTTAATAAAGTCAGACAACTCACTAGCCAGAAGTATTTCATGGCATGGTTCCTATGTGTGTGCCTGAGTCTGCAGCTCAGTTAGGGATTGATTATCGGGCAGGCAATGCGATTTATACTTAAGTGTAGTTGGTTTGGATGATTATCCCAGTGAGAAAATGTAATTATTTTTAAAATAATTTAAATTAAAAAAAGCGGCATGTGGGAACATGCCGCCTTCCTTTTATTTTTGTCTTTATACAGAGGCTTTAAGCGCTTCTGCTTTGTCTGTGGCTTCCCATGGGAATTCATCACGGCCGAAGTGGCCGTATGCAGCCGTTGGACGGTAAATCGGACGTTCCAGATCAAGCATCTTGATCAGGCCGTAAGGACGTAAGTCAAAGTGTTCACGTACCAGTGCCACCAGTGTTTTCTCATCAACCACACCTGTACCAAACGTTTCGATACTGATAGATGTTGGCTCTGCTACCCCGATAGCGTAAGACACCTGAATTTCGCAACGCTTCGCCAGACCGGCTGCAACGATATTCTTCGCCACATAACGACCTGCGTATGCCGCCGAGCGGTCTACTTTTGATGGATCTTTACCGGAGAATGCACCTCCACCGTGACGGGCCATACCGCCGTAGGTATCTACAATAATTTTACGGCCAGTCAAACCACAGTCACCCATTGGTCCGCCGATAACAAAACGACCAGTCGGGTTAATGTGGAATTGAGTGTTTTTGGTCAGCCATTCCGAAGGCAGTACAGGCTTAATCACTTCTTCCATAACGGCTTCGCGAAGTTGCTCTGTGGTGACCTTTTCATTGTGCTGAGTAGACAGAACAACGGCATCAATACCCACCGGTTTGTCGTTCTCATAAATAAAAGTCACCTGACTTTTTGCATCAGGGCGCAGGAAATCAAGCTGACCGGACTTTCTCACTTCGGCCTGCTTTTGCACCAGGCGGTGTGCATAGGTGATCGGTGCCGGCATTAATACGTCAGTTTCGTCACTGGCATAGCCGAACATCAGACCCTGGTCACCGGCACCCTGTTCTTCAGGGCGGGCACGGTCAACACCCTGATTAATGTCAGGAGATTGCTTACCAATCGCATTCAGCACAGCACAGGAGTCAGCATCAAAGCCTACATCTGAGTGGTTGTAACCAATTTCTTTTACCGTCTGACGGGTCAATTCTTCAATATCGACCCAGGCGGATGTGGTGATCTCACCACCTACCAGTACCATACCGGTTTTTACATACGTTTCGCAGGCAACCCGTGCTTTGGGATCCTGTTCTAATATGGCGTCAAGCACAGCATCTGAAATCTGGTCGGCAATTTTATCCGGATGTCCTTCTGAGACTGATTCCGATGTGAATAAATGTGCGGCCATAAATCCTCCGTTATTTCTGGGTTAACCAATACATCACTATCATAAGCTTAAGTGACTGGCTGGTTGGGTATATTCGTTCGCCCCCGGGTATATTCTGTCGTCCCGGACGATGAACAGCATTGTACCGGGTTCGTATGAAAATACCATCTTTACTTCTGGACGTCTAAAAGTCTATTTGTTACGTTTCGTTGACAGTCCGGTTCGTTATTACGTGAGTAAGACGAAAAACGATTTCTGTCAGCAGAGAACCTGTTTTGCGCAACGACTATCCGAATAATTGTTATAAGTTAACTAAATTCGATAAGTGCACCCGGTATAAAACACATTGAACTGGTTATGCGCTTAGGTAAGAATAGTCGCCAGTTTGAAAATTCATAGTCGGCAGCAGGAATTCCTATCCGTTTCCGGATTAATCTCCGGGTTGTCAGTGTCAAAGTTTTAAGCAAATTATTAAAGGAGTTAGCATGCCAACTCGTCGTGAACTTGCCAACGCTATCCGCGCACTTAGCATGGATGCAGTTCAGCAAGCCAAATCAGGCCACCCGGGCGCCCCTATGGGTATGGCGGATATCGCACAGGTTTTGTGGTGCGATTATCTTTCTCATAACCCGTCTAATCCCAACTGGGCGAACCGCGACCGTTTTGTGCTTTCAAACGGTCACGGCTCTATGCTGCTTTATTCATTGCTGCATCTCACGGGTTATGATCTGCCGTTAGAAGAGCTGAAAAATTTCCGTCAGTTACATTCTAAAACCCCGGGTCACCCTGAATATGGCTATGCGCCGGGTGTTGAAACCACCACCGGTCCGCTGGGACAAGGGATCAGCAACGCCGTAGGTATGGCGCTGGCAGAGAAAGTGCTGGCTGCACAGTTTAATCAGGACGGCCACGATATCGTCGACCATTATACCTACACGTTCCTGGGTGACGGCTGCCTGATGGAAGGTATTTCTCATGAAGTATGCTCGTTAGCCGGCACATTAGGTCTTGGCAAGCTGGTAGCGTTCTACGATGACAACGGCATCTCTATCGACGGTGAAGTTGAGGGATGGTTCACCGACGATACCGTGAAGCGTTTCGAATCATACGGCTGGCATGTCATTGCCGGTGTTGATGGTCACAACCCTGATCAAATCCGTAAAGCGGTTGATGAAGCCCGCGCGAATACCACACAGCCTACACTAATCTGCTGCAAAACCATTATCGGTTTTGGTTCCCCTAACAAGCAAGGTAAAGAAGATTGTCACGGCGCTCCGCTGGGTGATGACGAAATTGCATTAACCCGCAAAGAACTTGGCTGGACCCACGGTGCCTTCGAAGTACCACAGGATATTTACGCTGAGTGGGATGGCAAAGAGAAGGGCAGTGCGGCAGAAGCGAACTGGAACGAAGCGTTTGCAGCCTATGAAAAAGCGTTCCCTGAACTGGCAGCAGAATTCAGCCGCCGTGTAAATGGTGATGTACCGGCTGACTTCGTTGAAAAAGCGGATGCTTACATTGCAAAACTGCAGGCTAACCCTGATGCCCCGGCAACCCGTAAAGCATCGCAGAATGCATTAAATGCATTTGGTCCGTTACTGCCTGAATTGCTGGGCGGCTCTGCTGATCTCGCCGGTTCTAACCTGACAATCTGGTCAGGTTCAAAAGGCGTTGATGCGAAAGACGCGTCCGGTAACTACATCTACTACGGTGTGCGTGAGTTCGGTATGTCGGCAATGATGAACGGCATTACCCTGCATGGCGGTTTTAAAGCGTACGGCGCTACCTTCCTGATGTTTATGGAATATGCACGCAACGCAGTGCGTATGGCCGCGCTGATGAAAGCGCCGTCTATCTTTGTTTATACCCACGATTCTATTGGTCTGGGTGAAGATGGTCCTACGCACCAGCCGGTTGAGCAACTGGTGGCATTACGCTCTACGCCTAACCTTGACAACTGGCGGCCTTGTGACCAGGTTGAGTCTGCGGTAGCCTGGAAAGAAGCAATTTTACGTACCGAAGGTCCTACCACCTTAATTTTTACCCGTCAGGGTTTACCGCAGCAAGCACGCTCTGCTGAGCAGGTTGCTGACATCGCAAAAGGTGGTTATATCCTGAAAGATACTGACGGTACACCAGATGTACTGCTAATCGGTACAGGCTCTGAAGTGCAACTGGCTGTCGCTGCCAGCGAGCAACTGGCAGAGAAGGGCATTAAAGCCCGTGTGGTTTCTATGCCTTGTACTGATGCGTTTGACCGTCAGGATGCTGAATATCGTGAAGCCGTTCTGCCTTCAAGTGTTACTAAGCGTGTTGCAGTTGAAGCATTAGCGAAAGATTCCTGGTATAAATACACAGGTTTCGGCGGCGCAATTGTGGGCATGGACATCTTTGGTGAATCCGGTCCGGCAGGAGAACTGTTCAAACACTTCGGCATTACAACAGATGCCGTTGTTGAGGCAGCGTTGTCTTTATAATAGTTCGACAACAGGCGGTTTTTTATGGTCCGTGTAGCCATAAATGGGTTTGGCCGCATTGGTCGTAACGTACTGCGCGCCCTGTATGAAACAGGGCGCAATCAATTGATTAAAGTAGTTGCGATTAACGACCTGGCAGAACCTCAAGGCATAGCCCATCTGCTCAAATACGACACCACGCATGGTCGGTTCGGGTTTGATGTGGCGCTACAAGACGAACAGTTAATGGTGGCGGGTGACAGTATCCGCCTGTTGGCTGAACCTGATATTCACAACCTCCCCTGGGACACTCTGGGGGTGGATATTGTGCTCGAATGTACCGGTGTATTTTCTGACCGGCAGGCCGGTCAGGCCCACCTTGATGCCGGTGCCGGCAAAGTGCTCTTTTCACAGCCCGGCAGCACCGATTTAGACAACACCATCATTTTTGGCACCAACGAAGAATCGTTGTTACCTGAACACAAACTGGTATCTAACGGCTCGTGCACCACGAACTGTATTGTTCCTGTCATCCAGGCGCTGGATAATGCTTTCGGCGTATTAAGCGGCACTATCACTACCATACATGCGTCAATGCATGATCAGCAGGTGATTGATGCCTATAACAAAGATCTCCGTCGTGCCAGAGCTGCCAGTCAGTCTATCATTCCTGTCGACACCCGGTTGGCCGCCGGCATCGAACGTATTCTGCCAAAGTTTGCAGGTAAGTTTGAAGCCATTGCGGTGCGGGTACCCACAGTCAATGTGACGGCCATGGATTTAAGTGTGACGCTGGACACAGAAGTGAACATCACTGATGTGAACAATGCACTGAAAAAAGCGCGTGAAGGGCGACTTTCCGGTATATTGGGTTATTCGGAAGCGCCGTTAGTCTCAGTAGATTTTAATCACGATCCTCATTCATGCATTGTTGATGGTACGCAAACCCGTGTAAGTCACCGTCAACTGGTGAAAACGCTGGTGTGGTGTGACAATGAATGGGGTTTTGCAAATCGAATGATTGATACCACGCTGGCTATGTACCAGTCGGGGTGTTGAGGAAATTAACTTCAGTTTTTAAGGGAAAACTATGGCAATTCCAAGCATGCAGGATTTGGCGCTGAACGGTCAGCGCGTGTTGATCCGTCAGGATCTCAACGTACCGGTAAAAGACGGTAAAGTCACGTCAGATGCACGTATCAAAGCATCTATCCCTACAATCAAAGCTGCTCTGGAAGCCGGCGCAGCGGTAATGGTGATGTCTCACCTGGGTCGTCCTGAAGAAGGTAAATACGAAGAAGAATATTCACTGCAACCAGTCGTTGATTACTTAAATGGTGCACTGGACGTGTCAGTGTCGCTGGTTAAAGACTATCTGAACGGTGTTGATGTGAAGCCGGGCGAGCTGGTTATTCTGGAAAACGTTCGTTTTAATAAAGGCGAAAAGAAAGACGACGAAACCCTGTCAAAACAATACGCTGCGTTGTGCGACATCTTTGTCATGGATGCATTCGGTACAGCTCACCGTGCCCAGGCGTCGACACATGGTGTCGCAAAATTTGCTCCGAAAGCGTGTGCTGGCCCGCTGCTTGCAGCTGAACTCGATGCATTGGGTAAAGCACTGGATAACCCTAAGCGTCCGATGGTTGCTATTGTGGGCGGTTCAAAGGTATCAACTAAGCTCACTGTGCTGAAAACGCTGGCAGAGAAAGTGGACCAGCTTATTGTTGGTGGTGGTATCGCCAATACGTTCATTGCTGCTCAGGGCCACAATGTTGGTAAATCACTGGTTGAAATGGATCTTGTCGATGAAGCGAAAGAGCTCATTGCACAGGCGCAGGCAAATGGCGGTGATATTCCGGTACCTACCGACGTAGTCACCGGTACTGAGTTCTCTGAGACCACGCCGGCCACATTAAAGGCAGTGGATCAAATCGGCGATGACGATATGGTGTTTGATATTGGTCCTGATTCGTCGGCGGCATTAGAAACAATTTTGAAAAATGCGGGCACAATTGTCTGGAACGGTCCTGTAGGTGTGTTTGAATTTGATCAATTCGCCGCAGGCACAAAAGCGTTAGCGCAGGCTATTGCAGACAGTGACGCATTCTCTATTGCAGGTGGCGGTGACACGTTAGCTGCAGTAGATAAGTATGATATCGCAGATAAGATATCTTACATCTCTACCGGCGGTGGTGCTTTCCTTGAGTTCCTGGAAGGCAAAACCCTGCCAGCGGTCGCTGTTTTAGAAGAAAAAAACCAATAATAAAAACAGCGCTCGTGTAACGAAATTCGTTACTCAACTTGTCCGGCGAACAGTGACGTTTGCCGGCATTATTATAAACCCTACAGCCGTTTTTACACGCGGCACATAAAAAGGAGTGTTGCTCATGGCATCACAAGCGCAGCAGGCTATGCTGGATAAAATTAAAGTCCAAAAAGGTTTCATTGCAGCCCTCGATCAAAGCGGAGGCAGTACACCTAAAGCTCTGAAACTTTATGGGATCGATCCGTCTGCTTACAGCACAGACGAAGAAATGTTCGACATGGTACATGCCATGCGAACCCGCATTATTACCAGCGATGTGTTCAGTGGTGAACGCGTTCTGGGTGCCATTCTGTTTGAAAACACCCTCGACAGGGATATCGAAGGCATGCCTTCGGCAAAATTCCTGTGGGAGAAAAAGCGTGTGGTTCCTTTCCTCAAGGTAGACAAGGGACTTGAGGATGAGGCAAACGGTGTTCAACTGATGAAGCCTATTCCTACCCTGGATACCCTGCTTGCTAAAGCCGTGGCGCAGGACGTATTCGGTACCAAGATGCGTTCAGTGGTCAAGCTGGCTAATCATGAAGGTATCAAAGCCATCGTTGAGCAACAGTTTGAAGTGGGTAAGCAGATTCTGGCTGCAGGTCTTGTGCCTATCATCGAACCGGAAGTCGATATCAACAGCCCTGAGAAGGCGGAAGCAGAAGCATTGCTTAAACTGGAAATCATGACGCAGCTGAACCTGTTGAATGAAGGTCAGGAAGTGATGCTGAAACTTACCTTGCCAACTCAGGATAACTTCTACAATGAACTGGTTGATCATCCTAAAGTGATTAAAGTGGTGGCATTGTCAGGGGGTTATACCCGTGATGAAGCGAATGCTAAACTGGCAGAAAACCCGGGTATCATCGCCTCGTTCTCCCGCGCATTAACTGAGGGTGTAAGCGCTCAGCAGTCGCAGGAAGAGTTCGACAGTACGTTGGATGCTGCCATTGAGTCTATCTATCAGGCGTCAAAATCTTAATGCATATCAACAAACCGGTAAGATCCTGCTTACCGGTTTGCTTTCTTTTTCCTCACACACTTTGCTGTCTTTAAGTTCTGCTTTATACTTTATTAGTAGATTCTAATTTATATTCTGTCCGGGTGCAGTTTATTAAGCATTTCATGCTACGAAATTGACAGATTGAAGCCGGCTGGACTATGGTTTCACGTTGGCTAAAACTCCAACAAAGCGGCGCGAAGGCATGCGCCGGAATACTTCGCCAATAATAGGGATCCGTTGTAGTGAGTAATACAGAACACATCTATTTTTTAATTGGCATTCTGAGTTTGCTGGTAACGGTAGGTGTTGTGTTTACTTTTGCCCTGCCTGTGCCTAATCACCGTTATAAAGCACAATCGCCGGTTTTCGCCCGGCTGTTCCTCATTTCAGTCTGGTTTGCATTTCTGGCTATTTGTCTGGAACCGCTGGGCTATCCTCTGGCCAGCGCGGCCACTCTGAATTTGTGTATTTTACTGGCGATGTATATGTTGCTGATGGTGGTAATGCGGCGCTACGGATTACCTCTCAGGCCATTGGAAGCTACCGGCATAGTGTGTCACCTGATCTTGTGTGAAGCCGTGTCTTTGTATTTTTATCTGGTCAATGACCAGGTGCTTATCAGAGAACTCATTGTCTCCGTATGTGTGCTGGTACCGCTGGGAATGGCGCTGAAACTCATTTACCGGCATATTCCGCAAAATAAGGGCGGCGATGAAATGATTTTCGTCGTGGTCGCTATCACTACTGTGGGCGTTGTTTTCGGCGTACCGGTTTATCTCTCCATGCTGGAAGAAGGTGAGTCAGTCAGCACTAATGTGGCGTTTGTCGCTATCTTTTTTCTGACTATTCTGTTCATGCTGGGCTTTCCCACCAGTCTGATGCAATCTTTATTTCAGCGGCTCAGTACCCAGGTGTATATTGATGCTTTGACAGGCACGAAAAACCGCCACTTTCTCTACAAGGAAGCACCGAAAATGCTGTCTCATACACGCCGGCATAACCAGCCCCTGTCCCTGGTGGCCTGCGACATTGATTATTTCAAAGCTGTGAATGACAAGTTCGGTCATCCCATGGGAGATATTGCCCTGAAGCGATTTACTGAAATTGTGGAAACATCTCTGCGGGATGGCGATACCATGATTCGTATGGGCGGCGAGGAGTTTCTGATCCTGCTTCCGAACAGTAAGCTGATGGAGGCCAGTACGCTGGCTGAACGGCTTTGTGAGCAGGTCCGCAGCAGCGAAATACAACTGGAAAAAGCGACGATCGCACTCACAGCGTCATTTGGTGTTGCCGGTATCAGCGACGATGAGACTATTTTTGATGGTATCCGCTACGCTGATGAAGCCCTGTACAGAGCCAAGGCATCAGGCCGCGATCAAGTAAAACGGGCACAGAGCTGAATCTGGCTTATAAACAGCTCTGCATTACTCAGTTTTCCTGAATCACTAACTCCAGTTCCAGTGTTTTCCAGTAAAGAATTTCTTGCTGAAGATCGGCAGACATGATGGGTTTGGTTTCCAGCCATCCGGTAGGAAACGTAAGCGTCAGGGCATGTTTGGATGCATTCACTTTCATTTCCGGCAGAAACGCTTCCTGACGTTTGATGTTCAGCAATGCGCCCAGGCGGATAATACAAATGGCCCGTTTCACTGCACTGCTGTCAAACAGTTGAAACTCAGGGATCTCAGCCACTTTAATTTTCTTACGGTGAAAACGAACCAGCGTGGCCAGTAAATCCTGTTGCTCCTGGGTAAAGCCGGGCATATCCACATTCGCTAAAATGTAAGCCGAGTGCCGCTGAACGCCACGGGAGTTTATTTGTAAACCAACTTCGTGTAACAGGGCTGCCCATCCCAGCATGGCGCGGAAATCTTTGTTTTTGAATTTCCAGTCACCGGACGCCTGGTCGAAAAGACTCAGAGTAGTGGTAAGCACCATGTTTGCCTGATCGGTGTCCACATCGTACCGCGTGGCCAGGCTCTTTGCTGTCCGTTCCCGGATATCGGTGTGTTTAAGTTCATCTTCCATCTGATACAACACACCTTCCCGCAGAGCGGCCGGGGAATATTGCAAAGTGTCGATGCCGAGGGATTCAAAAATGCCGATAAGAATGGCCAGGCCGCCGGCGATCACCCCACGCCGGTCATCACTGATTTCCGGCATAGTGAGTTTATCGGTGTGTCCTGCCTCGATGAAAGACTTCATCAGATTGCGCAAACTCTTCAGTGTTACCGGCTCATCGTGACCGTTTGATTTGTCGCGCTGGGCAAGGCTGAACAGGGTTTTAATTGTGCCGGACGTACCGATACACTGAGACCAGCCTAGCTGCTTGTAGCGGTTCTCAATCATTTCAAGTTCTTGCTTCGCCGCAGTAATGGCACGGTTGAAGTTTTTGGCTTTTAATTCACCGTCAGTAAAGAAGCGGTTGGTATAGCTGACGCAGCCCATTTGTAACGAGCGGCAAATCAGCGGATCAAAACCTTCGCCAATAACGAATTCTGTGGAGCCGCCGCCAATGTCAGCCACTAAACGACGGCCGTCGCTGTGGTTGGTATGGGCTACGCCCTGATAAATTAAGCGGGCTTCTTCCACACCGGAGATAATTTCGATGGGGTAGGGCAATACTTCACGGGCTGCATTGATAAATGCACGGGCATTGACTGCACGGCGAAGGGTATGCGTGGCAACAATGCGTACCGAATCCGGTTCGAAGCCCCGCAGGCTGTCTGCCACCAGTTGCAGCATTTTAAGGCCACGTTCAATCGCTTCATCAGACAATACGTTGTCTTCGCTTAAACCTGCCGCCAGACGGACTTTTTCTTTCAGGCGGTGAAGGATCTGAACGGAGCCCGCATTAATACGGGCAACCACCAGGTGGAAGCTGTTGGAGCCAATATCAAGCGCCGCAACCTTAGTGGTGTCACGGCTTTCAACAGCTTCAAATACGGATTCGGATGGACTCAAATGGCGTTACTCATCTTCGAGACGCTTAAGATAGTCATAGATTTCTATCTGTGAGCGTAGTTTTTTACGGTTACCCCTACGAACGTACTTATTCGTCTGTTCCTTGTCAATCACCCGCGCTTTCAACGTGTCTTTAAATTGTAGCTCCAGGACATCGACAATTTGCTGTTGCAGACCTTTATCGTATACCGGACAACCTACTTCAATCCGGTTGTCCATGTTACGGGTCATCCAGTCCGCCGATGAGATAAATACTTTTCTGTCACCGCCACCCTCAAATACCATCACCCTGGGGTGTTCCAGGAAACGGTCAACGATGCTGGTAATAGTGATGTTTTCGCTGATGCCCGGAAGACCCGGGACCAGTGAACACATGCCCCGCACAATACCACGAATCTTCATGCCGGCCTGACTGGCGCGGTACAGGTCGTCAATCAGCTCCTTGTCGACCAGGTTGTTTATTTTGAAGGTGATCTGGGCTTTGTGGCCTTCCTTCAAATACTGAATTTCCTGGCGGATTAGCGACTGAATTTTATTACGGCTGTTCAGCGGCGAAATTTGCAGATGCTGGAACTTATAGCGGCGGTACGGGTACTGAATGAGATCGAATACACTGGCGGCTTCTTCTGCCAGTTCCTGATTACGGGTAAATAAACTGAAGTCGGTATAAATCTTCGCGGTTTTCTCGTTAAAGTTACCGGTACCGAAGTGCGCGTAATTGACCAGCGATCCCCGTTCTTCACGGGTTACCAGACACAGCTTACTGTGAATTTTTAACGTAGGAACGCCTAACACAACGCGGATACCCGCATTTGTCATCCGGCGGGACCATTCAATGTTGGCTTCTTCATCGAAACGGGCACGAAGCTCTACGACAACGGTTACTTTCTTGCCGTTGTCTACCGCATCAATGAGCGAGTTAATGATCCGCGAATTGCTTGCTACCCGGTAAATGTTAATACGAATAGACTTTACGCTCGGGTCGAACGCTGCCTGACGTAAAAACTCGGTGAAATGCAGGAAGCGGTGATACGGATAGTACAGCAGAATATCGTGAGCGGTAATGGCATCGAAGACGGTGTTGTGCGTGGAAAACATCTTCGTGTCGATGGCCGGCAGCTTTGGATTTTCCAGGTACTCGCGGCCTACATTCGGAAAGCCGATGAAGTCTTTGAAGTTCCGGTAATGACCTGCAGCATGCATGGTGTCCAGCTTAGTGACTTTCAGGCGTTTACGTAAATCCACTACCATGTCTTCCGGCATGGAGTAGTCGTAGATAACACGTACAGGTTCGGCGATCAGGCGTTGCTTCATACTCTCGGACATCTTGTCCATATAGCTCTCATCAATTTCGTCATTGATGGAGTATTCAGAGTCGCGGGTCATTTTAAAGGAATAAGCTTCAAGAGAATCGTATTTCACGAAGCCGCGGAATATTTCTTCAAGACAAAGCTGAATGACGTCATCCAGCAAAATAATGTGCTTTTTCTTACGGCTTTTTTCCGGCGGGATCAGGATGAAACGTGAGGTTTCTGACGTGGGCACCTGAACAACGGCGTATCGGGTATTTTTGCCTGTGCGACGTAATGCCACATACAAGTAAACGGATGTGCCGTTAAGGCGGCTCAGCAGATCGGTTTTCTTATCAATCAGGATAGGCGCAATGTGGCGCAGAATTTTATTGACGAAGAGGTTGCGCAACCACACCCGCTGGTAATCGTTCAGTTCATCTTTTCGCAGAATGAAAATGTTGTAACGGGCCAGAGCCTTCAGCACATCTTTGTGAATTTCATCGAACTTGTTGGAAAGGTGTACCACTTTCTTCTGAATTTCCGCCATTAAAGCCATCAGTTTGTTGGCTTCATCATCACTGCCATTGTCTTCTGCAATCGTGATTTGACGTTTTACGTCGGCGGCGCGGACACGGTAGAATTCGTCCAGGTTGTTCGAATAAATGCCCAAAAAGCGAATGCGCTCTACTGCCGGATTATTTTTATCGGCAGCCTCCTGCAGCACCCTTTCATTAAAGGCCAGCCAGCTAAGTTCTTTGGGGTAATACAGTTCGTTGTGTTCCATACTTACGGTTTTACAATTCAAAAGTTGCAAAGCCTGCCACTTATCCGTGACAACCGTGTGACAGGCGGGGTTTCCGGCACGGAACCGGAGGTGATTTTCGCAGCGTTATACGCTGGTGTTGATGTCGACAACCAGGTCGTTCGCGATACCTTCCAGCGCTGTCTGCAGTGCACTGTCGTCAAATGACTCCGGCACTGCGATAACCGCTTTAGCTTTAAACATCAGGCTTCCCCAGTTGGGGGCGCTCTCGCAACGGGAATCAAAAGAGACAATATTCAGGTTGAACTGGTTTAGAATATTTGTCAGTTCCTGTACGATGCCGGGCTTATCGTTACCCATGATTTCTACTTTAAGGGTGTCGCTGAAGGTCTGAGAATTCTCAGCAACAGTGACAGACTGCACAGTTAAATCGGGCAGGCTGTCTAAGGCCGATACCAAATCATCGTGTTTTTCTTTGGGAACATGTACCTCAACGAAACCGGTAAACAGGCCAGCCATATGAGCAAAGCTGCTGCCCAACCAGTTGGCATCGTGACGATAAACACACTTGGCAAGGGCATCAACCAGACCGGGTTTGTCCTTGCCCATGATAGTAATGATCAGAGGTTGCATTGGCACTCCTGTTATTTTGAATGACGGCACCCGGCAACGGTGCTGACGAGTGGGTTGGCGCAGAGAGACTGCGTAACTTTCACTTGATTAGAAGTATTAAAATAACACATCATTGGCAATCAACCCTATCTGATCTTCTGAAAAATCAGGCAAAAGTTGCTTTTACAATAATGAAGTCACCTGCGGACAAACAAATTAAGAAAAGGCAGCGTAAAGACAAGCGCCTGACATTCATCGTGACACTGTTTGGTGGCATGGTGCTGTTCACGTTGGTATTGCTCATTACTCACCTTATTTCACAGGCAATGCCACTGGCTATGCGCCCTGATATGGTTAATGTGACCAGTGCGTCACTCAGCCCGGAACAGATACAGCAGGGACAGGCGGTTCTGGCCAGTGGTGATCTGATGGAAGGTCAGCCATTGATGACGCGGTCAGATGAATGTCGGGTGAAAATGCTGGCGCTGAACGGCAAAAAAACAGGCTTTGAGCCTTTTCATGACTATATTCGTCCCTGCGATCATGAAACCCGCATGGTAAGTGAAACCGGACAGTATTTCATTGCAGATGTCTCCTCTTCCGGTCAGGTAAGGATTGTTGAAGTACAGTCGCTGGCTCTGAGTACCGCTGAACCACAATTTATTGCCGGCGAGCCGCGAACAATCGGCGCCGGATTAATCAGCTTTGCATTACCGCAGGATATCTGGAATGGGCGCATCCGCTGGCAAATTGAATTAGGGGAGCAGTGGATTGTCGCCGTTGTTCACACGCCGTCTCAAATTTTCGTCCGCTGGGTAAACCGCAGAAACCCGGTGAAAATAACGGATCATCATTATTCCTCTGATGCCAGTGTACTGCCTTTGCCCGGCAGTGGTATCACGCTGGTTTATGAGAATGGCGTGCTCGGACAATATCCCCTGAAAGGCGCTCCTGAAGAAAAGCTCACCAGAGAGCCGGTTTCCTGGTGGCACAGCCTGCCAAAAGATCGCACCGTACTGATGGCGTCGCCGGAAGGGAAATTAACACGCTGGGTGCTGCAGAATACTGACGGTAAGATGCGTTACTACCCTACCTGGACCATCACACTGCCAGAAAAGCAGCTCCCCGCGGATGTGACTGCCCATGCAACCACTAACGGTCTGGCGCTGCTCACAAAGCAACAACAGGTGTTGCTGATGAACAGAGTCACCGGAGAAGTGGTAAGCCATTTCAGGAATGCAACGCCACAAAATCATATCAGCTGGTACGGACAGCGGCTTTATCTGTGGTCAGACACCGGTGTATCCGTGGAAAAAATTAACTGGCTCACCGGTATCACCACCTGGTCCTCGTTATTCAGTCCTCAGCAATATGAAGGATACCAGGAAGACGGAACCATCTGGCAAACCACCAGTGGCTCAGATTATCAGGAAACAAAATATAGCCTGGTGCCACTATTAATCGGCAGTCTGAAAGCTTCAGTGCTGGCTCTTATCATTGCGATACCTGTAGCCGTGGGGGCTGCGGTGTATTCTGCATATTTCTCCAGAGCAGCACTCAGGCACTGGCTGAAGCCGGCTCTGGAATTGCTGGAAGCAGTGCCCTCTGTGCTTATCGGTTTTGTGGCCGCTATCTGGCTGGCTCCTATGGCTGAGCGGGTGCTTTTTTCCTTTGCGTTTTTCCTTGTGGTTGTGCCGCTGATTTTATTTGCAGCGGCTTTTGTACAAAACCGCCTGGCGCGAAAATTACCCCATGTATTGCGTCAGGGCACAGAACTGGTTGTTTTGCCCTTGATGGTATTTTGTCTGGGGTATGTCAGCATGCAATGGGCGCCTGAATGGATATTCAGTCTGGCGGGCGTAGACGGTTTTGAAGCCATGTCGGCATCGTCTGAAACACCGGTTGGAAAAACCACAATTGTGGTTGCGCTGGCCCTCGGCGTGGCTATTTCCCCGACAATTTATTCGCTGGCTGAAGATGCAATCAGCGGGGTACCGGATTATCTCAAGCACGCGTCTTTTGCCCTCGGGGCAACACGGTTACAGACATTGCAATACGTGGTGTTGCAAATGGCCATGCCCGGTATTCTGGCAGCGATTATGCTCGGTTTTGGCCGCGCCTTTGGTGAAACCATGATCGTACTGATGGTCACAGGGAATACGCCGGTATCTGACTGGAGCCTGCTGGAGGGACTGCGGGCACTTACCGCGAACCTGGCTATCGAACTGCCGGAAACCGACGTGCAGGGCGCGCACTATCAGATCTTATTTTTAACTGCCTGTATCCTGTTCGGCTTCACTTTCATTGTGAATACGTTGGCTGAACTGTTGCGGCAAAAACTCCGGGTCAATGCCCGTCATGATTAAAACCAAAATTGAAGCCATAATGACGCCGGCACAGCGTCAGTCGTTTGTTATCAGCTTCACCGCATTTTTAACCACGCTGTTATTGCTGGCGCTTGTCAGTATTCTCGCCCTGATCATTTACCGGGGTGTCGCTTATTTCTGGCCTGCACCGGTATATTCACTCACGTTTATCGATGAGCAGACGAAAGAGGCCAGGTCTGTTTACGCCCAGGTCTTCAGTGAGTACAAGGAAAACAATAACACCGTGCGCTGGGTGGTGTATTCGTCGGAGCAAAATCCCCACGGTACACAGGCGCTTGTAGACGAAGATCGCACGCTTACGCTGGTGGAATCGGTGAACAGTGCCGACATCACCCTCAATGACGGGCTGTCCGTACTGGGTGTGCCGGTACAGATCACTGCCGGCGGGCAGCATGTTTTCGATGAGTCAGCCTACGGCACGGTCACTGAAAAAGTCAGCCGTCTGGAAGACAGTATTGATGATTTACGTACCCGCTGGTTGTCAGGGATCCACCAGAAACTGGCTGAACTGGATACGCGGGGAGTGGCTGCAGATGCGCCGGCGCGGGAAAAGCTGAATGATGCCTTCCGGCAGTGGCAAAGCAAAATTATTGCACTGGAAACCGAGCGGGACAGTTACACACTGCACATTGCCATGGCTGACGGTTCCGTCATTGCGATTCCGGTAGCGAGCATACAGGAAATGATTTTTCCGGGGCAGCTTAGCATTGCCGGGAAAATCGGGGTTACGCTGAGTCATATCGGACAATTCCTGATCCAGGCACCCAAGCAGGCCAATACCGCCGGTGGCGTGTTTCCCGCTTTGTTCGGCACAGTGTTGATGGTATTTATCATGACCATTATAGTAACGCCGTTCGGTGTACTGGCCGCGGTGTACCTCAATGAATATGCGCCGGATAATATCCTCACTGCAACCATCCGCATCAGTGTGTCGAACATGGCGGGTGTGCCTTCCATTGTTTATGGCGTATTCGGCCTGGGCTTCTTTGTTTATGTTGTCGGCGGTAACATCGATTCGTTGTTCTTTTCAGACACATTACCCTCGCCAACTATGGGTACGCCCGGACTATTCTGGGCGGCGCTGACCATGGCTATTCTTACTCTCCCTGTGGTGATTGTTGCTACTGAAGAGGGGTTGCGCAGGGTGCCGCGGGGATTGCGGGCGGGAAGCTACGCCCTGGGAGCGACGAAGGCGGAAACCATTATGCATACAGTATTGCCCATGGCTTCGCCCGGCATCATGACCGGTGTCATTCTGGCAATTGCGCGGGCTGCCGGCGAAGTTGCACCACTGATGCTGGTGGGGGCCGTGAAGTTTGCGCCGAACTTACCTTTTGACGGCGAGTTTCCCTATCTCCATCTGGAACGGCAATTTATGCATCTGGGTGTACTGATATACGACGGTGCTTTCCACAGCCAGACTGACGCAGAAGGGGCTTCCATGATGTTCGCCACCTGTTTGCTGTTATTGCTGGTGGTGCTCATTCTCAATATTCTGGCGGTGTTACTCAGAGCACGGTTAAGAAAACGGTACTTAGCGAGCTGATTATGCTGAAGTTATTTGAACATGAAACGCTGGATGTCCATCATCTGAATGATGACGATACGGCCATTAAGGTGGAGCATCTTAATCTGCGCTTTGGTCAGAAACATGTGCTGCAGGACATCAGCATGAGTATTCCGAAGAACCGTATAACGGCATTTATCGGACAAAGCGGTTGCGGTAAATCCACCCTTATCAGCGCTTTCAACCGGATGAACGATCTGGTTGCTGATTGTCGTTATGATGGCAGCATTTATATTGGCGGCCGGGATGTTAATGGTCGCAAGGAAAATGTGTCTCAGTTGCGTACCAAAGTCGGCATGGTGTTTCAGCGACCCAATCCGTTCCCTATGAGCATTTATGACAATGTCTGCTATGGTTTGCGTTTGCAGGGAATACGGGTAAGACGTTTTCTTGATGATGCCGTCGAACAGTCGCTTAAAGAGGCTGCACTATGGGAAGAAGTTAAAGACCGGCTGTTTGAATCAGCACATATTTTGTCCGGTGGTCAGCAGCAGCGTCTGGTTATCGCCAGGGCGCTGGCGTTGAAGCCGGAGATCCTGTTGCTGGATGAGCCTACATCGGCACTGGATCCGCTGACCACACTGTTTATCGAAGAGCTGATGGCCGGCCTGAAGAAACGATGCACTATCGTGATTGTCACCCATAATATGCAACAGGCTGCGCGGGTTTCTGATTACACGGCCTTCCTGCATCAGGGGAAGCTTATTGAATATGCTGACAGCGATTCACTCTTTACCATGCCCGAACATAAACAGACAGAAGATTACATTACAGGCCGTTATGGTTAACGGGAGATATTCATGCCACGTCAGATTGCGTTAAATACCCATATCTCCGGCAAGTTTAATACTGAGCTGGAGAATCTCAGAAATTCCGTACTTACCATGGGAGGGGAAGTCGAGCTGCAACTGGTGGATACCCTTCGGGCTATTAAACAGAATAATGCCGGTCTGGCTGAAAAAGTTATATTAAATGATCTCAAGATCAATGCCATGGAAATGCAGATTGATGAGGAGTGCTTACGCATCATAGCCAGAAGACATCCCACCGCTTCCGATTTACGGCTGGTGATGATGGTGTCGAAAGCCATTACCGATATTGAGCGCATGGGTGATGAGATAGAACGTATTGCCCGTCTGGTAACGAAAAATAAGCTGCCTGCTTCAGAAACGATTAAAAGCAGCATGATTCTGATTGGTGACCGTGTAGTGCAAATGATGCGGGGTACCTTCGATGCTCTGGCGCGGCAAAATGAAAATTCTGCGCTGGAAGTGTATGAGCAGGATAACCGCATTGATGCGGAATATAAGAAGTTGCTGAAATACACCACCGGAGAAATGCAGAAAAGTACTGACGATATGCAGGACTGGCTGGAAGTACTGTGGGCATTACGTTCTCTGGAACGAATTGGTGACCGGTGTAAGAATATTTGCGAGTATGTTGTTTACTTATCGCGGGGAACCGATGTGCGGCATTCGCCATTAGAGAACATGCAACAGAAATTAAAGCACCTGAGTTAGTGGCGATCTGTCACAAAATTGAAATATTTGGTGTATAAATAAGCGGACGCGCGTAGTTTTATTGCGATTTAACTTATTCCGCAAATTTACACTATTGCATTGGGTTGAATTTCGTTATCATGCGCCGCAGCCGAATTGGAAACGTTTAAAAAATAATCTATGCCAGATATCACACCGTTAGCGCCGGTTGTCATTTTCGACTGCGAAGATAAAACCTCCTTTACTTTGCGCCAAATGGCGTTTTCTAGCTTAGTCAGCGAATAATCCAGGAGCGAGACCTGTGGAACTTCTGCAAAGTTATGGCATGACGCTTATTATCCTGGCCGCGGTAGTCGGCTTTATAATGGCGTGGGGTATCGGTGCCAATGATGTAGCCAATGCAATGGGTACATCGGTAGGATCTAAAGCCTTAACCATCAAGCAAGCAATTTTCATTGCGATGATTTTCGAATTTGCCGGAGCGTATCTGGCGGGTGGGGAAGTCACCAGCACTATTCGTAAAGGGATCATCGATCCCATGTTCTTCACCGACAGGCCTGATTATCTGGTTCTGGGGATGATTGCCTCGTTATTTGCCGCAGGTATCTGGCTGGGACTGGCGTCCTGGTTAGGCTGGCCTGTATCAACTACGCACTCTATCATTGGTGCCATCATCGGATTCACTGCCACCGGCGTAAGTATGGATGCCGTTGAATGGGGAGAAGTGGGCGGCATTGTTGGTAGCTGGGTGGTGACACCTGCTATTTCCGGCATCATTGCTTATCTTATTTTTATCAGTGCGCATAAACTTATTTTTGATACGGCAACGCCGTTTAAAAATGCCAAACGCTTTGTACCGTTTTACATGGGGCTGGCAGGCTTCGTCATGTCGCTGGTTACCATCAAGAAAGGCCTCAAACATGTTGGTCTGACACTGTCTCCGGAAATGGGATATGTGCTGGCCGTTGTTATTGCCATTATGCTGGCAGCCCTGGGCCGGTATGCGATTTCCCGCATGACATTTTCTGAAAATCAGAGTGCTGATATTCAAAGCGCCAATATCGAAAAGATATTCGCAATGCTGATGGTAGTAACGGCCTGTTGTATGGCTTTCGCTCACGGCTCAAATGACGTAGCAAACGCCATTGGTCCGCTGGCGGCAGTCGTCAGTGTGGTTACCTCTGGCGGTGAAATTAACGCAAACTCGGAACTGGCGCCATGGATCCTGCCTCTGGGCGGTTTGGGTATCGTTGCTGGTCTGGCGTTATTCGGTCATCGTGTTATTAAAACTATCGGTCAGGGGATCACCCACCTGACACCGAGCCGTGGCTTTGCTGCAGAGCTTGCTGCTGCCTGTACTGTTGTTATTGCTTCGGGCACAGGTTTGCCTATCTCCACTACGCAAACTCTGGTGGGTGCGGTGTTAGGTGTGGGTATGGCACGGGGTGTTTCAGCGCTTAATCTGGGTATCGTACGCAATATCGTCGTCTCCTGGGTTATTACGCTGCCTGCAGGTGCCATTCTGGCGATTATATGCTTCTTTGGCCTTAAAGCCTGGTTTGGCGTTGAGTAAGCAGTAAAGCTGATTGCCAGCCCGTTGAAACCGGAATAACAAAATAAGCGAAACAGTCAGTGTTTCGCTTTTTTCGTTACAGGCCGGCGCTCAAATCCGGCCACAAGTCTTCCGCCTGTTGTGGTTTAGCCGTCAACATCCACCGGTGTTACAAAGCCGTCAGGCTTTAAGCCCACCACCGCGCAATCAATCTGCTCAATGGTTTCTTCTGCGGTACCGCCCATGATATAGCCGGGCACGCCGAGACGGGACAATGTTCCCATCACAATAAGGTCGGCGTTACATGCATTTGCTGTAGCGGCAATGTCACGGCGGGGATAGCCCCGCACTAGGTGAACGGCAGGTTCCGCTATGGTTGGTGCTTTGTCGTTGTGATCCAGGGCTATCAGACCCAGCAACCGGTTGACCTCTTCTTCACGCTCCTTTTTGATTTTGCTTAAATCGTGCTGCACCGCGTCTTCATCAACGCTGATAAAGCCCTGCCGCAGGATATTTTCAGGTACCGCGTCATACACATGTACAACATGCAGTGTGGCATGTTCCGCTTCAGCCACCCGCCAGGCCGTATTGAGGATATCCAGAGCCAGTTGTTTACGGATAGCCACTTCGTGTTGAGGGTAATGATAATTTACATCGACTGCTGCCACTACGTTTTGCAGCGATGTGGTGCGTACTTTGTGCATGATCCACACAGGACAGGGACACTTACGCAGCAGGTGCCTGTCATCACTGCCGGTAATTTTTCTGACTACGTCGTTTTCATTCAGCTTAATAACCAGATCATGGCCCGCCGACACAACCTGCCGGATAATATTGATAAACCGGTGACCGGTGCTGACAATCCCTTTGGCCGGGTATTGTTTACTCCACACCGCAATCTGCTCATCCAGCCAGCTTTGTGCAGACTGAGTCAGCGATGAATCTGACTCCAGGTATTCAAAGGACTGCATGATCATACGGGCATTAGGGGGAAGTGCCTCAAGTGCCAGCATGATAGTCAGTGATGCGTTATGCTTACTTGCAATTTGCATCGCCCGTTCTACCAGCACATCCTGGCCGTGTGTGTCGTGCAACACGCACAGTATATTAGTAAATTGCCCTTTCATTTATACCCTCCTTTTCCGGCAGAGAATGACACGTCCCACCGGAAGCACAAAATTGCTGTGATCATGTTTATACATTGTCTTTTTAATTATAGTTTTTAAATAATTCCGCATCAGCCCCTGTTGATGAATATTTAGTGACGGATTTACACATTTCACCAATCTGCACACTTGGTGCTTCAAACCAGAGGAAAACATGGATAATTGTTGTAGTGCTTTTAATCTTTATGTTAGATTAAATTGTCTTTTTTTAATCTGATTTATGACTATGAAATGGCCTAACCTGAAACATCTGCATTATCTGGTGACCTTACATCAGGAACAGCATTTTCACCGTGCTGCCCAGCGATGTAATGTCAGCCAGTCGACACTGAGTACAGCGATCCAGAATCTGGAAGAGCACTTTGGCAGTCAGTTACTGGAGCGTGAGCATAAAACGTTTGTTTTTACTTCGCTGGGACTGGAGATTGTTGAGCGCAGTAAAGTGTTGCTGCAGGAAGCCGGGGAGCTGGTGGAATTTGCGCAGAATGCCGGTAACTGGGAAAAAGGTAAGCTGAAGCTGGGCGTGATCCCCACCATAGCACCGTTCATGTTTGAAGGCATGATTGGCGCATTCAAAACATTTCTGCCGGACATCAGTCTGGAGCTTCAGGAAGACACAACCCACAACTTGCTTCAGCAACTCACTGATGGCCAGTTGGATTTGCTTATCCTTGCTTTGCCGATGGAGACTCCGGGATGCAAGCAGATGGTACTGGGCCATGATCCGTTTCATCTGGTGGCTCACGAAAGTCTTGCCAGCACATTGCCGGAACCCTTTGATATCACGACTCTGCCTAACAACAGTATTTTCCTGTTACAACAGGAGCACTGTATGACCGGTCATGCCGTAAGCGCCTGTAACCTGCAACATCGTGAGCAGGTAAGCAGTCTGGCCGCCAGCAGTTTATACACACTGGTGCAGCTGGCTAACAGTAAACTGGGCTATACCTTTATGCCCGAACTGGCACTGAATCAGAACATCATTAAAAATACCGAACTGAAAGCACTACCCGCGGAAGACAATGCATACCGGGAAATTGGCCTGGTATGGCGTTCCGGTACCACTCGGATGCGTTTGTTCAGAAGAATTGGTGAAGTACTGTCACCTTTATTACCTGTTCCGGTACTGAAATAGTTATACTTTATAGACGGCCCGCAACCACGATGATTGCAGGCCGTCAGCTCCTTTCGTAATCCCCCCTCCCGGATGAGTCAAAAATCGTCTCCGTTACCTTTTTCGAAAAAATTTAAAAACACTTCAAACTATTTCCTGTGTCACTCCGACTTTACTTGTAAGCTTCAGAGAAAAAGCGGCAAAGCAGGCATAACCGCCTGCCGCAAAACCAATTAAACAGTAATAAGGAATGCACGTGTTTGAAAAACACGACGACCAGCTTGTGGTCAGCGCGCTGAAAGGGCAGAAGCGGGCGTGGATAACACTGATTAAACGCTATGAAAAAGCTGTGTTCAGTTACGGGGTTCGCATGACAGGCAGCAGAGATGACGCCGCTGATTTGATGCAGGATATTTTTGTGTCCGTATTTAAAAGCCTGGGAAACTACCGCGGGGAGGGCAGTTTCAAAGGCTGGTTATTTAAGGTAGCGCATTACCGGTGTATCGAATTCTATCGCAAAAGAAAGCCTGAGCAGGGGCTGGAGGATATACCGGAACCAGACAGTGGCCAGCCTTGTCCTGAAACCGTCATGCTGGAAACCCTGTCGGGTCAGGCACTGCTAAAAGCAATGCAAACCCTGCCTCTGGCTCAGAAGGCAGTGGTCGAGCTTAAATTTTTCGGGCAATTCACATTTGATGAGATTGCTCAGCAAACAGGTTTATCACCAAATACAGTGAAGTCGCGTTTATACAGTGCGCTGACCAGACTGAAAGTGTTGATGGAGGATGAGCATGCAAAAGCATGACAAGGAAAAACTGCTGGCAGGGTGGCTGGAAGGTACGCTGACTAACACTGAGCAGGAACAGTTTGAGGCACTCTGCGCGGAAAATATTGATTTTGCAGAACGGGTTGCCGCTGCACGGCATTTAACTGAGCTGGCAACGCTCACCGGCGAAAATATGAATGTACCGGAGTGGAATCGTGACAGTACTTTTACCGCTCCTGAAAAACAGAGGTGGTGGCAATGGCAGGGCTTGCCGGCCATGTCAGTGGCGATGTCATTGGTTGCCCTGGTGATGGTTGTCAGTGGCTTTCAGCTACAGATCTCTGAAGGCGGTGTGACGATAGGGTTCAGTCAGCCGGCTCACAAAGAAAACGAAGTCGCTGCCATCGTCGATGAGAAATTACAAAAATATCAGCAGCTCAATGAGTTGATGTTCAGCAAGTATGCCGATGCCATGGCTACCCAGCAAAGAGAGAATTCAGCGCAACTGACTCAATATTTACTGGCATCCGGCAGACAGGAGCGCCGTGAAGATTTTGCTGAATTCGTAAAGTTTATTAATCAACAGCGGGACGACGACCAACGCTTTATGGCCCGCCAGTTAAATCATCTTAAACAGGAAATCAACGCGATGGAAAATGGCTACAGCGCGGATTTACCGGTAACCGAATAATACGAGGACTTGGGTATGCGTAATCTGAACAAAACGAAACTGGCTAAAATCATTAACCGTACAAAACTGGCTGTAATGACAGTGGCGGTATGTCATACGGGAGTTGCTGTCGCTGAGAATTATTCCGGGCTGGCTAAGGAAATTGAAATTGTGAAAGGAATTGTCGATACCTCTCTGAAGCAGCAACAGCATTCAGAGGGAATACGTTACCGTTCACTGGATGCTATGTATCTGGCAGGTCAAGGCGTTGTATTTACGGTATCCTCAACGGGGAGTGGTAACTGGATGTCACGTATTACAGATATTGTTGATCGCATTCCTCCCATCCCCCCGGTTCCTGATGTACCGGCGATCGTCAGTAACGGTGAAATTGATATTGAATTAAGCCGTGAATGGGAAGCCTTTGCTGACGAGACTGCCTCCCGGTTTGGTGAAGCCTTCGCTGAATCCACAGAACAGATGTATGACTTACGGAGTGAAGAAAGGGAAATCGCCTGGGAACGCAGAGATATTGAGCGCCGTAAAAGAGATCTTGAATTTGAAGCCGGACAGGCTGACAAAGCGCGCGCAAAAGCTATCAAAGATGAAGTGAAGACCCTTGAAAAAGAACTGGCGGCACTGAGCAGCAAAGAAGGATCTTTGCGTGCCCGCAGAGAAAGTATCGAGCAGCAAAGACAGGAAAGTGCAGACGCACGAAAGCAGGCACAGTTGAAAGCAGCAAAAGCCTTTCTGAGTAATTTTGAAGCAGGGATAGGGGAAGCGCTTTGTCGCTTTGGCGGCGGAATGCGGGCGTTACCCGATGATGAGTATGTGACTTTTGTGCTGAAAGGTTTTGTACAGGGCGGTCAGTCAGGACAAAATGATAAAGTCTATGTGTTTAAGAAATCAAAAATTGAAGATTGCGTAAAAGAAAAATTGAATACTGACGGGCTGCTAAACAGTGCCAATGTTTACGATTTTTAACTGCAAGACAGTTCTGGCATGAAATAGTTGTTAAAAAAGTGTGTTGAGCACTCGTACAACTGGCAACGCAAAGATTACACACGCCTCAAAAAAACGCCGCAACTTTCAAGCTGCGGCGTTTTTATTTAGTCAGCCTGTTGCTTACTTACGGGCGTTAATAAGCATTTTTGTCACTAAAGCCCCCGGTGACTGTTTGCAGAATGATTTTCAAGTCAAACGGGATAGACCAGCGGTGCATATAATCCAGATCGTATTCCACACGCTTCGCCATTTTATCCAGTGTATCAGTTTCGCCGCGCAGACCATTGACCTGAGCCCAGCCGGTAATTCCCGGACGCACTTTGTGTCGCAACATATAACCCGTGATCAGTTTACGGTATTCTTCGTTGTGCGCGACCGCATGAGGACGTGGTCCAACGATTGACATCCGTCCTTGCAACACATTGATAAACTGAGGTAATTCATCCAGTGAAGTACGGCGTAAGAAGGCTCCTAATTTAGTAACCCGGGGGTCATTTTTAGTCGCTTGTTTTACCACAGAACCATTATCCTGTGTCGACATCGAGCGGAACTTATACACGGTAATTTCTTTGCCATCGAGGCCGTAACGCTTCTGACGGAATATTGCAGGACCCGGTGAAGACAGCTTCACAGCGGCAGCGATGCACAACATGGGAATTGCCAGTACAGTTAGAATGCCTGTACTCACGACCACATCTTCAATACGTTTAAGAATGTTGTTAGCACCCTGGAAAGGCGTGTCATAAATACTCAGAGCCTGAACATTTCCTACACTCTGCCAGCGAGAATTAAGCAGTGTGTACATAAAGAAGTTGGGGATCAGATACACGTTAGCGGTGGTATCACTGCATTTTTCCAGAATCGCTTTAATGCGGTCTTCCGCAGCCGTAGGCAGAGCAATATAGATATAATCTACCTTGTGGGTCTTCGCCAGCTCAATGGCTTCATCAATGCTGCCTTTGATCTGGTTACGAAATTCACCGGTAACACGGTCCTGAGGACGGTCATCATAAACCCCTTCGAAACGAATACCCAGTTGATCGTTTTCCATCATCTGTACAGCCATATTGTAGCCGGCTTCGGTGGCGCCAATGATGATGGCTGAGCGGCTGTTAAGCCCGCTGCGGCGTACCTTAAACAGGAACTGACGCATCACAAAGCGCCAGCTTGTCAGAGTGATAAGAGAGCCACCAAACCACATTCCGGTTACCGCAACAGTGGTGGACAATGTGTGAGCAAATGCAAACGCGAAAACCAGTGTTGCAACAAAGCTGATAATACCGGCAACGGCTGCCATTTTCATCATTGCGCTGGTATTGCTGGAACGCCATGAGCGGTATAAATCCAGCGCTTCAGCGGATACCTGAAAAGCCACAACATTTATGAATAAAAGGATCAAAGCACCAGTGGACACCGGCACGGCGTAGTAGAACATCGCGACATAGAAACACAATGTGATAGCGGTCAGGTCGACTAACCGGTAAATAGTAGAAAAGCTACTTTGATAAGAGCCTGAAAGACCACTGCGTTCATCGCTCATTCTTGTAACGTTGCTATTCAGCGTCTGGCTCTGCAGCAAATTGAATTTCATTTTTCGTCTCTCCGAGTCGTGACGTTCTTTGATAATCAATGGGTTACAGGATAACTACCGGTATCTCATATCATTTATGTCACAGATAAAACTGTTTCCTGCATGAGTTAATGCAGATCCCGTTCCACTTTTTGGGAAGATGATAGTAAATAATGTAAAAGTACTAATAGACTGATAGCAATGGCACAGTAATCGCATAGTCCCATCCGGACGAACGGGCTCGCCTCCTTGCAAAAGGAAAAAGTAGCTATTCAATTTCAAACTCCGGGAGAAACTATGATTAAACGGACTTCAGGCGCAATTCTTGTCACCTTATTTGCCGGCAATGTTGCCCATGCGCAGGATGAAGGCGCTATTCAGGTGGGGAAGTTTGATATAAAACCCGGCCTGACCACCGATGTTCTTCATATCGATAACGTGACGTACGCCAGTGAAGAAGCTGATGAAATAGACAGCTGGGTATCAGTCGTTTCACCAAAAATTGATGCTTACACTGAGTTTAACGGACATATCATTGAAATGGGCTACCGCCTTGAGCGCGGGGACTACTATTCTACCGACGCCGACGATTACACCGACCATTTCGCTCACCTTAAGGGCGACTTTGAAATTAATGACAGAAACAGATTTAAGGGCGTTGCAACCTACGAGGCCGGACACGATGAGCGTGGCCGCAGATATTCGAACGGTTTTGGTAACGAACTGACCAGTGTGGATACCTACAAAAATTCTGAAGTCGGAGCCATTTATTCCTACGGTGCATTGTCTGCTTTTGGCCGTATTGATCTGTCAGTAGGCTACGAAGACATGGACTATGACGGCGACACAGAACTGTATCTTATTCGCGACAGAAGCACGACGAAATACGGTGCCGAATTTGTTTATCGCATTGTCGACGGCACGAATTTGTTACTGGATGCTGACCGCAACGAAATACGTTATGACTATGATGCAAACCCGGCCAATCCACTGGATAGTATTGAGAATCGTCTGCTGGCAGGCTTCAGCTGGGATGTTAACGCAGTAACGCAAAGCTATGCCAAGGTTGGCTATAAAGAGAAATCCTTTGATGCGGCAAACCGTGATGACTTCTCTGGTCTGGCATGGGAAGTCGGAATGAGCTGGCTTCCATACTCCTACTCAGAATTTAAGGTCAGCACAAAACAGGACACCCGCGAAACAAACACCACCGGTGCGGACTACATTCGTGGCACAGACTATGCTATCAGCTGGGAACATAGTTGGGTTCAACGCTTTTCGACTACCGCCACCATGGCATTAATGAACGATGATTACGTTGGCGACGTAGAAGACTTACGTGAAGACGATACAAAGAAACTGACATTAGCGGCTGATTACGAGTTTCGTCGCTGGTTGACGTTCGGTCTTTACTACTCAATGAACGATCGTGAAAGCAACCGCAGCGATATTGAGTTCGACAGAAACGTTTACGGTTTAACAGCAAAGGTAACCTTGTAATGATGACAAATGCGAAAAGGATATTTGCCAGTTTAATTCTGCTGACCATGGCATGTGTTGCCGGCGCGCAGGAAGGAAATGCAAGTATGAGTTCCTATCGCCTGGGTGTTGGTGACAAAGTGCTGATCAATGTGTTTGGTCAAAGTGATTTGTCGATGGAAACCCGTCTGCCCGACGTAGGTAAGATTAACTATCCGTTTCTGGGTGAGTTAAAGCTTGTCGGGCTGACACTTTCTGAAGTAGAAAAACTGATTTATACCGGTCTGGAGGGGGATTATCTTGTTAATCCTTCCGTGGCCGTGTCTATTGTTGAGTACCGCCCGTTTTTCATTGATGGTGAAGTCAAACATCCTGGCGGTTATCCCTATCAGCCGGGTTTAACTGTGAACAAAGCCGCAGCATTAGCCGGCGGGTATACGGAACGGGCGTCCCGTTCAGACATTCAGATTGTCCGTGAACAGGAAAGTGGTCAGGACACCCTTGAGGTAAACGTAAGTCACATGATTCAACCGGGTGACATCATCACCATTCCGCAACGTTTTTTCTGAGCGTAGTGTATTTTGCAGCCCCGCTGACAACGGGAAGATTAATGGAATTAAAGGATAGAGTATGTCGTTGAAAATGAAGGACTCGCTGCAAGCGAACATCCTGGATGATGAAACCATCGACTTTGCGCACTACTGGCAGGTATTTAAACGTTATTTTGGTCGCATCATTACGCTTGCGATTGTCTTTACTGCACTGGTGGTAATAGTGGTGATGAAAATGACCCCTATTTACTCCGCCACAGCCAGTTTGCTGATTGAATCGCAACCGGCCAACGTGATGTCTATTGAGGAAGTGTATAAGTCTGACACGACCCGCAAAGACTACATGCGCACCCAGTATCAAATTATCCAGTCCCGGCAGGTTGCAGCCCGCGCTGTGGATGAGCTGGATCTCGCGAACGATCCCGTATTTATGCCGCCTTCCGACGGGGAGATCTCAATTATTAAAGAAGCGAAAGCCTGGCTTTTCGCTAATTTGCCTTTTATTGAAAAAGCGCCCAAAACTGAGTTAACCGAAAGCGAACGTGAAGAAAAGCGTCGTCAGGCAGCAATCAATAAACTGATGAAGTCTATTAACGTGTCACTGGTAGAAAATACACAGGTCATCAATATTACTGCGACCAGTGATTCTCCGCGTCTGGCTGCCGCCATTGCCACTACGATGGGCGATGTGTATGTAGAGAACTATCTGCAGGCCAAGGTGGAAATGACCACCAAAGCAACCTCTTTTCTGACTGAAAGTATGGAAGGCCTGCGGGATAAGCTTACTTCTGCTGAGAAAGACTTATCTGACTTTTATGAGAAAAATCAGCTGGTAAATCTTACCAATGGTGTTGTCGGACTGGCAGCGGAAGAACTTGAACAACTCAGTAATCAATTGCTGAAAGCTGAAACTACGTTAAAGCAGAACAGAACGATTTACGAACAAACTCAACGTAACGGTGCTGACTACAGTGCACTGGCCCGCTTGCCGGAAGTACTGAATCATCCGAATATTCAAAGCGTACGTCGTCAGGAGGCGGAAGCCATGAGCCGTGTATCAGAGCTCAGCAAAGTATTCGGTCCTAAACACCCGCAAATGGTAGCCGCCAATGCGGAACTGGATTCCGTCCGCGACACACTGCAAACTCAGATCCGCGATCTTATTTCCAGTATTACTACACAATACCGTGCTTCACAGGAACGGGTTGTGACTTTGCAGGAAGAAGTTGCAGAGGCTAAATCTGAATATCGTCAGTTGTCTAACCTGGAAAATACACGGCGTGCATTACAGCGGGAAGTGGATATCAACCAGCAATTGTACAATTCCATGTTTACCCGCCTGAAAGAAACCAGTGAGATGGGCGGCTTCGAGTCAGCGAATGCCCGTGTGCTGGATCCTGCTCCGGTACCGAACAATCCTACTGCACCGAATAAAACGCTGTTAATCGTGGCGGCATTCATTGCCAGCTTTGGTTTTGGCGTGCTGCTGGCCTTTGTGCTGGAAGCTATGAACAGCGGTGTGCGCTCTGTGGACGATGTTGAGAAGAAATTAGGTCAGCGCATGTTGGGACTTATCCCTGTTATTTCGGTAAAACGCCGTAAAGACATGGACCTGCGCGCCTTCTTTGACAGTAAATATCATCAGTTCAGTGAAGCGGTAAGAACCCTGCGTACCAGTTTATCTCTGATAAATCTTGAGAAGCAGAATCAGGCGATACTGGTAACGTCATCAGTGCCGAAAGAAGGTAAAACAACGGTTTCTATCAACCTGTCCTTCGCTCTGGGTCAACTGGATAAAACCATTCTTATCGACGCCGACTTACGTCGTCCGGCCGTTGGCAAGCGGTTCGATGTACCTAATTACCAGCCCGGACTGTCTAACCTGATCATGAAAACCCACTCTCTGGAAGAATGTCTGGTTCATGATGAGCAATCGGGTATTGATATTATTTGTGCCGGCAGTATTCCTTCAAATCCTCAGGAGTTGCTGGCGGGTAACGGCTTCAAAGCACTGATCAATTATCTTAAGAAAACCTACAAATACGTGGTTGTCGATACCGCGCCTACACAGGCGGTTTCTGATGCCATGGTCGTATCAAAAAGCTGTGACTCGGTTATTTATGTTGTGCGTGCTGACAGCACAAGTGAAAAAATGATCAAAAACGGACTGGGCCGGTTCCTGCAAGTGGGGCACCGTGTTGACGGCGTGGTATTGAACCAGGTAGATCTTAAAAAATCAGATGTGTCTGAGCGCTATGGTGGTTTCTATGACCAGTATGGTTACAATGCTAACTGAGTTAGTGTGAGGACAAATTGTGATTGATTTACACAGTCATATAATACCGGGCATCGATGATGGTGCGCGAGACATGGACATGGCTCTGGATATGGCGCGGCAGACTGTTGCGGCCGGAGTCACTCACCTGGTGTGCACACCGCATGTTCACTGGGGCACTTTTGACAATACCCCCGAAATTATTGCCACAGGATTCAGTGCCCTGAAAGACGCTGTCGATAAAGCAGGGATCCCCTTGTCTTTATCCCGTGCAGGGGAAGTGCGGATAAACGAAATGGTGCCGGTGTGGTTCAGGGAGGATAAATTACCTTATCTGGGTGAATACCGTGGTAAAAAAGTACTACTGCTGGAAATGCCCCACAGCAATATGCCGGCAGGACTCGATCAACTATTTCGCTGGTTACTGAATGCAGGCGTGCAGCCTTTAATCCCTCATCCTGAGCGGAATCGTGACGTTTGGAAGCGTCCGGAGAAGATCCAGTGGCTGCGCAATCAGGGTTGTTTGTTACAGGTGACTGCAGGGGCTTTCACCGGGCGCTTCGGCGAACATGTAGAAAAGATTGCTAAAGACATGTTGCGGGATAATCAGATTGATTTGGTAGCATCGGACACCCATGATACCAAACGTCGTCCTAATGATATGGGTGAGGCTTTTGCGGTGGTCAGTGAGCTGGCATCTGAAGAGGTGGCGAATACTCTGTTCAAAACCACGCCCGGCAACATCATAGCGGCTGGTGCAACCGCCTGACGTATACAATGTTAATAACAAACCCGCCATCCGGCGGGTTTTGTATTGTTAAGCCTCTAATTAAGAATGTTAGCTTTAAACCAGCTCCATATCCCCAGCGAAAAGTTTTCAAACAAGTTAATTCCCAGTGCTGATTTGATCAGATAAAGGATGAGCAGCCCGCTCAGAACACTGAATGTAATGAACAGAGCAAACATCAGAGCCATTGTCGCCCGTCCAACCTGCTGCTCAAGCCGGGACAATTCGCGGCGGTTCTTGCCGGCCAGCACTACAAAGTAGAAACTCGTCCGCCATATATTGATTGTGCCCCGGACATCCAGTTTATGTCTGGCCCAGCTGCGCCCGCCAATCGCTTTGTTCATGGCTATCAGCTGTTCTTCTGAAAAGGATGCAGCAACATCCGGTGGCATTTTACTGAGTAGTTTTTGGATCAGTTGTGACTCATGGACAGGATGAGGTGTGTTATCCACGGCAAATAATCTTCCGGTGATGTGGCTTTCCGTCATCTTAACTCAAAAAGACAGCCGGTATAAATGTGCTCTGCTTCAGGAAGTACTGAGATCAGGGCAGAGGAAATTCATGTGACAGGGAATAAATTGCCATCAACAGCGTAAATGTTGCTTCACAGCAACAGTCATTCAGATCTGAAATGCCATTCCTTATACTAAAGTTGTAATTTTGGGTTTGGTGCATGGATTTTTAATCCGTCTGCAAGCATAAAATAAATTCACGCCAAACTTTAAAACTGGTTTAAAATCAGTTGGCTAATGTTTTATGGTTTAGTGGTAGAGAATATCGGATTTAGATTTTCTTTCAGCCAGACATAAAGCCCGTGCATTATTTTACGATCTGGCATAAAAGCTGAATAGACCCTGTATATCGCATTTAAATATGTGTCGGAAGTGACCAGCAGGGAAAAGCACATGCAACAGGCAAAACACAACATCGCGTTTATTATCAACTCCCTCGAAGGCGGTGGAGCTGAGCGGGTGATGTGTAAGTTGTTGACTATCATGGAAGCGGATTTTCAGAGTGCTGACTATAACGTTCATTTGATACTGCTTGATGATTTGCCGCAGGAACAGCAGTGTCCTGAGTATGTGAATCAGGTCGTACTCGATACGAAAGGTAGTTTGCACAGCGGCTACAGCGCACTGAAAAAAGCGCTGGAAAAAATAGCGCCGCACACCTGCGTAAGTTTTTTAACCCGCGCCAATATGCTTAATGTCTCTCTGGCTAAACGCCTCGGGTATCGCGCTGTGATCAGCGAACGGGTAAATACATCCAGTCACCTGTCCGGTGGCATCAAAGATTTTATCTCCCGCTGCCTGGTGAAAGCGACATATCCTTCTGCAGATTGCGTAATTGCTGTGAGCGAAGGCGTAAAAGCAGACCTTATCGAAAACTTTTCGGTAAAACGGGAACGGATTAAAACTATCTACAACCCTTACAACATGGCCAACATCAGCGCCATGGCACAGCAACCAGTGGACGATTTACCGTCAAAGCCTTACATCATTGGCACTGGCAGACTGGTCCGTAATAAGAATTTTGATTTATTGCTGCAAGCCGTAGCGGCATCTTCTGTCGGGCACGACATCGTTATTCTCGGGCAGGGAGAGGAAAAGCAGGCCTTATTGCAACGGGCTGAGTCTTTAGGGTTAAGCGGGCGTCTGCATTTGTTGGGCTTTAAGTCCAATCCGTATCCTTATATCAAAGGCGCAGATTTTTTTGTGTCGACGTCGAACGCTGAAGGTTTCCCCAACGCCATTGCTGAAGCTATGTGCTTGGGCAAGGCCGTGGTGGCGACCAACTGTGAGTCCGGTCCTGCTGAAATTCTTACCGGTGAGTATCCGTACAACGTAACAGGATTTGAAGCTCAGTCATACGGTTGTATCTGTGAAGTGAACAGTGTATCAGGCGTCGCCGGTGCTCTGGATTATATTTCACAGGATGAGAACAAACGGCGTTACGAACAGCGAAGTGCTGAACGTGCCGCTACATTCAGTAATGCCGTGTTCCGCGAAAAACTGCTTAAAGCCCTTAAATTAGAACAATCACAGCCGGAGACTGAACATGTTTCTGGCCGTTAAATTACTGTTCAGCCTTATCAGCGCCTGGCTGGTCTGGCAGACAATTCGTCAGCACTGTAATAAGTATCTTGCCTTTGTTGTTGTCGCAATTTGGTTACGCTTTTTCCTTTCTGCGTTCCATCAAATCACTTATGACCCGCTTATTGCCGGATTTTCAATTAATGCCCTCGCTTCAATCGGCATTGCTGCAACCGGTTTACTGATGCTGCCGCCAAAAGTGTACCAGTTGCGGGTTTTGCTGCCCCTTTACGCTTTCTTCGCTGCTGTGGTGGCCAGCGGACTGATTAACGGCGGAGTAAGCGGTCTGATTAACGTAATGGTTAAGTGGATGTTTTTCTTATCAATAGCGTGTGCAATGTTCATGGCGATAAGAAAAACTGACAAAGATTTTGTATTAAAAAAGCTGCTGGTGAGCTTCTTTTTACCTGTTTCTCTCGCTGTGATGTCAGTACTGCTGGGTGAGGTGAAAGCCACTGAAGCCGATGGTTCAGCCAGCTATATCGGGGGTTACAACCACGAAGCGGCGTTTTCGATGATCATCGCCGGCTTTATTTTAGTAGTGGGTTTGTTGTCTCCGGGCGCAATACGATTTCGTGGCGCGCTGTTTGCATTAGGTTGTGTAGTACTGGTGTTGGTGAACTACCGCACCTCGGTTCTGGCGATATTACCGCTGGCTGCCATTTTTGCTTACACCGCAATGTCATCAAAAATCGCACCGCGTTACCAGACTGTGTTTTTCCTTGCCGCGTTCTTCGGCATGGGCATGTTGTTCCTCATGGCCTCGTACACCATGCAGGACCGTTTTGCTGATGTATTTGTATTCCTGACCAGTATCGACGATCTGATCAAGGCACCGTTTTACTACTCCGAGGCTGAAAAAGACATTTTCTCTGCCCGGGTGTACCTCTGGAGTTTGTATATCTATGAGTATGTGAACGGTTCATTTGTTCATCAGCTGGTGGGGTGGGGCCCTGAATCATGGTCCGGCGTATTCCCGAAATACGCACACAACACCTACGTATCGTATTTGTATGAGTATGGCCTGATTGGTCTGCTTACATTCCTCTTCGCTGCTGCCAGCTTTGTAGTGCAGGCGATGAGGATTAAGAACAAGCAGTTTGCCTGGATGCTTTGTTCATCAATGGTGGGATTTTTGATTATGAACTTCGCCACCATGCCTCTTTGGAATATCGAGGGGTTGATTTTATTTGCCATCTTAATTGGCAACGCCATCGGACCGGTGAAATTACCTCGCAATGCATGGTTTGACTCACCTGCCTTTGCGTCTCGTTTGGCGAATTGATTTTAACTCAGGTTTGTCCTGAGATATTGGAGAATGTTATGAAACTATGTGCCGTAGGACTAAGAGGAATTCCCGACGTAATGGGCGGAATCGAATCTCATTGCCAGCAACTGTATCCGCGGCTGGTCAAATCGGGCATGGATGTCACTGTGATTTGCCGCTCACCATATGTGGATCAGTCTGTTGAAGAATACAAAGGCGTAAAACTGCGTTCCGTGTGGACTTTGAAGCATAAGTTCATCGAGACATTTTTACACACCTTTCTGGCTATTTTTTACGCCCGCTTCGTGGTAAAGCCGGATGTATTGCATATTCACGGTATCGGGCCGGCTCTGTTTACACCACTGGCAAAGCTGCTGGGTATGCAGGTTATGGTAACTCACCATGGCGCTGACTATGACAGACAGAAATGGAATCAGTTTGCCAAAAATATTTTGAAGTTTGGCGAAACCATGGCTGTGAAATTTTCAGACCGCGCCATTGTGGTTGGCCGTTCTCTCACCGGCGTGCTGAAGAACCGTTTCTCCGGTAAATCGAACCGTATCCTGTTCGTACCCAACGGTGCTAAAACCGATATGGATACTCAGATGGGTGCTGAAGCATTGCCAAAGGATCTAGGTATTGAACCGGGTAAGTATGTACTTACTGTTGGTCGCCTCGTTCCTGAGAAAGGCTTTCACGACTTAGTCGAAGCTTACAAAAAATCTGACACAGATTTGAAACTGGTCATTGTAGGTGGTGCAGACCACGAAGATGAATACTCTATGAAACTGAAAAAGCAGGCCAGCGATAAAATTATTTTTGCCAGCCGCCGTCAGGGGGATGAGCTGAACGCTCTGTACAAGTTCGCCCGGGTATTTGTATTACCGTCTTACCACGAAGGCTTGCCTATCGTCGCACTGGAAGCCATCAGTGCCGGTACAGAAGTGATAATCAGTGATATTACACCGAACACCGATATCGGTTTGCCGGAAGATGCTTACTTCAAGGTTGGCGATACTGACGCGCTTGCCTACAAAATCACCCACGTGGATGATATGAAGCTGGCTATTAATAAAGAAGCGTTCCTGAACACCTTCAACTGGGATGCTATCTCTGATGATACTTACGTGATTGCGAATAACCTTGCTATGGGCATTCCTGTTCAACCACGTACGGCGGCCTGATGACTGAAAGACGTAAGCTGTTTCTGTATCCTTTTGTGCATAGCAACGGGTTTGTCGACAGGATAAAAGGGGCATTCAGCGAGCTGGGATATGATATCCGCCCGTTCAAACACCTCTTCCGTCCGGCAAACCTGTTCAGCAGAAAGGAAAACTGGCTGGTATTAAACTGGTATGAAGATCAGCCCTTTCGCAAGGGCATGAGCGGGCCCAAACGCTGGGCCTTCCTCCTCGCATTCTTTCTTACTGTCTGTTCCATTCCCTTGTTCAGTAGCAAAGTAATTTGGGTACGTCACAACTACAAGCCTCACAATGTAAGTACTCACTCTACACTTTACACGTTCATATTGAAGCTCTTGACGCTTATTGCGGACCGGGTTGTCACCCTTGAAATGACCGACAGAATAGAATCAAGCGTGGTGAAGCACCCGCTTTATTTTAACGACAGGGATCTATTTCAATTCTTTGAGGCCATCGGAGATACCCAAAAAGGTAACGACTTTCTGTACTTTGGATCAATTAAGCCCTACAAGCGCCTCGATAAACTGTTAGAGGTGTGGCCGCTGAATCAAAAATTGCAGGTGATGGGCTTTTGTTCCGACAAGGAATATGCAGCCAGGTTGTACAGTATTATTGACCAGAGAGGTTTGCAGGTGGACTGGAATAATGAATTTGTAAAAGAAGAAACGCTGGAAGACGCGGTGTCTGACACGCGCTTTGTTATCATGGCCCACGATGATAACGCGATGATATCCTCCGGCACCTTTTACATGGCTATGAGTTTAGGCGCTAATGTGCTGTGTTTCGATTCCGCCTTCGCGCGAATGAAGGCCAGAGAGTTTCCTTTCGTTAAAATAATTGAACCGGATAATCTGGAAACCCAACTGGCCAATCTGGAGTACGTTGATTCCAGTGTGGTAGTGAATCAAGCTGTAGACCGCTACGGTGAGGAAGCTATCAGAGAATCCTGGCGGGTAGTACTGACTACCTGATTATCTCTTGCCGTTTCATAACAAAAAGCCCTGCGTCGTAGCAGGGCTTTTTCGTTGCAGCCAAATATCAGCTTGCTCTGGCCTGCAAGGTTTGTTTGTCATTCACCATCGCAAACACAGCATCATAAATGGCCTGGTCGACGCGGTTCAGCTCTGTAATAACGCCCATTAATTTCGGGTTACTGGTAATGGCTGATGAGGCACCACGATTCGGGCTGGTATTTTTGCTGGCAATATTGATGCGGGTGCTGAAGCGCTGATTAAAATCTTCCTGCCATTTATCCATTTGCTCCAGCGTGCCGTACACCGAGAAATGACGCAAATTTGCAACAGCTTTAGCAATCACATCATCTGCATTCGCCATAATATCAGCGGCATTGCGGTATCCGGAAAAATAGCGGGCATAGGTGACTGCCGAGTTAAGCGCCTTTTCTGACTGCAGATATTCTTCGATGTCAGTTTCGTTTTTCTGCCATTCCGATTCTTTAAAGCGGTTGTATACGTATTCAGAAATAAAGCGGTCTGCAGGCTTTCTGAGTATCGTCAAAAAGTGCCAGTCTTTGTAAAAGTTACTGACTACCTCAGGGCGCGCCACACAATGGCCGGTAGTAAATACCTGGTGTTTGCTGCTGAGTTGGAAGGTTAACTGGGTTTCCCTTGCGGTCATCATGTCCACTCCCAGTAACTTCTCGCACTCCCTGCTGGCTCTGAGATCAATATGGCCGGTGAAGCGGGTTGCTTTCAGCAGTGATGGATAGACAGACTGATAGATGGCATTAGACAGAGAGACGCCGGCACACTTGGGAACGTGGCAGAAAAAGATTTTCGGATATCGGGCGAGATACTTCTCTGATTGCTGCTTTAAGATTTCTTGCATGATTCTTGCTCCATCATATTCATGTTCGGGAAATCTACGCAGACTTCCTATTCGGATTGCAACTCACAGGGATACCAATGAGCGACAAATTCAGCGTTGTTATTACAACATTCAATCGACCTGCAGAACTCAAAGAAGCGCTGGACGGTGTATATGCACAAGTTGAGCAGCCGCTTGAGGTGATTGTAGTGAATGATGCATCTTCCTTGCCATATGATGACATTCTCACTGAATTTTCAGAAAAGCCGAATTTTCACTATCACTTTTTGAAAGAATCATCGGGTGCGAACAAGGCTCGTAACATTGGGGTGGACAGCGCAAAAGGTGATTACATTGCCTTTCTCGATGACGACGACATATGGCTGCCGGAATATTTGTGGGAACACAAGAAAGCTTACGACAACGGCGCGGACGCTGTGGTCAGCGGTTATCAGGTTTTAGGTGGTGAGCAACTGTTCGTGCAGCCTTCAAGACGGGTAGAGCGCGAAGTACTCCGCACCGGTAATCAATATTGCGGTATGAGCGGTTTCAGTGTGAAACGTGATATCGCTCTAAAGGAACGTTTCGATGAAACCCTGCCCAACGGGCAGGACTGGGATATGTACGTGAGGCTTTCAGAGCTGGGCTATTCATTATGGAATATTCCCAAGCCCATCTTTTTGTACCGCTTCATGAATATGGACGGCATCGGCGCCAAAGTAGCGAAAATGACGCCGGACGAAGCGGTGGTGCGCCTGCGCTCAGCAGACAAACACCGCCAGTTTCTCGGAGACGGGAATTACCGTAAACGGGTGGCTGCTCAATTACTGGTGTATTTGCCACTAAAAAAAGACAAGCTTAAATGGGTGATGAAGTCTGTTCACATTGCCGGTTTGTCTGTGACATTGAACCACCTGGCTGCGGTAACGGTAAAAAAAGTGCGACAGCGGGTCAGTTAGGGTTACGGGCCCTCATTACAGGAGAAGAGTCATGGAACTCTATCAGGATCAGTTTTCTTCAGAACACGACTTCCCTCATCAGACGGAAACCCAAAAAACACTGGTGATTGCATCAACCGTGCGTTCAGGCAGTCATATGCTTGGTCATGTGCTTCACGAAACCGGCGCTTTTGGCTTTCCCCTTGAATACGTGAACAGAAAAAACCTCGACGAATGGAAACTGCGTCTTAACCGCAGGACTTTGCCGGAAGTGCTTGATGAACTCAGGGCGCGGCGGACATCCCCGAATGGTGTGTTCGGTATCAAAGTGCACTATTCCCATATCGAAGAGTTCGGCGGGTTCAAAGCGATGTGCAAAATGCTGCCGAATCCGCATTTTGTGTTGCTTACCCGTGAAGATGTGATGGCTCAGGCTGTATCGCTGGCAGTAGCCAGACAAACCGGGGCATGGATATCACAGCAGGGCAAGCCGGCGGCAGATCCGGAATACAACTTTGAAGATATTGAAGCAGGCCTGCGCCGCGTCAGCCTGGAAAATGCGTCCTGGCGATACACCCTGGCGGCAACCGGCAGCAAATATATGGAATTGAATTTTGCAGATGTCAAAGCCAACACCGCTAATTCTGTACTCCGAATTGCTGACTTTATGGATTTGGCGGTGGAAAGTCACCGTATTCCGCCAACGCCGGTGACCAAAAAGCAAAGTAACATTTTAAACAAACAATGGCAGGTACGGTTTCAGCAGGAGTTTGACGGCGACGATGAACTGTTACGTTTTAACCGTGAAAGTTTCTGGCACAAGTTGTCGAAAAAATTATCCTGATTCAGACAGGTTCTGAGCCAGATAAAGAGTGGAACGACGGCGTAATCCGCCGTGAGTATTAAAGGAAAACTATGTTAAATCAATGGGCAGAAAAACAGGCGCTGGCAGAAGAGAAAAAGCGGGTGTACTGGTGGCAGTCGAAGAAAGACGACCGGCCAAATATCGGCGATTATGTGGCTTACGATCTGGTGAAGCGCGTACTCGCTATGAAAGGAAAGCTCATCAAAGACAAACTGGATCCCTCAACCAAGCTGGTCAGTGTGGGTTCTGTTCTGCATTTTGCGCGGGACGGAGATACATTGTGGGGCACTGGTTATAACAAAAAAATGGGCGATAAGGTCATTCAGTTTGATAACCTCGACGTCCGTGCCGTACGCGGCCCTCTTACCCGTGAATACCTTATGAACCGTGGCATCAGTGTACCGGAAGTTTACGGTGACCCGGCGTTACTGCTTCCTCATTTTTATTCAAAGCACCTGATGGAAAAGGCGCACAAAAAAGACTACATCATTATCAACCATATGAACGATGATATGGCGCAGTATGAAGGCTATGAAAAGGATCTGGTTACACCCATGCAGTATCCCGGCTCGTTCATTGAAGCTATCGTGAACAGCAAACGGGTTATTTCCAGTTCATTACATGGTGTCATCATTGCCGAAGCATACGGCGTGCCTGCCATTTTTTACGATTCCGGCAGCGGCGAGTCGATGTTTAAATATGAAGATTACTATCAGGGCACAGGTCGTACTGAAATTCCCAAGGTGACCAGCCTGGCGGAAGGCATCTCTATGAATTTACCTGCGCCACCGGATTTCACCGCAATCACAGATAAGCTTTATCAGGCTTTCCCCTTCGATCTCTGGGGTGCAGAGTGACGGTAAACACCAATAGCAAAGTCAGTGTGTCACGCTGACTTTGCATCTGCCAATGCACCGGTACTTGTTGAAGCCTGTGCCTCCTTCAACCTTACTTTAATAAGAAATTGCGCGCCGCATCCTTCGTTGTCAATGTATTCAATCGTTCCTCCCAGTCCCTGAGTGACGATGGTGTACACAATACTCAGGCCCAGACCGATGTGCCCGTCTTTCCTTCTGGTGGTGTAGAACGGAGAGAAAATATTATGAATATGTTCCGCATCGATACCACACCCGTCGTCTTTATAGAGCAAGGTAAACTGATTGGCAGATTCACGTTTCACAGAAATATAGATATGGCCGTGCTTGTCCGGCCCGTAGCCATGTTGAATAGAGTTTATCACCAGATTGCTGATGATTTGTGATAACAATTCAGGCTTAATTATGACGTTAATATCTTCTGCACATTCAATCTGATTTTCAATCATTGATGCGCTCAGTGAACTCTCGAGGCAGTATAAAGTATCTCCGATATGTGTCCTTACATTTACCGGTTGCTCCTCATCGGCGCTCTGTGTAATGTCAATTTTCTTAAAGCTTGAGATGAGATGGGAGACTTTATCAATTGAGCCTTTCACCATTTCTGAGAGTTCAGTGACGCTGCTGATGAAATCTTCAAATTCATCCTGAGTCAGGCTGCCATCTTCATATTGACGCTGGACAATTTTACTTTCCTCCAGCAGTTGAGTGATACCGGTCAGGCTTATGCCAGCAGGCGTGTTGATTTCGTGGGCGATACCGGCAACAAGACGGGCGATATTGGCCATTTTTTCTGATTGGATAAGCTGTCCCTGCGTTTCAGCCAGATTCTCTATTACAAAGTTCAAACCGACATTTGAAGCTTCAAGAGCCTGATTTCTTTTATATATCTCCTGTTCCAGTTCCATTTGCAGAGATATGTCCCGAATCATCAACAACAATACGCTGGCATCGCCGGAATCTAATCTGGTTATGGTTGTTTCTGTCCAGAGCAACGTTTGATCAGATTTTTGAAATAACCAATCAAATTTGAAGCTCGAGTTTTTTGCATTTTCTTTTTGAATACTGTGGAACATCGATTCAGACGATACGTTTGCAGTCTGGTATTCTGCAGAAATGTGTAGTAAATCGCGTCCGGTAAGAGAGTCCCTGCTTTCGTAACGCAGAAGCCGGAGAAAGCTGTCGTTACAACTTTTTATACGACCATTTTCGATAATAAGTGCGCCATCGATGGTGTTGGTCAGAAAAGTGGTAAATAGTGAATCGTCGGTGGTTGAAACTGAATCTTCTGACATTTTTACCTCACTACAAAATTAATCATAAAATGTCACTTCAACAGAGCTTATTTTTAATGACGTTCGTCTCTCACACTACGTTAACATTTGCCGGAAGTCAAAGCATTGCCACCGACAAATTTTTTGGCTACGCTACCAGCCTTTGCCTCTAAGAAAGGAATGCACAGTGTGCGAACTCCTTGGCATGAGTGCCAATACGCCAACCGATTTATGTTTCAGTTTTACCGGCCTGACCCGCAGGGGAGGGGAAACCGGTCCTCACAAAGATGGCTGGGGTGTCGCTTTTTATGAAGGAAAGGGCGTCCGGCTTTTTCACGATCCCGAACCCTGCGCGACTTCTCAAATCGCTGAATTTGTTTCAAAGTTACCGATAAAGAGCAAAACGGCAATCTGCCATATTCGCCAGGCGAATGTGGGTAACATTAACCTTTCTAATACGCATCCGTTTACCCGTGAATTGTGGGGGCGTTGCTGGGTGTTTGCCCATAATGGCCAGATCCCCGGTTTTACCCGCAGAGCCGGTATGTACGAAGCTATCGGTGACACAGACAGTGAAGAGCTGTTCTGCGATTTAATGAATCAAATCCGTCAGACTTTGCCCCGCGATGCTATGCCTGAGCAACTGGCTGCTTCGCTGGTGGCCCTGTCAAAAGAATATGCTGAGCAGGGTGTGTTTAACTGCTTGCTGAGTAACGGTGACTGGCTGTTCACTTTTTGCAGTACCAAGCTGGCCAGCATTACCCGCCGGGCACCATTCGGACCGGCCTGTCTGAAAGATGTTGAGGTGGAAGTGGATTTTGCCTCTGAAACCACGCCGGCAGACGTGGTGAGTGTTATCGCAACAGAACCGCTGACTCACGATGAAACCTGGGATATTTATGAACGGGGAGAATGGCGGTTATGGCAACTGGGTGAAGTGATTGCCAGTGGTAAAGTCGATGTGCCGGTACACAAGTCTGAAGCCGCCATGATCAGTCCCTCAAACATGCCGAGAGATTGCGCTTAGCAAATCTCTCAGCATGGCTGTCGGTCAGTCCGGCTGGATAAGACAGCTACACCTTCTTCTTTTTCTTTCCTGATTTAAATTCTTTCGCAATGGCCAGGGTTTTCTTGCGGAAAAACAGTAGCAGGCTGCCGCAGTAAATCAATGCGCCAAGGCCAACCAGAGCGGGTAGCTCAAGAAATACGTTATCCAGTCCCAGTAAGTGATTGCGCTCGACATATAACACCACACAGAACATTACTGTACCGGTAAGGGTGAACATCCAGGTTTCTCTGAATGCGTCTGTAAGGCTAATGTTCAGAGATTTTTTCACCAGCATAAATTTCAGCACCAGGGTGATAAAGTTAGCAACAACCAGCGCAGAGATCACTGCATACAGGCCCCAGGGAACAGCAGCTAACGGAAACAGGAAGTTAAAGGTCAGGTTTATCAGGTTAAGTTTAAATGCCTGAGCCGGTAAGCCTCTTGCAATCAGCAAGTTAGGCAGATAGTACGCCATCACGTTACAGGGCGTTTGCAGCGCCAGAATAGACAATAAGTATGCGCTGTCAGTCCATTTATCACCGAACACCACATCAATAAACGGATGAGCGATAGCACCGACACCGAAGTACACCGGTGTAACGAAGATGGCGGTCATGCTGACCACACGGGCGAAGGTTGCCGGTAGTTTGTGGTCCTCAACCCTTGCCAGACCGGCCAGAGCAATTCTGTTCAGTGGCTGGAAAGTGAGGTTGTTCAATACTGAAAACCCTTGTCTTGCCACTGAGGTGTAGGCAAAGGTGGCGGCCCCGAGAAAGGCCGCAATAACGATGTTTGATGTACGCTGGGAGAAGAAATTCATGAAAGACATGGCGATCAGCGGTTTCGCAAAGCGGATGATTTCAGGCAGGTGGGACTTATCCTCTACCTTACCGGGACGGAAATCCGAGCCGTGCCAGGTCAGGGCTGTAGAAACAAAAGCCTGAACAACTTTTCCGAGAATAATCGCCCATGCGCCGAAGCCGGTTAATGCCGTGGCGACAGACACTACGCCTCCAACCAGCACGCCGGCTGTGTCGTAGGCCGCCAGCCGTTTATTGGCAAAATCCCGTTCCATTTTTGCTTTATGGACCAGGCGCAAACCGTTAGCCAGCGGAATAATTGCCAGCGCCGCAATAAGTTGAGCGGCGAGTTCGGAATAGGTGTACCAGGCAACGGGCACTGCCACAGCGAACATCAAAATTGCGATGACCAGTGACACACCCATCAAAAACCAGAAGGATAAACTGGCGAAGTTATTGTCCCATTCTTTGCGCTGAATGAGATTTTGCGATACGCCCACGGTGACGAACAGGTTACAGAAATCGGTGACCATCAGACAAATAGCCACCAGACCGAACTCTTCAACGCCCAGAATACGCGCCATGATGGCGTAGACGACAAAATTTACCAGCTGGCCTGCGCCATTCGCGGATAAATTAAAAAACGCGCCCTTAAGGGACTTGGCTTTCAACGACATAGAGACTGACGTCCTTGTTACTGCACTTGATGTTGCTTATTTATTGTTACTCAATAATTCCGTAGATTGCTTGTGTGCCGTCTTCATTGAGTCTGGTGAAGTTGTTTATACGGTATTTGTCAGAATTTGGGAGCAATACGGTTTTGCCTTTTATAAATAAAGCTTCTGCGATTTGCTGATTCAGTTTAGCCTCATCAAATTCATAGGGCACGGTAATATTCGCCTGAATTTTCGGCTTGCCCGCAGAAAGGTTATAGAAGTAATTGTTGATATATTCTGATTCAGGGTAGCCCTGCGGATCGAAAACGGCAAAGCCGGAACGGTTCGCGTCTTTCTGGTTAATGACCACATTATTCTGTACCTGCGTCCAGAATGTATTGTCGTCTTTAAACCGCGAAGCGGTTAATCCGTTACGTTTTGTGGTGATTAGGTTATGCAGAATAATGCTTTGTCCCAGCGGACTGATGAGCAGGCCACCCATCTTGATTGACGCCCACTGTTTACCCCGCAAGTCGCCCAAATCATGGATATAGTTATTAAACACAAAGCCCGGGCCAACGCGAACCGGCGTAATACTTATTCCCGAGTAAGTGTGTGAAATGTCGTTGTTGTAAACCAGTACATTCTGCTGGCCGCCGTCCACTTCAATGGCATCATCGTTGGAATATGCCAGTACATTGTTATAAATCGCCGAGTCACGGACAAAACCGCCAAGAGGCTCTGCATTCTTGCGCCCTTCAATGACATCATTTAAACGGTGGTCTGCTGTACCGGTGAAGTGATTGTTACGAACAATCACCTGACCTTTAAATTGCGGGTCAGGATGGTTTGCGTGTGCAAGAAACGCGTTGGGTCCTTTCGGGTGACCATGAGACCAGTCATTGGCAATGGCGCGGGGATCGTGCACGTGACAGTTTTCCACCGTGATCACGCCGGACTGACGAAAGTAAATGGCTGAGTCATAGTTAATCGGGCCGGCATCTTCCATTTCATAGGCAATGCCTTTTTTCATGACGTTCGGCGCCCGGCCCCAGCCGGAAATATCACATTGGTTTATCCAGATATCATGGCCTTTTTCACCATAAATAGCATGCACTCTCGCGCCTTCTATGGTGATGTTTTCAAAGTAGATATAGCTGTTGTCGCCGGTAAAGATAGCGTATTTATCTGAATCGTCAGGGGTAATGACTGTGCCGGCGTCCCCCACAATTTTGGCGTACCCGTCTTTGCTGCCTTCAATGCCCAGCGCTTCAAGATCCAGCATGCCGCCTTTATAAATGTCGGAGAGTTTATATACCTTATCCGGGTCAATCACAGGTTTATCCGCGCGGGTGGTAAACTGGCTTTCAATTTTCCTCACAGGCTGCTGAGGCGCATGCAGAACTACCTTCACATCGAACGCTGTGCCGGCTTCAAGATATACAACCGGCCCTGTCAGGATACCGTTGACCGGTTCGAAACTTAAATCCCTGCCTTTCTGCCATTGTTCAGTACCTGAGCGGCGATAAAGTAATTCTGCGCGGGTGTCAGCAGTGACATCAAATACCGATATACTGGCAGACTCAATGAGTGGCTGAATAAACAGACCCTTATCATCGGGAGCCGGCATAGTTGGTTCAGTAAGGACCCCTGCATTTTCTGCCCACTTGTTCAGCAGTGTATCCCGTATCCCCAGGTGTTGTTGCAAATAATGGTATAAGTCAGCCTGATTAAGAGGAAACAGAATAAATGCCGATTTAACCACATGGCCCATCGCGGTTTCAGATCCAGCTCTTTTGGCTAACTTCAGTGTCGCGTTTTCCAGTGACTCGCCGCGACTCATCATCATTAAAATCTCACCGGACTCGTCGTTGTAGTCCTGCTTAAGCAGATTCAGCATCCGTCCGTAGCGCTTCGAAGCCGCTAAATCTTCCACTAATGCCTCTGCACTTTGTAAATCTGACACGCCTTGCGCAGCGATTTTCTCCAGCGCCATGCTGCCCGGTTGAGCCGGTGCTACGCTCGCGGCTTGTGCGAAGTGTACAGTCAGGCAGGACAACCCTAACGCAAGTACTTTAACGAAGTGTGAAGGGCGTGACGTGCGAAGATTTCGTGGAAGTGACAGTGAGGCATAGACTGATTGCGGCGATAGTCGCATTAAGATACTCCGTGACGGGAAAATGAGAAGAAACTAATTACTCATTACTGTCAGAAGCAAAACAAAGGCCACAATGGGGATTTAACGGTGAAGCCTTGCGGCTCTGCGGTTTTAACCGGTTCAGGACTTGTCAGAACCTCAAAGAGGTAAGAGGAAACCTGCGGAGTGTCTTGTTTTGAATACACTTCGCAGGCAACAGGTTGTCTTATTAATGCACCGATAACCCGAGGCTGGCTGCCCACTGTAATTCTGCACGGCTTAAACGGTTTGCTGAGCCTGATGACAGGTCGTGTAGCATAGGGTAGGCACTGGATGACGGGATGCGGCGATGGTGGAGCAGGGCAAAAATTAACAACATACAACGGCTTCTGGCATCGTTGCAGTGAAAATAAAGCTGTTTGCCCTCAGTGGTAAGCTTACCCAGCTCCTGAATATACTGCCTCAGTAATTCAAGTCCGGTCTCCGTGCTGTCGAGGGTTTCGGTAAACGGAAACCAGCGCCAGTGCATACCCGCATTTTTTACCAGCCGTTCCACCTGTTCAGCATGCTCTGATGAGGTCTGCAGTGTGATAACGTGGGTGATACCCTGTTGTTTAAGCGTCTGAATACTTTGCGCATCCGGCACCGCACCCAGTGTGATGGATGCCGTTCCGGTGATCAGACGGTGAGAAGACGGTTTGTCGCTTGTGTTCATGCTTGAGTGTTTACACCACAAAATAATAAATTGAAAAGAAATGGCAACTACAGCCACCCAGCACAAACAGATGCCAGATAGCGTGAGTGTAACGCTTTGACTTGGCAACGTAAAATAACACACCGATACTGAAGCATAGTCCCCCGGCAACTATCAGCCACAGTCCGGCACCCGGCAGCGCCATATAAAGCGGATAAATAAGGCCAAGGGCTATCCAGCCCATCAGCAGGTAAGTTGCCACAGATACCTTCGGGAAACGGTGCCGGGCAATGAGTTTAAAGGCAACACCGCCTGTAGCCAGGATCCACACAATTGCGGTCATCGTAATTCCCAGCCATCCGCCGATACCGACCAGAAGGAGGGGAGTGTAAGTCCCGGCAATGAGCAAATAAATTGCGCTGTGATCAAACAGCTTCAGGATCCCCTTTACTTTGGTGTGGGAAATACTGTGATAGAGGGTAGAACTGAGAAACATCAGGATCAGCGTGGTACCGTAAACGGCGGCTGCGGCGATGGCTACCGGTTGCTCAGCACGAAGCAGTAAAAACACCAGCCCCACAACGGCCGCAACAAACCCCGCACCATGGCTGATACTATTTAACCATTCTTCCAGCACAGAGTAGGCTTTTGCCGCAGCAGGCCGCTTTTCTGATTGTGTCATGTGATGCTCCCACAGATCTTACCAGTCGATAAAAACCAGTGTATAGTTTCAGCGTACACTTGTACACTCAAAATGCTGCAGAAGTATGACGCTGTCCGGGGATTACGCCTTTGTAGTTAACAAACCGTCACCCTTTAACGGCTTTTACTGTCAAACCGAGGCTTCCTTCATACTGACGCAAAGCCTCCACGGCGCTGTCGGGTATGGCAATGCTGAGGGTTACAGCCTGCGAGTAAGTGCAATCTGTGACTTTACCTTTAACCGATTCAGTCCAGTGGCGGATAAATTGCTCCTGAGCAAAATCAGTGGTCACGGTAAAGGCATTCAGTTTAACCTGTGTAATAACCGGCAGGGTTTCCATGGTCTGTTGTGCTGCGCCAGAATAGGCGCGGACCAGTCCGCCGGCCCCCAGCTTGATACCGCCAAAATAGCGGGTAACAATCATCATGATGTTACCCACCGGTTTGTGCTGTAATACATTGAGTATAGGCTTTCCGGCAGTGCCGGAAGGTTCTCCGTCATCAGACATCGCCACACTGAGAGGCTGGTCGGGATGGCCTAAAAGATACGCCCAGCAATGATGCCTGGCATCCGGATAGCGGGCTTTCACTTCATCAAGCATCAGCATGGCGTCTTCGCGGGTCTGGGCGAAGCCGGCACAGGCATAAAATTTACTCTTCTTAATTTCCAGCAGGGTTTCGTAACGCTGCGCAGGAATGGAATAACTCATCTTAGTTAAAAGGTTTCTCAATACTGTTAGCGGGCTCAGTAAACCATGCTGGGCCTTCATCTGTCATGTAGAAATGGTCTTCAAGGCGGATCCCGAAATCCCCGGGGACCACAATCATCGGCTCGTTACTGAAACACATTCCGGTAGCCAACGGCTGCGGATTATCTTTCACCAGATAGGGCCATTCGTGTATGTCCATGCCGATACCGTGACCGGTGCGGTGGGGCAGGCCGGGCAACTGATAATCGGGGCCCAGCCCGTAGCCCGCCAGACAGTCTCTGGCTGCGGCATCAACCCGTCCGCAAGGCGTACCGGGTTGTGCTGCGTTAAACGCGGCAATCTGCGCTTCTTTTTCTGCTTGCCACAAGCGGGCCTGTTTTTCTGTAGGCTCTCCAAAGCAGTAAGTACGGGTTATGTCAGACAGATAACCTTTTAATTTACAGCCCGTGTCGATGAGCACCAGATCGCCGGGTTTCAATACCTGTGGATCTTTCACGCCATGAGGAAAAGAGGTGGCTTTACCGAACAGTACGATACAGAAACACGAACCTGCCGGCGCGCCGGTTTTCTTGTGCGCTTGATTAATGAACTGTTCCACTTCGGTGGTGGTGATCCCTTCGTAAAGAATACTGGCGGCGGCTTTATGCACCTCCAGCGTCATATCCATGGCCCGCTGGATAAGGGCCAGTTCCGGTGCCGTTTTATGCATGCGGCATCCTGCAGTCACCGGACTGGCGTTAACCAGTTGGAGCTCCGGCATGGCTTTTTGAAAACCGTCGGTAATAAAAAAGGCCGTTGATTCATCAATACCCACTTTATCACCTGGCTTTACACCGGTCTGTTTTAACAAGCGGGCGAACAGGACATATGGGCTTTCATGTTCCTGCCAGCCGGCAATGTCACCGGCGATGATCTGACGTTCAGACAGGGAAGCTATTTCGAAAAACGGTGCGATAAAAGTGACCGGACCTTCTGCTGGCAGTAATGCGCCCACCAGTCTTTCACTGGCGTACCATTCAAGGCCGGTGAAATAGGTCATATTGGTGCCGGCATTAAGGTAAAGCGCCGCAATACCCTGCGCTTTCATTAATGCCTGCGCTTTTCGGATCCTGGCTTCAAACTCTTCTTTGCCAATCGCCACAGTATCTTTTGTCATATCCTGAAGCGTGGACAAAGCTTCTTCTTTTGTTTTTCCGCCTATGCCGTTTCCTGTCATGTTACCTCCGGTAAATTCGCTTATTTTGCCGGTTATCTGTCCGGCTTCTTGTGGTTGCTATCATACGGATATATAAGCAAAGGATCTCCTCGTCCGGCGGTAAATTCAGTCCGCCTGCCGATTTGCTGTTTATCCGCTCAATTTGCACAACCGGCGGCTAAATCTGGTAATCCGTTGTCCCGCCGTGTTAAAACTCAATACAACCCATTTCAGGTACATAACAATAAAAACAGGGAGAATATTTGTGACCACTTTTACACGCTCTGTACGCATCCTCAGTTTATCCGTCTTTCTGGCCTTTCAGGGAAGTGCTGCGGTGTATGCGGCTTCTGAACCCCTTGCAACAGATACCGCCGACGGCCAGTTTGAAACCTTATACTCGCAGGAATGGCAGTGGCGTAAGAATTACTACAGTGTGGATGAAAACAGCGATACACACGCAGCGCCATCTGCTTTGCCGGATGTGAGTCAGGCCACGCAGGAAAAGCGCCTGAGCCGCTGGCAGTCTGTGCTGAGAGAGCTGAATACTATTGATACCGCCACATTGTCGGAAGAGAATCAGACCAACTATGCGGTATACCGTAATCAGATTGAAAACCTCATTATGGATCAGGAATACCGTAGCTGGGAAAAGCCTTTGCTGGGTGATACCGCATTCTGGAGCGACCTGACATACCTGGCGCGGGAGACATTTCACAGCGAACAGGATTATGTGAATTACATCGCCTGGCTTAACGATATGCCACGGTATTTTGATCAACAGATTGCCAACATGAAAATGGGTCTTGCGCGGAAGTTTACCTTACCGGCGATTTCTCTGGATGGCCGTGAACGCTCTGTGGAGTCGGTAGTTGACGCTGCTGGTGAAGATAACGTGTATTTTCAGCCGTTTATTAAGTTCCCTGCCAAAATCTCTGCACAGCGACAACAGGTTTTGCGTGCACAGGCACAAAAAGCGATCAGCGAAGCGGTGATCCCTGCGCATAAAAAGCTGCTGTCCTTTTTAGTTGAAGAGTACATCCCCGGGGCACAGCCTTCCATTGCCGCTTACGATTTACCTGATGGCAAAGCTTATTACCGTGCTCAGGCAAAAAAGTACACCACACTGGATCTAACGCCGGAAGAAATTCATCAGATTGGTCTGGATGAAGTGGCGAAAATCCGTGACCGCATGCACGATGTCATGGCTGAAGTGAATTTTGATGGCGATTTAGCCGCATTCCTTCATTTCCTGCGCACCGATCCGCAGTTCTATGTCGATACGCCTCAGGCGCTGCTCGACAGAGCGGCCTGGACAGCCAAAGAGTTTGATGCCGTGGCCTCTGACTTTTTCGGTCATCTGCCCCGTGCCCGTTTTGCTATTATTCCTGTGCCTGATGATATTGCACCGTTTTATACTGCCGGCCGCGGTGGTCCGGGCGTTTATCTGGTAAACACCTACGATTTACCTTCACGCCCGCTTTATTCGCTGCCTGCCCTGACCCTGCATGAGTCAGCACCGGGACACGCCTTCCAGATGCCGTTGTCACTGGAAAATGACGGGATCCCGGACTTCCGGCGGGAAAGCTACATTTCTGCTTACGGAGAAGGATGGGCTCTGTATACCGAGAAGCTGGGCGAAGAGATGGGAATTTACCACACCCCCTATGAAATCTTTGGCATGCTGAGCTATCAGATGTGGCGTGCAGCACGGCTGGTGGTAGATACCGGTATCCATGCAAAAGGCTGGAGCCGTGAACAGGCGCAGCAGTTCATGAAAGACAACACGGCGCTGTCGGTCCATGAAATTACCACCGAAGTTGATCGTTATATTGCATGGCCGGGTCAGGCGTTGTCTTATTACCTGGGACAAATGGCAATGGAATCAAACCGTGCCCGCGCTGAATCTGCATTAGGTGAAAAATTCGATATCCGCCATTTCCACGATGCGGTTTTGCAACTGGGCTCAGTACCTTTGTCTGTGCTTGAACAACGCATCGACCGGTTTATTGAAGAAGGCGGTGTGTCTCCTTATCAAAAATAGCGAAAAATCTCCTCCTGCGCGGTTGTTCAGACCGCGCAATACTGAACTTTTTACCCTGATATCCCGTTATTTGATATAGCGTCTATGCTATATAACGGATGTGTATGAAAGTGGTTGCACATGAGTGGATGTCACTTTTACAGGGTTTTCAACGGTGAGTCATACAGTAACGAAAGAACCAGTGTTTCACCCATCAGGAAATGTCAGTGAGCTGTTAGTCGAACTCAATGACGGGTTCACCGCATATTACGATCAGGATAAGAAGTTGTGCCGGGCAACACCGAATGTTTCCCGGTTCGCCTACACCTCTTTACTGCCTTCCGCACTTCATCAACTGGATACCGATAAAGCAAGTCAGACTCCCCAACTGGTAGAAGTTGAAAAGCTTATCGGGTATCACTGTGTACTTTCATCCACCGGTGACCCGACTTGTCCGTGGGCGCTTTCAGTATTCTCTGACAGCAAAAGCATCACTAAGATTGCACACGATTTACCCGTGGGAGTAATCAATGTAGATCGCCACTGGAACGCTGTCTTTGTGAATGCACGCTGCGCAGACATGATGAAAACCTCCATGGATGAGCTTTACGGCAGGGGCTGGACTGATTATATGCCGCCGAAAGTGACCCGTGAGTTCCAGGCGCATATTATGGATAAGGAACTGAAACGTAGTCTTTATAAAACCCGTATGGAGTTTGTCAGTCCTCTTGGCAGTATTTTCGTTTTTTCAGTTCAACTGGCCGCCTATTTTGACCACCGTGATAATTTTATCAGTGCCACTATTACAGTGAACGATATTACTAAAGAGTTTCGCGCCGAAACCAAACTCCAGTATATGGCAGATCACGATCCATTGACTGAACTGTTAAATCGCAGCGCGTTTATCCGTAAAGTGGAAGAACTCGAGGAAGCTAAATTCAGCCGCTCTCTGTTTGTATTTGTTGACCTGGACAAGTTTAAAGACATTAACGATACCCTGGGCCACAAATTCGGCGACAGAGTGCTTGAAGTTGTCGCGAGACGAATACAGGCTGTAGTGCGTGAGCAGGACTTATCCGCCCGTTTTGGTGGCGACGAGTTCGTGATTTGCATGCCAGGCGTCACGACAGAGAAAGTAGTGGGTAACATTGCGAAAAAGATTTCCAACGCGCTCAACAGGGTAACGACAATAGAAGGGAAAGATTTGTCCATTCAGTGCAGTATCGGGATTGCCTGGACGCCTACTATACAGTTTGAAGAATTCACTTCCCGCACAGATAAAGTTCAGGCGGTTGTCGATGCTGCTGATCAGGGCATGTACGAAGTAAAGAAAGGGGCTTTTGTCACTGAACATTTCAAAATTTACGATGTGAATTTAAGGGAGCAGCGTAAATGGGTAAAAAATCAGAAGAACGAACTGCAACAGGTGTTGGATAAGGGCGAGTTAGTTAGTCATTTTCAGCCAATTTACAATCTCAGCGGTGAAATTGTTTCCGTGGAGTCACTGGCCCGTTTCACTAAGCCGTTTGAATTTTTTAAAGGCATTGAAGAAGTTATCACCTTTGCCAAGCGAAATAATATGGATGAGGCATTGTTCAACCAGGCGCTAACAAGGGCACTGGATGGGTTTGCCAGACTTCGTGCACAACATAGCAGTTTGTACCTGAATCTTAATGTGGATATATCTCAACTGGAAGAAGAAAACTTTTCTAAAACCATCACAAATTTGTGTTTGCAAAGACATATCCCGTTTACCGCTGTCTGCGTTGAAGTTACCGAAAATATGCTGGAGCGGAACAGCGCCAGAGTAGAACAGCAAATTGAGCAACTGGTCCGGCGTGGTTTTCTCATTTCCATGGATGATTTTGGCACTGGCTACAGTTCATTCAAGCGCCTGATGAATTACAATTTTAATGAACTGAAAATCGACCGGTACTTCATCGAAAATATGCTTGATACCGAGAAGTTCAGGAAAACGCTGAAAGCAATGATTGGTATGGGGAACAGCCTGGGCTTACAAATTCTGGCTGAGGGTATAGAAACGGATGAGCAGTATCAGATGTGCCGAAAAATGGGCGTCCATCTTTTTCAGGGATTTCATTTCTCTCGCCCTGTAGATTCGGATACACTGGAGAAAATGCTGCTAAAACAGCGACTCGCATCATAAAAACACATTGGGAATTGGAACGGGAACATGGAAAACTCGGAAAACCAGAAGGCATCACACTATATTGTGGGAATTGGCGCTTCTGCCGGTGGTCTGGAAGCATTGCAGGAGTTGTTCAGTCTGCTGCCAACTGATTTAGGTGCCTCATATGTAATCGTTCAGCATCTGTCACCAGATTTTAAATCCATGATGGATGAATTGCTGAGTAAGAATACATCAATGGCAGTCCATCAGGCAGTTGAAGGAGAAGAGTTACTGGCCAATACTGTTTACCTTATCCCGGCCGGCAAATTGATGCGCATTGCAGAAGGAAAAATATACCTTTCTGATTTACCTCCGGATAATCGCATTAACCTGCCAATTAATGAGTTATTCCGCACTCTTGCGGAAGATGCGCAGAATCATGCAATCGGAGTTATTCTCTCCGGTACTGGTTCTGATGGCAGCAGGGGAGTGCTGTCTCTGAAAGAGATGGGCGCCATGGTGATTGCCCAGGACCCTGAAGAAGCCAAATTTGACGGTATGCCATTAAATGCCATTAACACCGGCTCAGTAGACTTCGTATTACCTATCCGTGACATTCCTGACCAGATTAAGCGTTTTATCCAGCATCCTCTGGCCCGTGAAACACGGAGTAAATTCCGTGAGCACCTATCAAAAAATTCAAAAATTCTCGATGATATTCTGGCTCTGATAAATGATCGTACCGAGCTTGATTTCCGTGCTTACAAAGAGTCTACAGTATCGCGCCGCATCGAACACCGGATGAGTATAAACAGCAAGCACACCTTGCATGAGTATTGGGAATACCTGAACTCAACGCCCGGCGAGGTGGAGCTGGTTAAGCAGGACTTATTAATCGGTGTCACGCAATTTTTCCGTGATGGCGAGGTGTGGGAAAAGCTGTTTGAAGATGTAGTGAAACCACTGGTGCTGGAAACACCTAAAGACGAAACTATTCGCATCTGGTGCCCGGGCTGCTCAACCGGCGAAGAGGCATATTCGTATGCTATTTTGTTTGCTGAAGCGATGGATGAATTGCAGGTTGAGCGTCATGTAACGGTATTTGCCAGCGACATTGATCAGTCTGCTATAGCTTTTGCGGCTAACGGTACTTACCCCAGCAGTATTTCTTCAGAAGTGCCGGCAGAATATTTGACGAAACACTTCACTCACCTTAACGACAGCAATTATCAGATTAGCAAGCGTATCCGTAATATGGTGGTATTTGCGACTCATAACCTGATTCAGGATCCGCCGTTCTCTAATATGAATCTGGTAAGTTGCCGGAATACTCTTATCTATCTGCAAAATGCGGCCCAGCAGAAAGTAATGGCGTTCTTCCATTTTGCATTAAAAGTCAGAGGATATCTGGTTTTGGGTACGGCTGAATCGCCGGGGAGTTTCAGTATCTACTTTGATTTTACGGATCAGCGTAACCGTATCTATCAGAAAACTAAAGACATCAAGGTGCCATCCTCTCAAATCAGCAGTACCTCATCTTTCCAGAACCGTCACTATCGTCCCAAATCGGTGACCAACTATTTGAGTATGCCGAACAAGCGTATTGATAAGGAAAGGAAAGCCGCGACCATTGGCCGTCAGGCGGTGATGGATGAGTATATTCCGCCTACATTGATCACCGACAGTAAATTGCGGGTGGTGTACAGCTATGGCGATACTTCACTGTTTACTGCCAAATTACGACCGGGCCTGGTGACCTATGATTTGTCAGATATTTTGATTGATGAACTGTCCGGGCAAGCGATTTCGGCTGCCCATCAGGTGTTAAGAGAAAACTCCTCGGTGCTGATGCAGGATATTAAAGTGGATGCAGAGGAAAGCTGGTCCCTGCGGTGTTTTGCTTTTCACGAAAACGGGCCTGACAATGCCTATCTCGCTCTCAGTTTCTTCAAGGGCGGTATCAAGCCTGCGCCGGTGTCTGATGTGACCTATGAGCGGGGTGAGCAAACTGAAAAACGTATAGAAGAGCTGGATAACGCGCTGATTGATTGCCAGAAGCTTTACCGCGAAGCACTGGAAGATCTGGATTCAACCAGTGAAGAATTGCAGTCGAGTAACGAAGAGTTGATGGCTGCTAACGAAGAACTTCAGTCTACCAATGAAGAACTTCAGTCGGTGAACGAAGAGCTTTATACCGTAAACAGCGAGTATCAACAGAAAATTGCAGAGCTCACTGACATCAATAATGATTTAGAAAATTTGATGATTGCAACGCATCTGGCGGTACTGTTTTTGAACAGCGATTTGAAAATCCGCCGGTTTACGCAGGCTATGAAGCAGTATGTCAATATCATCGATTTTGACATCAACCGGGATTTCAGAGATTTATCATTCAAAAAGCCCCTGACAGAACTGGATGAGCTGGTGTCTCAGGTAAATCGTGGTCAAAAATCGTCAGTAACTAAAATCTTCTCTGAGGAAGACAGCACCCGGGAACTGGAAGTGACGGTCAGCCAGTACAAAATTGGTAGTACCGCGAAAGGCGTTATCATTTCTATTATTGAGTGCCGTCGTTAAAAATGCGTGACGATGCTAAAGAGCCGGCTTCTTTTTCACCGGGGCAACACTACCTGGAAACTGAGCTCTACGATTTGCTTCAGAATGACAAACTCATGTTCGAGTTTTTTCAGGAAGAAGTTGTCGACGGTCTCTGGTACTGGGATTTAACATCGCCGGACAATGAATGGATGAGTCCAAAATTCTGGCGTCTGTTTGGTTATGATCCTGAATTCAAAGAACACAAAGTGCATGAATGGCAGGACATAATCTTTGAGGAAGATCTGGCTGTGGCCCAGCGCAATTTAGCGCTTCACCTGAAGAATCCGGATATCCCCTATGATCAGATGGTGCGCTATCGCCATAAAAATGGTTCAGTCATTTGGGTAAGGTGCAGAGGAATTGCAATTTATTCAAGCGAAGGAGAACCGGTAAGACTGCTGGGATGTCACCTGGATATGACCCGGGTTATGGAAAAGCAGCAGGAATTGCTGGGCCTGCAAATCAAGTATGATCATATGGTCAGGCGATTGGATGAACTGCACGTTGAGTTAAATCAGAACAAAGCGTTGAATGATTCTCTGCAACGTATGGTCGCCAATGAGCAGTTATCCGATGAGTTCGGATTCGCGGGTAAACAGTTTTTTATAGAGCAGACGCGGCTATTGGCACAGAATGCTGCACGTTTGAATCTGAGTATCGCCACTATTCGCGTTGCGCCGAAGAATCTTCATGGTGACATTACTCAGATAACGGAATTTAAAACCTTTCTGAAAAAGTTTTTACTACCGGAAATTGCTGGTGGCGTACTGTATCCTTTTTCTGATGAACTGTACGGTTCGATAATGATGGGCGTGGAAACTGATACGCTGATTCAGATGGAATCAGCTCTTCAGGAGCGGGCTAAAGCTTTCGAGTGGTTATCCGGAGAGCAGAGTCTGGAAATGTCATTCCGGACAATGCCGGTGACAGATGAACTCAAAGATAAGTTTCTTGATTTATCGTGTTTGCTCGAACTTTTCTATAAATAAAAAGGGTGTGCAGAGAAGCACACCCTTTGTTTTCTTTCTGAATTTCCTTAGATATCGATACTTAACGGGCCAAGGTTCAGAGAGAGCAGTGAACCCGAATCACCCGAATCGCCGGAGTCAGAGCTTGGACCACTCAGGAAGCCTTCGAGTAGTGACAGACTTCCTCCTTCATTCACAGTGGTTACGTTTCCGGCAGCATCGGTAATAGATGCCGATAACGATAACGGGCCTACACCCAAATCGAGGAACGGTCCGTATGTCCAGGTACCATCTTCAGCAACGGTCGCGGTTACTGACACAGTTTGCTCAATTCCCAGAATGTTGGCAGTCAAATCTACATTGACGGCCAGACCTTCCAGTTCCGGATCGGCAGTTCCAGAGATAAACGGTTCAGTAATTGTAGGTACGTGAGTCACATTCAGTGACGGCGGGGTCACATCGACTTCGCCACTCAGAGCTACCTGACTGAGGTTTCCGGCCACGTCCAGCACTGACACATTTACATTCAGAATACCTTCCGCTACATCGGTAGGGATATCCAGCGTATAAGTGCCGTCGCCGGCTACCGTCGTTGTCAGCGACTGGGTTGCGCCCAGCGCGTCTTCTGTTTCAATGGTTACAGTCGCACCAATTTCATCAGATGTACCTGAGATGGTCGGTGTTAAATCGTTAGTGAAACCAATTGCATCAACAGTCAGGATGGGCAGTGTCAGGTCGATTAATCCTGACGTGCTGACCGTTGCCAGATTGCCGGCATCATCAAGCACCGATACATTCACATCCAGCAAGCCCTCAGAAATGGCGGTTGGCACAGTCGCCGACCAGGTCCCATCACCGAGAACTGTGGCGTTGAAGCTTTGCGTATCACCGTTACCATCCGTCACAGCAATACTGACAAGAGCGCCGATTTCATCAGAGGTACCGGAAATCAACGGTGTACTGCTGGTCAGGTCCGCAATCGGGTTAATGTTCAGGATTGGCAACGTCAGGTCAATCAGGCCGGAGGTATTCACCGTGGCCACATTGCCCGCGGCATCCAGCACCGACACATTCACATCCAGTAAGCCTTCTGAAATTGCCATGGGCACGTTGGCAGACCAGGTGCCGTCGCCGAGAACTGTCGCGTTGAAGCTCTGGGTATCGCCGTTACCGTCAGTAATATCGATGGTTACCAGTGCGCCGATTTCGTCAGACGTACCGCTGATGAGCGGCGTGTCGCTGGCCAGATCGGTGATCGGGTTGATGTTCAGGATTGGCAGCGTCAGGTCAATCAGGCCGGAGGTATTCACCGTGGCCACATTGCCCGCTGCATCCATTACCGACACGTTCACATCCAGCAAGCCTTCTGAAATCGCCATGGGCACGTTGGCGGACCAGGTACCGTCGCCGAGAACTGTCGCGTTGAAGCTTTGCGTATCACCGTTACCGTCTGTGATATCGATGGTTACGATACCGCCGATTTCGTCAGACGTACCGCTGATGAGCGGTGTATCGCTGGCCAGATCGGTGATCGGGTTGATGTTCAGCACTGGCAGCGTCAGGTCGATGAGGCCGGAGGTATTCACCGTGGCCACATTGCCCGCGGCATCCAGTACCGACACGTTCACATCCAGCAAGCCTTCTGAAATTGCCATGGGCACGTTGGCGGACCAGGTACCGTCGCCCAGTACTGTTGCGTTGAAGCTCTGGGTATCGCCGTTACCGTCCGTGATATCGATGGTTACGATACCGCCGATTTCGTCAGACGTACCGCTGATAAGCGGTGTGTCGCTGGCGAGGTCACTAATGGCATTCACGTTCAGCACTGGCAGCGTCAGGTCGATGAGGCCGGAGGTATTCACCGTGGCCACATTGCCCGCGGCATCCAGCACCGACACGTTCACATCTAATAAGCCTTCTGAAATTGCCATGGGCACGTTGGCAGACCAGGTGCCGTCGCCGAGAACTGTGGCGTTGAAGCTCTGGGTATCGCCGTTACCGTCTGTGATATCGATGGTTACGATACCGCCGATTTCGTCAGACGTACCGCTGATGAGCGGTGTATCGCTGGCCAGATCGGTGATCGGGTTGATGTTCAGCACTGGCAGCGTCAGGTCGATGAGACCGGAGGTATTCACCGTGGCCACATTGCCCGCCGCATCCAGTACCGACACGTTCACATCCAGCAAGCCTTCTGAAATTGCCATGGGTACATTGGCCGACCAGGTACCATCGCCCAGTACTGTTGCGTTGAAGCTCTGGGGATCGCCGTTACCGTCCGTGATATCGATGGTTACGATACCGCCGATTTCGTCAGACGTACCGCTGATAAGCGGTGTGTCGCTGGCGAGGTCACTAATGGCATTCACGTTCAGCACTGGCAGTGTCAGGTCAATCAGGCCGGAAGTATTCACCGTGGCCACATTGCCCGCTGCATCCAGTACCGACACGTTCACATCCAGTAAGCCTTCTGAAATCGCAACAGGTACGTTGGCAGCCCAGGTACCGTCACCGAGAACTGTCGCATTGAAGCTTTGCGTATCGCCGTTACCGTCTGTGATATCGATGGTTACGATACCGCCAATTTCGTCAGACGTACCGCTGATGAGCGGTGTATCGCTGGCCAGATCGGTGATCGGGTTGATGTTCAGCACTGGCAGTGTCAGGTCAATTAATCCTGAGGTGCTGACAGTTGCCAGATTGCCGGCATCATCCAGTACCGACACGTTCACATCCAGCAAGCCTTCTGAAATTGCCATGGGTACATTGGCCGACCAGGTACCATCGCCCAGTACTGTTGCGTTGAAGCTTTGCGTATCACCGTTACCGTCCGTGATATCGATGGTTACGATACCGCCGATTTCGTCAGACGTACCGCTGATGAGCGGTGTATCGCTGGCCAGATCGGTGATCGGGTTGATGTTCAGCACTGGCAGCGTCAGGTCGATGAGACCGGAGGTATTCACCGTGGCCACATTGCCCGCTGCATCCAGTACCGACACGTTCACATCCAGCAAGCCTTCTGAAATCGCCATGGGCACGTTGGCGGACCAGGTACCGTCGCCGAGAACTGTCGCGTTGAAGCTTTGCGTATCACCGTTACCGTCTGTGATATCGATGGTTACGATACCGCCGATTTCATCAGACGTACCACTGATAAGCGGTGTGTCGCTGGCCAGATCGGTGATCGGGTTGATGTTCAGCACTGGCAGCGTCAGGTCAATCAGGCCGGAAGTATTCACCGTGGCCACATTGCCCGCTGCATCCAGTACCGACACGTTCACATCCAGCAAGCCTTCTGAAATCGCCATGGGCACGTTGGCGGACCAGGTACCGT